>CAJXNV010000207.1 GCA_913057155.1 uncultured Actinomycetes bacterium | reverse complement strand
CTGACGTTCGCTCGCTGCGCCAACTCGGCCTGCGTCCATCCGCGCTGCGTGCGCAAACTCCGGACGGCACCGGACAACTCCGCGACCGAGGACATGCGCATCCGAACCCCCAGATGTCGGCTTTCGCCGACACAAGGCTGGGTGTCGGCTTTCGCCGACTTTATCAGATATGTCGGCGCTCACCGACGCGGACACGGGACGGACTAGGCAGTGAGCAACGACCGCAACCACTTGACGTAATCATCCGGGGCTCCCGCCGCAGCAGCGGCGTCGGCTATTGCGAACACCTGCTCGGCCTGCGGCAGCCCACCTTCGTAGGCATCGAGGCAGTACAACCACGCGAGTACCTGGCCGTCCATGGTGTCCACCCGCACCCGCACCTTGCGCCAGAACCCGATCTCGACGTCCTCCCACATATCCAGACGCTTCTCGTCGAGTTCGATCACGTCATAGACCGCCACGAATACCGACGACGACGCATCCTCGACAACCGTGGGCAACGCCCCACCGAACCCGAGCTCCTCCCCCGCGAAGGTCATCCGCCAGCCACGCAGCCAGCCGGTGCCGTGCATCGGCGAGGCGGGGGCGCGCTCGGCCATCCGATGCGGGTCCAAGTTCACCCCGTACGCGGCGTAGAGGGCCATGGCCTCCAGGGTAGGGACCACGAGCCCGCAAATGAAGGCCTGCGAGACAATGGCTGCGTGTCGGATGCATCGAAAGTGGTCATCATCGGCGATGGGCCCGGGGGTTACGAGGGTGCGCTGGTCGCGCGCCAACTCGGCGCGCACGTCACGCTCATCAGTTCCGGCGGCATCGGCGGCTCGGCGGTCCTCACCGACTGCGTGCCCAGCAAGACGCTGATCGCTACCGCCGAAGCCATCGACGACGCCGCCGCATCGGGCTATCTCGGTGTGCAGATCGATGGGCACCCTGCCGACAACGCCGATTTCAGCGCGAATCTGGCAACCGTCAACAAGCGGATCATGGAACTCGTCCGAGCCCAAAGCAACGGCATCAAGGCCTCACTCGCTGAGGCAGGCGTGGAGGTCATCCACGGGCACGGTCGATTCATAAACCACGACACCGTCACCGTCACCACCACCGACGGCGAAGCAAGTCCAGTCGAGACGATCTCGGCCGACACCATCTTGATCGCCACCGGTGCCCGCCCGCGCGTGCTGGCCGAAGCCATGCCCGACGGCGAACGCATCCTCACCTGGGAGCAGGTCTACGACCTCACCGAACTCCCCCGTCATCTGATCGTGGTCGGCTCCGGGGTCACCGGCGCCGAGTTCGCCAGTGCTTTCCATGCGCTCGGCAGCGAGGTCACCTTGGTGTCCTCCCGTGATCAAGTGCTGCCCGGCGAGGACAGCGACGCCGCCCGCGTCCTGGAGGAGGTATTCGCCAGGCGCGGTCTGCACGTGAAGTCCCGCACCCGCGCCCTGGCAGCTACCCGCGACGGCGCCACCGTCAGCGTCTCCCTGAACGACGGCACCACCATCGAGGGCACCCACGTGCTGATGGCCGTCGGTTCCCTGCCCAACACCGAGGATCTCGGCCTTCAGGAGGCGGGAGTAGCAACCGACGAGCGTGGCTTCATTACCGTCGATCGGGTCTCGCGCACCAGTGCCCGCCACATCTACGCCGCCGGGGACTGCACCGGTGTGAACATGCTCGCTTCCGTTGCCGCGATGCAAGGCCGCATCGCGATGTACCACGCACTCGGTGATGCGGTCAGCCCTCTCGATGCCGCTGCTGTTTCCAGCACGATCTTCACCGAACCGGAGATCGCCACCGTGGGCCTGCAGCAGCATGATCTAGAGGAAGGCGAGTTCCGCGGCGAGCACATCATGCTGCCGCTGAAGACGAACGCCCGCGCCAAGATGCACGGCCACCGCGATGGCTTCGTGAAACTCTTCGCGCGCAAGGGTTCCCAGATCGTCGCCGGTGGAGTGATCGTCGCACCCAACGCCAGCGAACTCATCCACTCGATCACCCTCGCGGTGGATAACCG
>CAJXNV010000206.1 GCA_913057155.1 uncultured Actinomycetes bacterium | reverse complement strand
TACGCGCAGATGTGCGAGGCATTCGAGGAGCGGGTTCTACGCGTCGCACGTCGCGGCACCGTGGCACAAACGCGCGCCGCTGCGAAGCGGGCGGTCACTCGCCTCGATGCCGCGGGAGCCAAGCAGCGCCGTAAGCAGGCGCGTTGCACTCGCGACGTGCAGATCGTGGAGGAGGCAGATGGCATCTCCGTTCTCTTGGCGCGTTTGTCCACTCCGGCCGCGCATGCGGTCATGGAGTCCGTCGGCAAGGAAGCCGCGCTCATCGACGACGAATCCCTGTCCGTTGGCGAGCGGCGTGCGCAGGCCCTGGCTCGCCTGGTCCTTGGCGGGGTTTCACCCGAAGTACGCCTGGACGTCGTGCTTCCCGCGTTGGGAAGCACTCCGCAGTACCCGCAGAGTCCGGGGACGACGCCGCACTCCGTCGGCGCCTTGCGCGGCCGCGGCGCCTCCGACGACTTCAGCGCTTCCGACGATTCCGGCGATGCCCACGATGCCCACGATGCCGACGCCTCCCTCGCCCACCTCGTCGCCTCGATGATCGATGGCTTCGACAGCGCCACTATCGACGACGCCGAAGTCGACTGGGCGGAGCTACGAGATCTCATCGCCGATCCATCCGTATCGGTGACCTTGCGCAAGCTCGAGGTCGACCCGGTGACCGGGGTGTTGAGTGGATGCGGACGCACCAGATACCGACTTCCCGATCGCCTTCGCGAATTCATCGTGGGACGCGATCGCGGATGTCGCTTCCCCGGGTGCGGTCGTTCGGCGCGCGCGAGTCAGATCGACCACGCTGAGGCGTGGGACGACGGCGGCCCGACGGACCCGGCGAACCTCGGAGCCTTGTGCACCCGCCACCATCAACTCAAGACGCACGGTGGATGGCAGATCGATGACTCTCGCGACGACGGCGCTTGCAGTTGGACCTCACCGCAAGGTCGCCGCTACCGACATCGGCCACGGTCGATCGTCGAGATCACCTTGCAACAACAGTTCGCCCAGGTTGTGGCCGCTTCGCTGTCGTCCATACCGGCATTCACACCGGTGAATACACCGGCGAATACACAGGCATCCACACCGACGTCTAACGATCCACCCGCACCGGATCGCAGCCCTGAGCCTCAACCGGATCGAAGACCAGAGCCCGCGCCCCCGTTTTGAGGAAACACGAAGGCGCGGCACCTGGCTACGCCTTGAGCGACTCGCGCCTTCAGTCCATGGTTCGCGATGCGGCTAGTTCGGTAAGGGCGTCGCCGGTGACTCGGTAGGGGATCCATTCGCTCAGGCCTTTCGCGCCGATGGATTCATAGAAGCCGCGCGCAGAGGTGTTCCAATCCAAGACCCACCACTCGAGACGGCCGTAGCCACGTTCTGTGCAAATACCCGCGAGGTGCGCCAGCAGGGCCTTGCCGTAGCCGGCACCACGGTGCTCGGGCTTGACGTACAGGTCCTCGAGGTAGATCCCGTGCTTGCCGAGCCAGGTGGAGTAGTTCAAGAACCACAACGCGAAGCCCACGATCGCGCCGCTTTCGTCCTCGGCCACGTGGGCGAAGAGCGCCGGTTTCTCCCCGAACAACGCGCCTTCGAGATCGGCGGGGGTGGCCGTGACCGCGTCGGGCTCCTTCTCGTAGACGGCGAGCTCGATGACCATGTCGTGAATAGCCGATATGTCCGAAGGTGTCGCCTCGCGAATCATGCCGGGAGGCTACCGATGATCCAACTGCGGATTCGTGTCATCGCCCGAACGGTAGGCAGGTTGTCTAGGATGAGCCCGCCTCATCCCAACACCATGTGAACCACTTCGGAAGGACTCGACCTTGAGAACCAAATCATCGAAGACGACGGCTGTCTCGGCAGGCCTCGTCGGTCTAGCGCTTATGGCCTCGCAGATCGCGGTGGCAGGCTCGGCGCTTGCCAACGAAGGCACAACCACTCTCAGTGCCGGTAACGGCCAGGTAGGAACGAACCAGGTCCTCACCGCCACCTTCGTCTTCGACGATGCTGGTCCGACGTGTGA
>CAJXNV010000205.1 GCA_913057155.1 uncultured Actinomycetes bacterium | reverse complement strand
CGACCGGGGCCGGTGAAGTCGGTCACGAGCCCCTCACCGCCGAGGATGCTGGTCTTCCAGCTGCCCGCTTTGCGCACCGAGTACTGAATGGTCTCGTCGAAAGCGACCACGTGACCGGTGTCCAGGGTCATTGTCTCGCCGGCCTGCAAGGTGGCGTCGATGATGGCGCCGTACGCGGAAACGAGCACCTGGCCTTGTCCTGAACATTTCAACAGCACCAGTCCCTCGCCGCTGAAGAAGGTCTTGCCACCTCCCCAACTCGAATCCACGTCCACCCCTGGATCGGAGGCGATCCACGAGCCGGACTGGACCATGAGGGAGTTGTTGCCTGGAAGATCCACCACGGTCATGTCACCTGGCAGCGCTGCCGCGACGCCGACGACGCCCCCACCGGATCCGGCGGAGAAATCGTTGACGAAGAAGCTCTCGCCACCCAGGCTGCGCTTCAGCCCCTTGAGGAATCCGCCCTGGGTCGACGTGGCGATCGTGATGTCTCCTCGCTGCATGGCCATCGCACCGGCCTCCACGCGCACAGCGGCACTCGGCGCCAGGGTGATCTCTCCGTACGCGAAGGCGGGGCCCGCTTTGATATCGACCTGCATTGCTTCCTCCGGGGGCTTGAGGGTAGGTGGATCGACGCCCGTTACGGCAGACGATGATGCGTAGCGATTATGGGGCACTAGCACCCCGCTGTGGATGGGAAAGTAGCCGAATATTCACCCTTTGGTCAGGCTTGCAGGTGCTGTGAAGCCACCAAGTCCGGAGCCCGGGTCGAATGCGCTGCCGGCCGTCTCGTTACGCGCCCGGCTGGGAGGCCGTCGTGCCCTCTCGTGGCAAGCGGTCGCCATCGGGGATGCCCTTATCGTCCTGCTGGCCACGACCTTGGCTGCCTTCTCCGTAGCGGGCAGGCCTGGGATCGAGGCTGCGGTAGACGCTTTCGCCATCACCATGGCAACTGCCGTCATCGCGGCCGGGTACGCCGCGCTTGCCCACGTGACTTTCCTGCGAAACCGGTCTCGGCATCCGGTGCCGGTGCCGGTCGCGGTGGGATTCCACCTATCGATCGGAGTGATCTTCCTGCTGGGCTTCGCCACTGGAGCCGCGATCCTGGCGATCCCACCGGTGGGTAGCGGTCCCGCGTTCTCGATAGCCGTGCTGATGGGTGGTCTCCTGGTTTGCCTGCCTGCGTCATTACTCCTCGATCAGTCGGACAGGTATCGCGAGAGACGAACTGAACTCATCGATCGACTCGCGGAGCTCGAGAAGTTGCGTATCAGCGAGTGGTCCCTCAGGCGTGCCCTTCGTGACTTCATCTCCCGGCTGGGTGACGACACTTCCCTGCAGCCGGCCATCGAGCGTCTCGATGTCATGGAAATGAGTGGGCAGACGCGTTTATCGACCTCGCAGTGGTGGCAAGTCTCGATAGGCCACCACGGACAAGCAGGCGATCACTTCGAAGCACAACTCGACCAACAGGTATCCGCTCAGTTTCCGTTGGTCAGTTGGATCGGTGAATCCCGGGCGGTCTTCCGGGCGAGGCTTCGCTTCCCGATCGCCTTGTTGCTGGCCATGATCTTGCTGGTGTGGCTGGCCGTCACCCTCGTCGAGTCCACATCCGTGGCCCTACCGATCGCCCTGGTCACCGCGTCGGGTGCCTATGCCTGGTTCGCTCACCTGCCCTGGCGTCGCTCGGCAACCGCCGCCGTCTCGCTGGTAGTGATTGCGTGCTGGGCAGGAGCGGTAGGAGCAATCGGCTCCATCCTCCTGCGATCCCCGGGCTCGACACCCTCGGTCATCGTCATCGCAGCGCTTACGATGACCGGGGCGATCGCCTCCACACTCCTGGTCACATGGGTCAGTGCCGTGATCTCGGCACGGGAATCCCAGCTGAGTGAAATCGAACTGTCGGTAGTCCGTCAACGTGAAGAGTCGGACGCCGTCTTCGCCTCACTCGCATCGGTGGTGGCGGACCTCGCGGCGACTCCTCCGCTTTCGGATTCGGCGGCGCTCGCAGCGTGCGCAACCGGATTGCAGAAGGTGCGAAAGGGGATCGATGCTCAACACGCGCGACGCATCATCGACTGGAC
>CAJXNV010000204.1 GCA_913057155.1 uncultured Actinomycetes bacterium | reverse complement strand
TCCAGCCTCTCATCGAACGGCAGGAACGCGCTCTTCATGGCGTTCACTGTCAGCCATTGCAGGTCATCGAGGGTCCAGCCGAAGGCTTCGCAGCACAGTTCCATCTCCCGGGTCATGGAGGTGCCGGACATCAGGCGGTTATCGGTGTTCAAGGTGACGCGGAAGTTGAGGCTGCGCAGCAGACCGATCGGGTGCTCGGCGATGGACGCGGCGGCACCGGTCTGCACGTTGCTCGACGGGCACAACTCCAGGGGGATCCGGCGGTCGCGCACATAGGCCGCGAGCAAGCCGAGTCGCGGATTATCGGGATCGGTGGTGTCGATGTCGTCGACGATGCGCACCCCGTGGCCGAGACGATCGGCCCCGCACCATTGGATCGCCTCCCAGATGGAGGGAAGGCCGAAGGCCTCCCCAGCGTGGATGGTGAAGTGGGCGTTCTCGCGTCGTAAGTACTCGAAGGCATCGAGATGACGGGTGGGAGGAAAGCCAGCCTCCGCGCCGGCGATATCGAATCCGACCACGCCCCTATCGCGGTACTCCACGGCCAGTTCGGCGATCTGCTTGGAATGGGTGGCGGTGCGCATGGCGGTCAGCAGCACGCCGATTCTTATCCAGTGGCCGTCGTCGTTGGCCTTGTCGGTTCCTTGCTGGAAGCCGGCGAGGACGGCATCGATCACCTCGTGAAGGGTGAGGCCACCTTGTACGTGCAGTTCGGGGGCGAAGCGCACTTCGGCGTAGACCACGCCGTCCGCGGCGAGATCCTCGGCGCACTCCCGTGCCACCCGGGCAAGGGCGTCGGCGGTTTGGGTAACGCCGACGGTGTGCTGGAAGGTCTCCAGGTAGCGCTCGAGGGATCCGGAGTAGGCCGATTCGGCGAACCACCTGGCTAGTTCGGTGGCCTCGGTGGCCGGAAGGTCGCGGTAGCCGGCCTGCTCGGCGAGTTCGATCACGGTTTGTGGTCGCAGGCCGCCGTCGAGGTGATCGTGCAAGAGCACCTTGGGTGCGCGGCGCACGAGCGCGGCGGACAGGGTCACCTACGTACCGTAATTCGCTGGTGGGGGTGGGCCTTCATCGCCTACCCCCACCAGCGTGCCCATTCCCCCGCGATGGGCATGTGGGCAGGATCTCTCGAAAATCGGACACTTCGGCGGCAAAGTGGGTTCTACAGTCGGGCATGCCTGGGACAAGGCCGCAGTTGGAGAAGTGGAGCCACGGATGGATGCGTGGGCAAGCCAGAGCATGAGCGCATTCGGGCTACCGCAGTTCCTGCGCTTCCTGGCTAGCCTTCCGGAACCGGACGATGTCGCCCGCGCCTTGCTGCTAGGTCCGATGGCCACGTTCGATGCCGGGGCGGTCTCCCTTACGCGGGTGGTCGGTGGCTCCCTGGAGTTGCACGGCACCTGCGGCTACACCCAAGGGGAGATCGACGGTTACTGGCGCGTGCCACTGACCGTCCCCACCCCCTTCAGCCGGTGTGTGCGCGAGGGGGAGGTGATCATCGACGAGATCGAGGAGGTCACCACGCACTTCGAGGTGCTGCAGGTGGACGAGCCGCTCTGGCAGGGCTTCATGGATCGATTCGGCATCGGACAGGTCATCAGCGCCCCGATCATTCTGCAGGGAACGGCGATCGGCGCCTTCGGTGGAATCACCCGATCGAAGCGCTCTTGGAGTTCGCTCGACTTCGCCGTCCTCGATGGCATCTCCTCGGCCCTGGGTCTGTGGATGACCCATCCGGACTCCCCCTCACCGCGAACCGACCGCTTGCGGCGGCAAGACCCGGGACTGTTGCACCTGACCGAACGTCAGCAGCAGATCCTGCGCTTGGTGGAGACAGGGAAGTCGAACAGTTCCATCGCCTTGGCTCTGGGCTTCTCCGCATCGACGATCAAACAGGAACTGCAACGGGTGATGCGCAGCACCGGGGTCTCCGACCGGATGCAGGCCGCTGCCCGCGCCCGTTCCCTCGGGCTGCTCACCGATCCAGGTGCCGGCCAGTAGGTTGGGAGCATGAGGAATCTCCGCGCCGCAGGTGCATCGCTGT
Source organism: uncultured Actinomycetes bacterium (assembly GCA_913057155.1). Taxonomy (GTDB): domain Bacteria; phylum Actinomycetota; class Actinomycetes; order S36-B12; family S36-B12; genus S36-B12. The sequence goes on along the minus strand of CAJXNV010000204.1, from coordinate 52 downwards.
CCGTCGCTTCCCTCCTTGCCGCCGGGACCGTGGTGGCGGGCGCCACCGCTGC
>CAJXNV010000203.1 GCA_913057155.1 uncultured Actinomycetes bacterium | reverse complement strand
CCGTAGGACCCCATGGTCACGGTCACCAGTTCCCCGGATTCGTCCTGCACCTGCAGGCCCAGTGCCTGCGCGTACTTACGTCCGAGCTGGAAGATGTGGCCGATCTCGATGCCCCGCGCGATCTCCACTTCGGCTCCGCACGATGGGCAGGTGTCCCCCGCACGCACTTCGGCGACATCGATCACGCCGTCGGCTTCGAAATCACGCCCGTAGACGAGGTCGTAGACGTGCCGGCCGGGCTCGTTCGCGCCGGTGATCCACGCCGATCCGCGTGCGATCCGCGGATCGAGCAGGTACTCGATCCCCGATGCACCCGCACTGCCCAGGGTGCCCGGGCCGATGTAGCCCTTGACCAAGGCCGGGTTCGATGTGAAGTCCTCCTCCTCGAACGCGCGGATCTGTGCCGGATGCACCGCGGCCTCCAGGCGGCGTTCGTCGACTTCCCGGTCGCCGGGCACACCGATCGCCAGTGGGCGCTCGCTGCCATCGACATCCACCCGCATCACGATCACGTTCTTCAAGGTGTCGGCGGCGGTCCATTCCGCGCCGTCGGCCCTGGCCAACTCCGGCCGCTCGTTCGACACCGCCACCAACGTCTCGATGGTGGGGGTGTCGGGTGTGTCCTCCACGTGTGCGGGCCCAGCGGCAACGGCCACCTCATCGGCCTGCGGCACCGAGACCGCTTCCACGTTCGCCGCGAAACCGCAGGAGGCGCACCGCACGAAGGTGTCCTCGCCGACCTCGGTGGGCGCCAGGAACTCCTCGCTCGCCGAGCCTCCCATCGCGCCGGACATCGCCGAGACGATCACGTACTCCAGGCCCAGCCGGTCGAATGTCGAGATGTACGCATCGCGGTGACGCTGGTAGGAGCGCTCGAGGCCGGCATCGTCCACATCGAAGGAGTAGGAGTCCTTCATCACGAACTCCCGGCCGCGCAGGATGCCCGCCCGCGGGCGGGCTTCGTCGCGGTACTTGGTTTGGATTTGGTAGATCACCAGCGGCAGATCCTTATAGGAGGAGTACTCCCCCTTGACCATGAGCGTGAACAGTTCCTCATGGGTGGGACCGAGCAGGTAATCACCGCCCCGGCGATCTTGGAGTCGGAACAGGTTGTCGCCGTACTCGACCCACCGATTGGTCGCCTCGTACGGCTCCTTGGGGATCAGCGCCGGGAAGTGCACCTCCTGGAAACCAGCCGCGTCCATCTCCTCGCGCACCACGTTCTCCACGTTGCGGAAGGTCAAATAGCCCAGCGGCAGCCAGGAGAAGATGCCGGGAGCTACGCGGCGCACGTAGCCGGCACGCACCAGCAGTCGGTGGCTGGGCACTTCGGCATCGGCAGGGTCGTCACGCAGCGTGCGCAGCAGCAGCGTCGACATGCGCAAGATCACCGCGACAGCCTAGTGCGGACTGGAGCGCCTATCGTGACCCAATGCGCCTACGTCGCGGGTTCGCACTACTCGTAGCCATCGCGTCTTCGGCGATCGCCTGGACGGTAGTCCCGCACGCTGCCGCCCAAGATCCGGACTTCGAGAACGGTGTCAGCGTCCTGTTCACCATGGCCGGTGAGGACGTCCGATTTCGGCAGTTACCGGAACCGGGCGTCCCATTCGGCTATGTCGTGACGATCGCCGAACCCGCGAATCGAGTCACCTGGTTCACCGATCGCCCAGTTCGCGATGCTGGCACGGTTTCGCTGAAATCCTTCCTTCGGGCGTGGGGCCCCGTTGGCTTTCATCGGGACCCACCGAACGCCGTTATCGAGATCACCGACGGCGTCGACCAAAGCAGTGTGCCCGCGACGATCGAAAATCCACGGCTGCGCACCGATGGAGCCTTGGTCTTTCGCGCCACTTTGCTCGACGAGACCACACCACCGAAGGAGGCGCCGTCCGTGTCGGCCTTCATCGATGCCGACGACGGATCGAAGGAGGGATCGAAGGAGGGATCGACTTGGCCGATGCCGAAATTCCGTTTCGTTGTCGATCTTGGAACTCCGTAGACCAACGACAGGACTAATCAGAACAACACGGTTGCGAAATGCCCGTAGTCGCGGAATCCCACGGCGCGGTAGGACTTCATCGCCGCGTGGTTGTAG
>CAJXNV010000202.1 GCA_913057155.1 uncultured Actinomycetes bacterium | reverse complement strand
CGGCGCGACCGTTCGAGGGCTTCGGTGCGGTCCTTGCCGGTGACGATCAACTTGGCGAGCAGGGAATCGAAGTTGCCACCGATCACATCGCCGGCACGGAATCCGGCATCCACCCGCACGCCCGGGCCGCTGGGCAGCTCCCATTTGGTCAGCGAGCCGGGGGCGGGCAGGAAGCCGCGGCCGGGATCCTCGCCGTTGATGCGGAACTCGATGGAGTGCCCGCGCACCTGCGGGTCATCGAAGTCGATGCTCTCGCCACGGGCGATGCGGAATTGCTCCCGGACCAGGTCGATGCCGGTGACTTCCTCGCTCACCGGGTGCTCGACCTGCAGGCGGGTGTTGACCTCCAGGAAGGAGATGACGCCGTCCTCGCCGACGAGGAACTCGCAGGTGCCGGCGCCGTAGTAGCCGGCTTCCTTGACGATCGCCTTGCTGGCTGCGTACAGGGATTCGACCTGCTGGTCGCTCAAGAACGGGGCCGGGGCTTCCTCAACGAGCTTTTGGTGCCGGCGCTGAAGTGAGCAATCGCGGGTGGATACGACCACGGCGTTGCCGTGCTGGTCCGCGAGGACCTGGGTCTCGACGTGCCGCGGACGATCGAGGTAGCGCTCCAGGAAGCACTCACCGCGACCGAAGGCGGCCACCGCCTCACGGACCGCGGAGTCGTAGAGCTCGGGGATCTCCTCCAGGGTGCGGGCGACCTTCAAGCCACGCCCGCCGCCACCGAAGGCGGCCTTGATGGCAACGGGCAGACCGTGCTCCTTGGCGAAGGCGACCACCTCGTCGGAGCCCTGGACCGGATCGGGGGTGCCGGGCACCTGGGGGGCACCGGCGCGCTGGGCGATGTGCCGGGCGGAGACCTTGTCCCCTAGATCGCGGATGGCCTGGGGTGGTGGGCCGATCCAGGTGAGTCCGGCATCGATGACGGCTTGGGCGAAATCGGCGTTCTCGGAAAGGAAGCCGTAGCCGGGGTGCACCGAATCGGCGCTGGCCTGCTGCGCTGCGGTGACCACCTTGGCGATGTCCAGGTAGGTCTCGGCGGCGCTGTCACCGCCGAGGGCGTAGGCCTCGTCCGCCATGCGCACGTGCAGCGCATCACGGTCGGGGTCGGCGTACACGGCGACGGAGGTCAGGCCCTCGTCTCGGCAGGCCCGGATCACTCGGACGGCGATCTCCCCGCGGTTGGCGATCAAGACCTTGCGCATGGGGACGGACTCTAGCGATTCACGGACCACAGTTGGGTCCAGACGGTCCCGATCTGGGACAACAGGTGCCGCAGAGTGGGAAGGGAGATGCCGACCACGTTGGATGGATCGCCTTCGATGCGCTCGACGAACGCTCCACCGAGGCCATCGAGGGTGAATCCGCCTGCTACCTGGAGCGGCTCCCCGCTGGCGAGGTAATCCGTCATCTCCTGATCGCTCAGGGTTCCCATGTGCACGACGGTGCTCGTGGTCGCCTCGGCGCGCTTGCCCGTGGCGGTATCGATCACCTGGTGACCGGTATGCAGGATTCCGGCACGGCCGAACATCCCTTGCCACCGTTCCCTCGCGGTCGCCTCGTTGCCGGGCTTGCCGTACGCGATCCCATCTAGTTCGAAAACCGAATCGCAGCCGACGATGATCGCCTCGCCGCTCACTCGCCCGGCAACGTCCTCGGCCTTGGCGGTTGCCAGCACTTGGGCGAGTTCCGCGGGTGTTGCCTCGGGTAGCCCGGCTTCGATCGCTTCCTCGTCGACATCGCTGACGATCACTTCGGGTTCGATGCCGGCCGCGCGCAACGTCGCGAGGCGCGCTGGAGACCGCGAGGCGAGAACGAAGCGAGGCACTGCTGGTGCGGCTACTGCTGGTAGGGGAAGGCGGACGCGCGCCAGGCGCCGAGGCCGGGGTTGATGCGCGGGCGCATCATCGCCGCCTTGTTGGACCAGTGGCTTGGCGGATTGGGTTGGACGACCTCTTGTTGCGGCAGGCGCGATAACAGCGAGATGACGACGGCCAGTTCCTCGTCGGTTGGATTCCCCGCGGTGATGGTGGGGCCCGGAATGTTGGAAGGAGTAATCGGCGACTTCGTGCTGTCCTCGCTCACAGCGGGATGTTCCCGTGCTTCTTGGGTGGGCCGGCGGCGCGCTTGCCG
>CAJXNV010000201.1 GCA_913057155.1 uncultured Actinomycetes bacterium | reverse complement strand
GTCAAGCCGCCGCTGAGCAGATCGCGCTTGGCCGAGAGGTCATGCCGGAACTCGCTGAAGTACTGGTCGGGCATGCCGAGTCCGTGCGCTATCGCGTACTGGAAGGGACCACCCGACACGAAGGAGAGGTGCTGGCGCACAACCTTCACAGCGCCGATGAGAGCGGATGGTCCGTACGCCCAACCGACCTTCCACCCGGTGAAGGAGAAGGTCTTGCCTCCCGAACCGATGGTGATCGTTCGCTCCCACATTCCCGGCAGCGTGGCGATGGGGATGTGCCGGTGGGTGTCGAACCACAGGTGCTCGTAGGCCTCATCGCTGATGACGATGAGGTCGCGTTCGATCGCGATCTCGGCGATGGCCTCGAGCTCCGGCTGGGTGAACACCACGCCGGTGGGGTTGTGGGGTGAGTTGATCAGCAGGACCTTGGTTCGAGGTGAAATGGCGTCTCTGAGCGCGTCGATGTCTGGCCGTAAGTCCGGACCCGTGAAGGGGACGCCGACTCGAACACCGTTCGCGAGCGAGATTCCTGCTGCGTAGATGTCGAACCACGGTTCGAACATGATCACTTCGTCGCCGTGCTCGATGAGCGCCAGCAGCGCGGATTGGATCGCCTCGGAAGCGCCGGTGGTGACGACAACGTCGGTGTCCGGGTTCACCGTGAGTCCGTAGAACCGATCGGAATGCGCCGCGATCGCGTGGCGCAACTCCGGGATCCCGGGAGCCGGTGGGTACTGGTTGCCGCGCCCGTCGGCGATACACGCGCGCGCTACTTCGGCGATCTCGGCCGGGCCGTCGGTGTCGGGGAATCCCTGGCCGAGGTTGATCGACTCGGTGCGCCGCGCGAGATCGGACATCTCTGCGAAGACGCTCGTGGCGTGTTCGCGCATCCGAGCGACCAACGGTGAATCCACGGACGGAACGCTAGCGAGACCGCTCAGGTCCCCCTCCCCCCACGTTTTTCCCACTCCCTGGGAAATTGACGGTCAAACTCCTGCAATCGCCGATTTCTGCGTGCAATTTCCCAGGGAGTGGGAAAAAGCGTCACGGGGTGCTGCGCGTAGCGTGGGGACATGGATGTGGTGGGGCCCGATGACGCAGTCGGGGATTGGCAGCTGAGCGCGGCTGCCGAGGAAGTGCTCGCAGGTGTAGCCGATCGCGCGGCGCAGTCCGATGCCGAGGGGATCCCGCGCAGTGAGATCGATGCCCTCGCATCGGTCGGTCTGCTCGGTTCCCCCCTCGAGCCCGCCGCCCGCCAGCGCGAGGTAGCCGAACGGATCGCGATGGCGGATGCCTCCGTGTGGTTTTGCTGGGCCCAGCACCAGACCCCGATGAAGACCCTCGCCGCGGCCGAGCCCGGGGATCACGCCCCGCTGGTGGACGAGATCAAGGCCCGATGGTTGCCGGGCCTACAGGCCGGGACGTTCCTCGGGTCGGTTGCCTTCGCCCACCTGCGTCGCCCGGGCGCCCCCAATCCGGTTGCCGAGCGGGTACATGGCGGCTGGGCGATTACCGGGAAATTGGATTGGGTGACGTCCTGGGATATCGCCGACGTCATGTTGTTGATGGTGCGTGGTAGCGGGGAGTACGAGAACTCCATCGTGTGCTGCTACCTCGCGGCTGGGCGGGATCCGGCCTACCTCGAGGGCTTGCACGTGCACGAACCACTGAAGTTGCTGGCGATGTCCGGAACGCACACCCGACCCATGACCCTCGATGCGACGAAGATCGCCGACACGAACGTCGCCGCGGTGCTGGACTTCGACGAGTGGGCTGCCGCCGACGCGAAGAAGACCGTGGATGTGAATCCAGCGACGTTCGGGGTGATTCGCGGCGCCCTGTCGGAGCTGCAAGGCACAGGTGAACGGCGCGGCGATCAGCAGATCCTGGATCTCGTTGCCGACCTTGTGGCACGCACACGCGAGCTGCGGAGCCAGGCGTATCAGGCCATGGAAAGCGATGCGTCAGCTGAGCGGCGCGTGGAACTTCGCGCGAAGTCCTTGGAACTGGCGGTGCAAGCCACGACCGCAGTGATCACCGCCCAGGCGGGCGCGGCCATGCGCAGCGGCTGCAGCGCGGAGCGTCGGGTGCGTGAGGCGATGTTCTTGCAGGTTCAAGCGCAAACGGCACAGACCCGGGC
>CAJXNV010000200.1 GCA_913057155.1 uncultured Actinomycetes bacterium | reverse complement strand
GGCGATGGCCGAGGACGGTGTGTCCATCTGGGGTGACGGCTCCACCTACAAGGGCAACGACATCGAGCGGTTCTACCGCTACGGATTGATGGCCAACCCAGCATTGCGCATCTACAAGCCTTGGCTGGATGAGGACTTCGTACGAGAGCTCGGCGGTCGCGCGGAGATGAGCGAATGGCTGACCCAGCGAGACCTCCCCTATCGCGATAGCGCGGAGAAGGCGTATTCCACCGATGCGAACATCTGGGGCGCAACGCACGAGGCCAAGACGCTCGAGCACCTAGACGTCTCCCTGGAGACCGTCCAGCCGATCATGGGTGTTCGTTTCTGGGATCCATCGGTCGACATCGCAACCGAAGACGTCACCATCACCTACGAACAAGGACGCCCGGTTGCCATCAATGGGAAGACGTTCGACTCCCCTGTTGCGCTGGTCCGCGAGGCCAATGCGATCGGCGGTCGACACGGACTCGGTATGGCCGACCAGATCGAGAATCGCATCATCGAGGCAAAGAGCCGCGGCATCTACGAAGCACCCGGCATGGCACTGCTGTTCATCGCCTACGAGCGGTTACTCAGCGCGATCCACAACGAGGACACCATCGCGAACTACCACGCCGAAGGTCGCCGGTTGGGTCGCTTGCTCTACGAGGGACGCTGGCTGGACCCGCAGTCGCTGATGCTGCGCGAGTCCTTGCAGCGGTGGGTCGCCAGTGCCGTCACCGGAAGCGTGACATTGCGACTTCGGCGCGGCGATGACTACACGATCGTGGACACCGAAGGACCTGCGTTCAGCTACCACCCGGACCGGCTGAGCATGGAGCGAACGGAGGACGCCGCCTTCGGTCCCGACGATCGCATCGGTCAGCTCACGATGCGCAACCTGGACATCTCCGATTCGCGGGCCAAGCTCGAGATGTATGCCGGACTGGGAACGCTGCGGGACGGTCACGTGGAATTGGTCGGCGATATCCGCCCCGGGTTCGCCGGGCAGATCGCGGGCACCGAGCACGCGAGCGAGGCGTCCACTGGAGCCGAGAGCATCGCCGAGCGGGGCGAGGAGGCGTGGGAGGGCGCCGCCTTCGACGCCGGCACCGACTGATCGTGCGATAGTAGAAATATGACGGCTTCACCTCCCGAACCGAATGGGGACGACGACCTCCCCGAGATCCCGGATTTCATCCCCGAGGAGGGCTTCCTAGCCGCCGGTCCGAAGGAGGCCTCGGCCGAGGAACGGGCAGCCCAGGCAGCCCGGATCGCGCGAGGGAACGATCGCCTGCGGGCCGCCGGCCAGATCGCCGACGGCACCGGCAAGCCCGCCTACCGCCGTGCCTCCAAGGTGGCGCCGTGGATCGGGATCGGTGCCGCGGTCGCGGTACTCATCGTGGTCGTGGCCCTACTCGCCGGCTAGCTATCCCCCCAAGCGACTGACCGCCCCCTGACCGACCGTTGACCGTCATGTGACGACAGGCGGGGAACCGCCCGTGTCCCAGGCGCGTCATAGTCGTAACCGCGAACGCGAGGGAGGCAGCAATGGCCGAGACGTCGATGCGCGGCACCCGCCTAGGTGCCCTGAGTTACGAGCGTGACGAGCACGTCGCCCCAGCCGAGCGGCGGATCGTCCGATATGTGTGCCCTGAAGGGCATGTATCGGATGTCCCCTACTTCATCGACGCCGATGAGATCCCCCGCGAATGGACCTGCCGGTGCGGTGAGACGGCTATCGCCGAGGAGATCGAGCCCGAAGAGCGCAAGGCCGAGCGCCCCACGCGGACGCACTGGGACATGTTGCTCGAGCGACGCTCGATCGCCGACCTCGAGGAACTCCTCGAAGAGCGCCTGGCCCTGCTCGACACTCCCGCGGACCTGCCCAAGTCCGCGTAGTCGACGCAAGGCTCCCTAGCCCCGTCCGAGTTCGGGCGGTGGGTGATCGTCGTCGTCCTCGGCCTGATCTGCGTCGTCGTCGAGGCGCATGTCCTCGATGATGACCGTGCCGCGGATGACGTCCCCGGATCCGGGAAACCGGGAGTACCACGCTTGCTGGTTGAAGCGCCGTGCCATCCACCGCCCGACACCCGCGCGCACGCCGGGTAGCAACAAGGCTGCACCAAGCAGGTCGGTCAGGTAGCCGGGAACGAAGAACA
>CAJXNV010000199.1 GCA_913057155.1 uncultured Actinomycetes bacterium | reverse complement strand
CGATCCCCGACCTCACCCTGCTCGGCTTGACCATCGACCCGATCCTGGCCTTCGGCGGCCTGCTCGCCGGCGTGCTCGTCGGCCTGACCGGGATGGGCGGCGCCGCCCTGGTCACCCCGATGCTCGTCCTGGTGTTCGGGGTTCCCCCCGCCGCCGCGGTCTCCAGCGATGTCGTGGCCTCCGCCGCGATGAAACCCGTCGGCGCCTTCGTGCACGCCAAGGCCCGCACGGTGCATTGGCGGCTGGTGTGGTGGCTGTCGGTCGGATCGATCCCCGGTGTGCTGGTCGGCACGTGGATCTTCGCCGCGGTGCTGAACACCGACGAAGCCGAGGAGACCATCCGCATCTGGATCGGTGGGGTGCTCATCTTGGCCGTGGGCGCCATGTTGGCCAAGAACTTCATCGCCCGACGACGACGCCTCGCCGCCGCCGACCAAGCCCCGCCGGTCATGCAAGGCACCGACCTGCCCGTGCGCATCGCACCCACCGTGATCGTCGGCGTCCTGGTCGGGCTGCTCGTGGGAACCACCAGCGTCGGCTCGGGGTCCCTCGTGGTCACCGCCCTGCTGCTGCTCTACCCGCTGCTGCGTCCCTCGGTGCTGGTCGGCACCGATTTGACCCAGGCCGTACCCATGCTCATCGCCGGCGCCTTGGCCCACGCCGGCTTCGGGGCGATCAGCGTGGCCGTGGTGGTCTCCTTGCTCATCGGGCAGATCCCGGGCGTGTGGCTGGGCGCCAAATTGAGTTCCTCCTACGACGGACACGCCCTGCGCTGGCTACTGATGGTGATCTTGGCCGCCACAGCCGTTACATTGATCGGTGCACCGCGTGCCGTGACGGGTGCCGTAGCGATCGTGGGAGTGGCCATCGTGAGTGCCCTGATCGTCATCGAACGGCGAGCCGTTCGACGCCGACTCGCATTCGAACCCCACCTGTCCACGATCCTCGAGGGAAGCGAACTCACCCGAGGCGTGGACGTTGGCAAGCGATCCGACTAAGAGCGAAGAGTTCGACGACTCCCGCGCCACGGGCAGCGCCTTCACCGAGACCGGTAAGCGACTGCTGCTGTTCGGTGGCCGCAAGTGGGGCCCGGTCAGCAACATCAGCGTGCGCCTGGCGATCGCCATCGGCGCCTTGTTCCTCACCGCAGGAATCGTCTACTGGTCCCGCGGCTGCTACAGCGACGGCGGCGAGATCGGCGACATCACCTGGATCGACGCCTTCTACTACGCCACCGTCAGCTTGTCGACCACCGGCTACGGCGACATCGCACCCATCTGCCAGTCCTCGCGACTGGTCAACGTCGTCATCATCACGCCGCTGCGCTTCATCTTCTTGATCGTCCTGGTCGGCACCACCATCGAGGTGCTCACCCAGCGCACCCGACAAGAGTGGCGCACCCGCAATTGGAGGAGACACGTGGAGAACCACACGATCGTCGTCGGCTACGGCGTCAAGGGTCGATCCGCGGCCCGTTCGCTCAAGGACGCCGGGCACGACGGCAACTCGATCATCGTCGTCGCACCCGACCGGGATTCCATCGACCTGGCAACCCGCGACGGCCTCGTCGGCATCGTGGGCGATGCCCGCAGCGAGGAAGTGCTCAAGGACGCCGCCGTCGAGAAGGCCGGCCGGGTGATCGTCGCCACCGACGAGGACGACACCTCGGTCCTGGTCACCCTCACCGCCCGGCGGCTCGCCAAGCCCAGTTGCACGATCGTCGCGGCGGTGCGCGAATCGCAGAACGCGCAGATCCTGCGGCAGTCCGGCGCGAACAACGTCATCCCCACCGCGGAATCCGCCGGCCGCCTGATGGGCCTGTCGGTACTCAGCCACACCGCCGGCGAGATCATGGAGGACCTACTCGACTCCACGCGCGGCCTCGAAGTGCTCGAGCGGGAGATCACCCGCGAGGAACTCGGACTCGCCCCCGCCCAACTCGACGCCTCCGGCCAGCTCGTGCTCGCCGTCATCCGCTCCGGGGTGGCGCACCGCTTCGATACCGAGGCGATCCGGCAGTTGCAGCACGGTGACCGGCTCGTCGTCATCCAAAACAGCACATCCGACTGAGTCCGTGCCAAGTTAAGACCAGCCGAACCAAAGCGAGGAGAAGCGATGTTCGCGATCACCCAGCAAGCACCCGGCGGCCC
>CAJXNV010000198.1 GCA_913057155.1 uncultured Actinomycetes bacterium | reverse complement strand
ACGTCACCGACCTGGACGGTGGGCGGAACGATGACCGGGGCGGGTGCGTCGGCGGCGAGCAGGATGGGGTCTTGCTCCTGCAGCATCACGAAGCCATCGATGAGCGGGATACCCCATTCGTTGGCCAGCGCTGACGCATCGACGGTGATGATCTGCTCTTGGTTGGCACCTTCGTAGAACGCCTCGTTCGGATGCAGCACACCTTGGATCCGGGTTGGCTCGCGGCGGATCGGTGGGCTGGTCGTTTCGTTCGGCAACCAGCCACGCACGACGGCCACGCTGCCTTGGCTAGCGAGTTCGAAACGGGTGATGGTCCACGTGCCTGCTTGTCCGTCGAATTCGCGGTTGGGAATCGATAGTTCGTCGCCGGTGAACGCACCGTCGAGGATGACGGTCCTACCGATGTCGGCATTGCTCCATGTGCCGTCGTCGTTGATGAGTTCGGTGAGTTCGACCGGTTCGGATGCAGCCGCGCGTTCGGCCGCGAGGATGTCTTGCGTTCGATCCCATTGCCAGCGACCGAGCACGATGCACACGGCGATGAATGCGATCAAGGCGGCAAGGGCGATCAGCCAGCGGGGGGTGATCGCCGTGCGCCAGATCTCGTGGGCCGACGGGCGCACCTGCGTTTCAGGTGCGCTGCTCATCCTCGTCGCGTTCTTCCTCACCACGGATCACGGCTTCCTCGGTGAAGTGCTCATCCTCGGCGATCCGTTCGTCCTGCGGGCCTTCCGGAAGATCGGTGCTGATCTTCTTGATCTGCCGATTCATGGACTTCCACAGCAAGAAGACGGCGATGCCGAGGATGAGGACGATGATGCCGACGATCTGGAGCCCACCGTCGATAACGAGACTCACGTTGCTGTTCATGCCTGCCCTAGCCCCTTAGTCCGGCGAATAGATCGTCCTCAGGAGTCTCCACCTCGAAGGCAGACCACGCGAGTTCGAAGTCCTCGGTGGGCCACAGGCGTTGCTGCATCTCCAAGGGGACGGCGAACCACATGCCGTTCGGGTCGATCTGGGTGGCATGGGCCAACAGCGCCTGGTCACGGATTGGGAAATAGTCCGCGGCATGGACGCGGGTGGTGACGCGCCGGAAGTTGTCGTCGCGATCCTTCCAATTCTCGATCCACTCCGCGTAGGGGGACTCGAGGCCGGCATCGAGCATCGCCTGGTGCAGCGTCGCCACACGCGTCTTGGAGAACTGGTGGTTGAAGTAGACCTTGGCGACCTGGTGGGCTTCGCCGAGATCTGCGTGCTTCCCGACATCCGCTGCGTCCTTCACCGCGGCCATGGTGATCTCGTGGGTGCGGATGTGGTCGGGGTGCGGGTAGCCACCGTTCTCGTCGTAGGTGGTGATGACCTGCGGTCGGAATTCGCGGATATGGCGCACGAGAGCCGGGGTGAGTTCATCGAGGGGTCGCGCGGCGAAGGAGTTCTCCGGCAGCGGGGGCTTGGGGTCTCCCTGCGGGAAACCCGAGTCCTCGAAGCCGAGCCAGGCGTGCCGGATCCCGAGGATCTCGGCTGCCTTGGCCATCTCGCGCTCGCGTACCGCGTGGATGCCCTCGGTGTCGACTGCTGCCTGCATGGCCGGGTTGAGGATGTCGCCGCGTTCACCCCCGGTGCAGGTGACCACCATCACCTCGACGCCCTCGGCCACGTACTTCGCGGTGGTGGCAGCACCCTTGCTGGCCTCATCATCGGGATGGGCATGCACAGCCATCAGGCGCAGGGAATCGGGCACGGGCCTAGTCTCCCATCTATGGGCTCACCCTTCTCGCGGGACCAACTCTCACCGGAGATGCAAGAGCGCTACGGACTCGACCAGCGGCGCGTATCCGGTGTGGTGATCACGCTCGTCGTGGCGGTCGCCTTCCTCGCCGCAGTTGCCTTCGCCGGCGTGATGCTGGTGCGCGACAACATCCGCCACGAGCTGGTGGTGTGGACGGTGGTGGCCCCGGACCGGGCGGATGCGACCTTCACGGTGGAACGGGACGGAGCGGATGAGGTGGTCTGCGTGCTGCGGGCGCAAGACTCCAAGCGCATCGACGTGGGTTACGCGCAGATCGTTATCCCACCGGGGGAAGACGCCGTGACGATCGACTACTCGCTTCGGACGGTGGCTCCGGCCTTCACCGTGGAAGTGCTGGCCTGCGAGCGACCGGGGGAACTGCGCGCCCCGGGTCCGCAATTCCCACCGGGCATCGCGGTGCCGGAGCAGCCGTGGAC
>CAJXNV010000197.1 GCA_913057155.1 uncultured Actinomycetes bacterium | reverse complement strand
GACGTCCTCGGTCAGACCGTGAGCCAAGTGCTGGTGAACCCCTGTGCTGATCACAAACTCGATCCCCAGCAAGTCCCCGTGCCGGCGCGAATCAAACTCAGCGATAACCAAATCGAGATCATGCGACTCGTTGCCGAGGGTTACTCCAATGCGGAGATCGCCCGACGCACTTTCGTCACCGAACCCGGTGTCGCCAAGGCGATAGGAAGACTTGTCAAGCAATTGGGCATCGAGTCAGGTCCTGATGCGAACACGCGTGTGCGGATAACACAGGCCTACTTCTCGATGGTCGGGTTCGGTAAGACCGCTACCTGAGGCGAAACCTCGAACACCACTTCCAAGACTGCTCCATCCGGTGAGACGGAGAGTCGATGATCGCTGGCTACGTTGCGGAGCAGTTGGGTGCCGAGCCCGGGAGTGCCAACGGATTCAGCACTGCCGTTGTCGGTCACGCGCAATGTGATCCGATCGCCCTCCCGATTTCCTTCCACGTGCACGCGCGTCGCTTGTCCGTGATGGTGCGCATCCGCTACTGCGTTCGTGATCACTTCCAGGACGTCATTGTGATCGGCAAGGTCTTCCAGTCCGCCGCGCAGATCGAATGTGACCTCCATGAATCCTTTCCATGCGGCACTTAGCCCTAAGAGCGCGTCGTCCAGTCTGGCGAAGAAAACCTCATCTTCCTTCGTAGCATCTTCGAGGGCACGCACCGCTTCGTTCACAGCGTCTTCCACCGCTGCCAAGTCCCCGAGGTCTGCGGCCCGCTCGATCTCCGCTGCGCACACTCGCAGCGTGCTTTGCACCGGGCCGTGCAGCCGGCGAGCCAGCGCCGCCACCTGTCGTGCCTCGGCGAGTTGGGTCGCTTCCTCATCCAAGATGCCGTTCCGTAGTGAAAGCAGCGTTTCCCGACGTTCGCGTTGCAGTGTGGCGATGAAGGAAACCAGGATGAAGCCGCCGAGGAGTCCGATCAGGATGGAACCGATTTCGCCGGGAACCTGTGGAGTCAATGGCGCGGGAGCGATGCTGAATACCGAGACGGCGACGGCAACCCCGAAGAAGGACAACGCGACGGTGGGCCAGGCGGAAATTCGGCGCTGGTTCACGAACCGCATCCACAGCCATGCGACCACAGCGAGGAGGACGGTCGCAGGCAAACCCCAGATGAGTCCGAAGTTCCGCACCGCAACCGTGGGCACGCCGATTCCGACCAAGACGGCCATCACGCCCGGCCAAACCCGAGGTGAGGCGATCGCGGTGCGAAGGGTCTCGCCGAGTCGGGGGGTTGCAGCAACGCGCAGCGACGATTCCCAGAGTTCATGACTGGAGCGACGTACACCTATGTCCGCTGCGCTGTCGACTGCCTGAACAAGGCGACGCAATCCTGCAGATGACCGTGCATTGCCATGAATCGATCCTGCGGCGCTGCGAATGTCCCGCAGGTGTTGCTCGAAATTGGCACTGACAGCCTGCGGCAATCTCGACTGACCCTCGGATATCGCTGAGCGTTGCCGGCTGGACCGTTCCTTCTCCTCCACCAATTCCGCGATCAACGCATCGCGCTCGGTTCGAAAGCGCGAGCGGCCGTCGAGGATCAGGGCTACTGCGATGCCCCATGCGATGCCTCCGATCATCGCGCTCACGGCTCGCAAGGCGAAGGGGATATCGCTGGGGGACCCTGACACGGCATCTGAAATCTGGATGCCCACCGAATACAGCAGTCCGCCGATCGCGTAGAACAGCAGGAAGGTGGTGAGGGAAACCGGCCGGGTGTGACGATTGCGGAAGACGGTGAGATGTCCGAGATATCCGTAGAGGAAAGTGACCAGGACAGTCGCAGCCGAGATCAGCGCGATGGTCGGGTATTCACCGGGCTGCACGGTCCGTGCACCGAGATTGCCACCGGTCAACACCATCTGGGGGAAGTTGAATATCCCCCCGAAGACGATCGCCTGCCACGAGAGGGACGCGGGCCCGAGCATCCGCCGCCACCATGGCGCATCCGCGGGATACTGCTCCAATGATTCCGCCGTCATCCCACCTCGCTCCCCGTCAAATAGATGAAGGTTAGGGGATATTCCGATCCAAGATGCGGCAACAGGGTGGTCGGCGAGCAGCCCGGCGGTGCGTCGGTAGCATTACCGGGCTCGCTACGCGGGCAGGCCGCCTTAGCTCAGGGGTAGAGCAACGCACTCGTAATGCGTAGGTCCGGGGTTCAAATCCCCGAGGCGGCTC
>CAJXNV010000196.1 GCA_913057155.1 uncultured Actinomycetes bacterium | reverse complement strand
GCCAACCAAGAGCGCAGCACGGTCAGATCGACAGCGGCGAGATCGTCGATACCGCGTTGCTGACAGAACTGCGAGAGGTCGACTACGTCGGCAAGGTAGGCCCGCTCGGTGTTCGTGCTTCGTCCTCGCTCGTCTCGCAGGTGGGCACGAAAGCCGGCGAGTGCCTCGGACCACCCGCCACCTGGCTCCATCGCCCTATCGTGGCAAGGATCAGCGCGCGGTTGCGTCCGACTCGCCCGCGGCCGCATGCTCCCCGAGGAGGTCATCGCCCTGCGTTTCCTCGAGCAGCGCTCGTGCGCGCTCATCGTCACTGCGCTGGTCCACCGACTGTTCCACGATCCGGCGCAGCCTTCGCTCTTGTCGCGGCGTTAGCGGTTCGCCTCGGGCGCGGCGCCGTTCGGCGGATTCCAGGAGTTTGCGACGTTGCTGAGGGGTGAGGATCTTCTGGAAAAGGCTATGCATCTCCGGCAGGAAGAACTTGTAGAGCGTGTTCAAGAACAAGGCAATCGTGCCCACGACTACGAGTGGGATGAGGACTTCGGCGATGACGTGCGGCAGGCTGCGGAATTGCCAGGGCATGCCGCTGGCGTAGTAGTCGGCGGCTGTCGGGTCCGCAGGCAACTGGGAATCGACGAAGTTCGGGAAGGTGCCGGCCGGTGAGGTGATGGTGGCACTGGAGAAGAGTTGCTCAAGACGCTCGGCGATCAGCAGCACATTGCCTTGCGGCAGGTCATTGCGCGCGATGACCGTCACCGGGATGCCGACGGTGTTGATGTCCCGTGCGGGGATCCGGTCTGCGAGATCGAAGGAGGATTCCGGGATCGTCATCTGCTGCACGTATCCGATCTCCGATGCGAGCGCTTGGGTGTACGGCAGGTCGACGAGGGTCAGCCGCGGATCGAGGGCGAGATTCTCGATGATCGGAGTTTGCGGCGGAAACAGCAAGGCCACTGCGTCCGACTCCCCCCGAAGCACCTTCGCGATGGCTTCGGATGTGGGGTCCTCCTGAATCTCGATGAGCGGCGTGAGTTCGTAGGCGTTCAAGGCGGCCATAGCCATCCCTCGCACGCCGCTTAGCTTGGGGCCGACCTGG
This sequence comes from uncultured Actinomycetes bacterium, assembly GCA_913057155.1. Classification (GTDB taxonomy): domain Bacteria; phylum Actinomycetota; class Actinomycetes; order S36-B12; family S36-B12; genus S36-B12. The sequence continues at coordinate 1,177 of CAJXNV010000196.1, read as the reverse complement.
ACCTGCTTGCCGGCGAGGTCGCTGATCGAAAGATCCGAACCGAGCTCGGAGTTGGCAAAGAACAGCAGCGGTTCTTGCACGATGGATCCAAGGCTGACCACATCCGGAAACGCGCTGGCACTCACCGACTGGGCGATGAAGCCCACATTCACCGGATTCTCGGGATCATTGACGTCACCGATGATGCGCAATGTGTCGTCTCGGTAGGTGAGTTGGGAGTTCACGCCGTTCAATCGGAGATACTCATCGATTTCCTCTCCCGTCTCATAGAAGAACCCGATGGTCGGACCACCTTCGATGACGACGGATCGATTCCACGACACGCTCGTGAGGATGTAGGCCAGGCCGATACCTACGAGCAGCAAGGCTCCGGAGATAAACGCCAGAAGACCCCGACTCACGGGTCAAAGTTAGCGACGGCCTCGCCTTCGGGCAGGTAAACCCAGCGGGAATCCTCGAGCCGTTCGGCCAGCCCAGCACCCTGCGCACGAACGAGGATCCGACGAACCTCATCCAGACGCACGCCGCTTCGAGTGGCGATCTCGGTATCCCGCAGGCCCCGCATCACGTCTGTCTCGCGACCACCACCGCTCGTACGGCTTCCCGCATTCGAAGCGGGCAGCGCATCGAGCACCTCGCGCATCGATCGCGAAACCCGATCCGGGGCGTCGGCCTCGTGCGCTGCGATCCGCACCGGCGCAACCGCCGATCGGGCATCTTCGACATCAACCGCGATGGAAGCTATGCGGTCACCGATCAAGCGGTTGGTGCCGACCGAGGTCGCCGACGTGACCGGGCCGGGTACGGCCAGCACAGCTCGCGCGAGTTCGGCCGCATGGTGGGCCGTACTCGCCGCACCCGAGCGCTGCGCCGCTTCGACGACGCAGGTAGCCGACGCGAGCGCGGCGATGATCCGATTGCGCGAAAGGAACCGCCGCCTGCGCACGACCTCCCCGGGTGGAGCTTCACTGACCAGGACACCGCGTTCGAGGATTTGGGCGAACAGCCCGTCATGGCCGCGGGGGTAGATGTTGTCGATGCCTCCGGCCAGGACGCAGATGGTGGGGCGATCCACGGCGAGGGCTCCGCGGTGAGCGGCGGCGTCGATGCCGTATGCGCCACCGGAGATGATGGCGATGCCCTCCTCGGCTAGTTCGGCCGACCATTCGCGGGCGAC
>CAJXNV010000195.1 GCA_913057155.1 uncultured Actinomycetes bacterium | reverse complement strand
CGTGAACTCGGCCACGAGGTCGTCGCGGAGCTTCCCGGCGCCTCGGGGTTGATGGCGGCACTCGATGCGGCCGATGCCGATGTGGCGGTGCTGGATCTGGACCTCGGGGGCGGTCCGACCGGCCTGGATCTGGCGGTGGCGGTGCGTCGTCGTTCCCCGAAGACCGGGATCTTGATCCTGTCCACCTATGCCGATCCGGCATTGCTGGGAGTCGATGCTCCCCTGCCTCCGCGCACGCTGTTCGCGGTGAAGCGCGCGCTCGCTAGCCCCGAACAATTGGACGAGGCGATCGAACTGGCCGGTGATCCGATCCGGCTCGGTGAAGCGGGGCTACCGGATTGGTGGAACGCCAGCGCCCAGATGCCGCGGTTGCGTGCCTCACAGGTGGAGTTGCTGCGCGATGTGGCCGAGGGGTGGACGAACGCGCAGATCGCTTCACGGCGCGCGGTGCGCGAGGAGGCGGTGGAGAAGTCCGTGCAGCGATTGGCGCGGGCGTTGGGTGTGGACACCGGCGGGCCGCGTAACCCGCGGGTGATGCTGACCCAGGCGTATGTCCGACTATCCGGCTCCGCGATCGGAGGCTGATGTGGATCGCCTTGATCGACTTCGCTCCGCTGATCGGGAGTTGGCTTTGCGCCTTGCCGGTTGGACGGAGTTCAGTTGGCGGCTATCGATCGTCAGCAGCGTGCTCGGTCTCCTGGCGATCGCCTTGACCGCAGCGGGCCCGGAACCAACAGGTGAGGAATTGTGGCGAGGTTTGCAGGTCGGGTTGATCGTGCTGGTGGGCACGAACGCTTTGGTGTTCCTCGCCCAGCGCATCGCCACCCGCGTGGGTCAGCCCGATCGCGGGTCGGTGACCATCACCGGATTCGCCGCCATCGGTGCGCTGTTCGGCGCTTTTGCGTGGGCCGGTGCCACGGTGGCGGGCTTGGATTCCGATCAGCCGGTTTGGGTGTGGGTCGTGGCCGGCGCGGTAGTGGTCGCCTGGTGGATGACCACGATCGAACTTGGGCGCTACGCACGTGCGCGGGCGGGCATCGAACGTCGCGCGCTCGCGCAACGCGCGCAATCGGTGCAGGAGGTGGAGCAATCCAGCGATGCGTTCAGCCATGAGTTGATCACGACGCTGCGCGAGCGCCTGGAACCGGTGGGTGCTCGGTTGCCCGAGACCGATTTAACGCACGCTGGGCAGACCGCGCAGGTGTTACAGGATGAAGTTGCCGAAAGCGTTCGCGATGTCAGCCATCGGCTCTGGCAGGTGAACCCGGAGGTGGATCTGCGGCCCCGCACTTCCCAGGTGTTGTCGACGATCGTGAACAAGCGTCCGTTCCGACCGGCCCTGTTGGCGTTCTTGTATGTGCTGGTCGATGCGCCGGGGCTGTTTCGCAACGCTTCGGTCGGTGGAGCATCGGCGGTGCTGCTCACCGGCGTGGGCGGCATATTCCTTGTGTTCGGCGTAGCCAATGCCTGGATGCGGCGCGAACCTCAGTGGCACGCGCGGATCTTCATCGCAGCGATCGCGGTGATGCAGGTGGCAACCCTCGTTCTCGCGCCATGGCACGAATCGATCGACGGCCGGCCTCTCACGCTCGCTGAATATCTGCTCTCGGTGCCGCTCAGCGTCGCCTTGATCATGGCGACAGCTGGCTTTGGATCCTGGTGGGAAAGCTCGCAAAGTCTGATCCGGGATTACGCCGCGGCGTTGAGCGCCCGTGAGAGCGAAGTCTTCGCGCAGGCGCAGGCCTCGGCTGCGAGCACCCGGCGCATCGCCCAGCATCTACATGGAAGCGTGCAGTCCCGATTGATCGCCGCCGCGGCTCGGATGTCCACTGCCGCCGAACAGCGCGATCGCGCTGCGCTCGAGGAATCCATCGCTGCCGCGATGACCGCACTGCATGGCCTGGATCGGGGGGTGCGCGCTGATACCGAGGACGACCAGTTCGATGGTGAAGCATCGAACCTTGCAGCACGAGTGCAGGCTCGCTGCGCGCCGTGGAGCGAAGTGCTCGATATCGAAGTCCGCATCGATCCGGAATCGGTGGTCGGGGTGGGTGATCCGGAGCAGGTGGAAATGATCGTGGAGGAACTCCTTGCCAATTCCTTCCGGCACGGTGGTGCCACGACGGCCACCGTGGACATCGCGTCGGAGGCCGGTCGGGTGACGGTGAGCGTCCACGATGACGGCACCTACCGAGAGCCAGGCGCACCGGGGCTGGGTAGTCGATTCATCGCAGCCGCCAGCGAGTCGCATTCGGTGGAGGCGAGCGCTCACGGGACCCGCGTGCGGGTGGTCCTTCAGGGCTGACCGGCGCCCATCCGACTC
>CAJXNV010000194.1 GCA_913057155.1 uncultured Actinomycetes bacterium | reverse complement strand
GTGATCAGCGATGTCTGGAACGCCTGATCCTCGGAGAATCCCACGGCCTCCCAGATCGTGTTGGAGTAATAGAAGACCGCGTTGATGCCCACGAACTGCTGCAAGGCACTGAGGATGATGCCGACCCACACGATCGGCAGCAGCCCGAAGCGTTTGCCGCGCAAGTCCTTCAGTGATGGGCGATGCTCGTTGTCCAGGGACGCCTTGATGTCATCGAGGATGCGGTCGGTGCCGTCGGTGTACACCTGCTTCAGCACTGCGTTGGCTTCGTCGTACCTACCGATTTCAACCAAGTACCGCGGAGATTCCGGCAATCGCAGGGCGAGACCGCCGTACAGCAGTGCCGGTAGGAGCATCACCAGGAACATCCACTGCCAAGCAGCGATGCCGAACAACCAGTCGTTCGTGGAGTCCCCACCTGCTGCTTCGAGTATCAGGTAGTTGGAGATCCCGGTCGCGAAGATGCCGAGGACGATCGCAAGTTGCTGCATCGATGCCAGTCGGCCACGCAACTGGGCCGGAGCGATCTCGGCGATGTACATCGGTGCCATGACGCTGGCTACGCCGATACCCGCGCCGCCGAGCAGTCGCCACATCAGTAGGTCGGCGATGCCGAAGGGGAAGGCTTGGCCGATGGCAGCGGCGATGAACAGCGTGGCGGCGATGAGCATCACGCGGCGTCGGCCGTACTTCTCGGCCAGCAGCCCGGCGAACCAAGCTCCGATCGCCGAGCCGATCAACGCGATCGAAACGGTGAAACCGAGGGCTAGCGAGGACAGCCCGAACGTCGACTTGATGGCCGGGGCCGCACCGTTGATCACGGCGGAGTCGAAGCCGAAGAGGAATCCCCCGAGTGCGGCGGTTCCAGCGAGCCCGACAACGCGCCCGGTGCGGTAGTCGTGGGTGGGTGTCGAGTTGAGCGCGCTCATCGCATCTGCACGCTAACCGTCCGGCGAGTCGTGCGGGACCGATTCGTCATTCCGCGTACCGTAGACGAGCCGTCTACACACAATCCCAGGAGTTCGTGATGCGTCGTTCGATTGCCTTGGCCAGTGTTTCCGTCTTGAGCGTCGGGCTGCTGGCAGCTTGCTCGTCGGACTCCGACGATTCCTCCAGTGAGGAGATGGTCGGCGGCATGACCGAGTGCACCGACGAGATCATCAACGCCGAAGCCGAGGCCTACGCCGAGTCCCTGGGCGACAACTCCGCCTGGTACCCCGAATCGGTCCAGTGCGCGGACGGCTGGGCGGTCGCATCCGGGATCCTCGGTGAAGCCGATGCTCCCGAGGATGGCCCGATCGGTGCTCCGACCAACCTCATCTTCCAGGCCGAGGGGCAGTTCTGGGTGCCGAAGGACGCCGCTGATGTCTGCGGCACGTCGGAGGACGGCAGCTACCCGTCCGACGCCGAGATCCCGGAGGCGCTGTACGACGCCTGCCTCGCTGGCTAGCTAGCGAAGCGCCGTCTAGCGCGCGGGCTGGGAGTTCGGCTGCAGATCGCGGGTGGTATTCGCCTTCGTCAGGTTCACGGCCTTGCCCGACCCAACCGGCACCTGCACCACATCGGAGTTCCCGTTGCGGGTGCTCGTGACGTAGATGTATTCACCGTCGGCGGACCACGCAGGATCGGTGTTCGCGCCGGAAGTGGTGAGTTGGCGCATTCCGGTGCCGTCGATGTTCATGACGTACACCTGATCGCGGCCGGTCATGTCGCTGACGAAAGCGATCTGGCGTCCACTCGGGCTCCAGCTGGGTGCGAACTCCTTCTCACCCTCGATGCTCACCAGAGCGTGCTTGTCCGTTCCATCGGGACGGATCAGGAAGATGTCGGTGTCGAGGACGGCATCGTCGCCCACCTCATCGCCTTGATCCACACCGTCGGAATACGCGATCCACTCACCGTTCGGACTCCAGGTGGGCTGCACGCCACCTTCGGATAGCTGGCGCTGGTTGGATCCGTCGGAATCCATCAGCCACAGACCCAGGCCACTTGCCCGGAAGGACACGAAGACGATGCTGCGGCCATCGGGGGAGAACGACGGCTGTCCGTCCTCACCCTCGGCCTCGCACGTGGTCAGGTCCTCACCGGTGAGCCCGGTGCAATCGGTGGCGTTGCGCGACAGGTTGCGCTGATTCGTGCCGTCGGCGTTCATCACGAAGATCTCGCTATTACCCGTGCGATTCGAGGCGAAGACGATGCGTCGCCCGCCGGCTGCCCAGGAGGGGTTGCCGTCGTCGCTGGTGTTGTCGGTCAACTGGCGGACGTCGGAGCCGTCCGGGGACATCGTGAAGATCTCGAAGTTGCCGGTGCGGTTGGAGGTGAAGACGAC
>CAJXNV010000193.1 GCA_913057155.1 uncultured Actinomycetes bacterium | reverse complement strand
CGGGATTTGAACCCACGACCTCTTCGTCCCGAACGAAGCGCGCTACCAAGCTGCGCCACACCCCGAGTGCCCGATGAGTGCCCGACGGGCCCACGGAGTCTAGCCTGCCGTCTCTTCGCGCCGGCCCGGGCTCTAGCTTGCTAGGGCATCCTCCAGGCTGAGCAGCGGTGTCGCGATCACCCCGTTTTTGAGCGGATAGGTCTCCTCGCCCGGGTAGACGACCAGCACGCGGTCGACCCCCAGGGATGCGGCGGATCGGTAGAGACCAGGGGAGGGAACGGGCGCCGTTGAGCGCTTGATCTCGATGGCGATCCGCGGCTTCCCGCCCCGGGACAGGAGTAGGTCGATTTCGGCTCCGTTCGCCGTTCGGAAGAAGTGGGGCTCGTAGTCCGGTGTTGCGATGGCGATGGCTGTCTCGATTGCGAGGGTCTCGAAACTCGGACCGACCACGGGATGCCCTAGCAGTTCATCGAAGGATCGAATGCCGAGGAGCGCATGGAGGATGCCGGTATCTCTGACGAATACACGCGGTCGCTTGACGAGTCGCTTCCCGAGATTTGCATGCCAGGGGCGCAAGGAACGAATGAGTCCGAGATCTTCGAGCAGATCGATGTAGCGGGTCACCGTGGGGCTTGAGATGTCCAGGCCGCTGGCAAGCGTCGACGCATTGAGTATCCCGCCGGACTGATGGGCGAGCATCTGCCAGAGTCGACGTAGGGCCGAGGCCGGAACGCGAGGTGCGAACATCGGTGCCTCGCGCTCTAGATACGTACGCACGAAGTCTTCCCGCCAGGCGAAGCTGTCCGCGTCGCCGGACAGCAGGCTGTCGGGGAAGCCGCCGCGAAACCACGCTTGGTTCAGGGGAACTCCACTTCGACCTGCTTCGATCGGATCGATCGGCGCCAGATCGACGTAGGCGAGGCGTCCGGCGAGGCTCTCGGACGCGGCTCCGATGAGGTGTGGCGAAGCCGATCCCAAAAGCAGGAACTGGCCATTTCGATGACCCTGCCGGCGGCCCTCGTCGATGACACCGCGCAGGACCTCGAACAGTTGTGGTGTCCGGTGGACTTCGTCGAGTACGACCAGCCTGCCTAGGTTGCTGCGAAGGAACGCATCGGCATCGTCGAGGCGCCGGATATCTGCTTGTCGCTCGAGGTCCAGGTAGATCGACCCCGGCGTGCGTTCGGCGACCTGTCGCGCGAGCGTTGTCTTGCCGATTTGGCGAGGCCCGAGCAGCACGACCGCGGGCGAGCGGCCCAGCGCCCTGAGGAGGTTCGCCTCCTGTCGACGTTCTATCACCAAGGAATATTAACATTTAACTTTAAAATTACCTGCTACTGGATGCCGTTCCGTCTCGTAGGACTCCTCGACCAAATGCTAGCAGTGCTAGCATCTTGGACGGAGGTGACCTTCGTGGCTGACATAAGCATCCGAAACCTCGACGATTCAGTGCGCGATCGGCTCCGGATCCGAGCGGCTTCGCACGGGCGATCGATGGAGTCCGAGGTGCGGGCGATCCTGGCTGAGGCCGTTAGCGAGCCCGAGCAATCGGTGGGATTCCTCGAAGCAGCCTTCGAGCGGTTCTCCGCACTCGGGGGTGTCGAGCTCGACCTCCCCGATCGAGCGACCCCGGTTCGAGGCGCTGACTTCTCGAAATGATCGTTGTCGACACCAACGTTCTATCGGAGTTCATGCGCCCGAATCCTTCGGGGCGTGTACGTCAGTGGGCATCTGGACAGGAGCCGTCGAGTCTGTTCACTACCTCGATCACCGTGGCGGAGATCTGGTTCGGAATACAACGGCTGTCGGACGTGCAGCGCAAAGAGCGGTTCGCGGAGGCAGCTAGCGACCTATTCAGTGCCTTCGCCGAGCGAGTTCTCGTCTTCGATCGGCAAGCGGCCGAGGTCTACGCCCGTATCGCCGTCCGCCGCGCGGAATCAGGACTTCCGATCGACGGATTCGATGCGCAGATCGCAGCGATATGCACCACTCACGATGCGACGTTGGCGACGAGGAACACAAAGGACTTCGAAAACACAGGTGTCCCCCTAGTCGATCCTTGGTCCGACTAATGAGCGTGCTCTGCTTAGCGTGATGCTCACTCGACGGAAGTGAGCGTGAGCAGCGTCGCCTCAGGTGGACAGGCGAACCGGAACGGTGCGTAGGGGGAGGTTCCAAGGCCGGCGCTCACGTGTAGGGCGCTGCCGTCATGCTCACTGAGCCCACGTGCCCTTTTGGTATCGAGATCGCAGTTGGTAACGAGTGCTCCGTACCCGGGAACGCGCAACTGTCCGCCGTGGGTATGGCCGGCCATGATCAAGTGCGCACCGTCATCTGCCATGGGATCGAGCACGCGCAGGTACGGCGCGTGCGCGACGGCGAG
>CAJXNV010000192.1 GCA_913057155.1 uncultured Actinomycetes bacterium | reverse complement strand
GTGACACGTATCCGTCCATCGAGTGCCGATCTCGTGACGATCACCGGTGCCCGCGAACCCAGTGGGCGCCCGTGGTTCCCCGCGACTACTCCCGAGAAGGGATCGCACTCCAGCGCCAGACGCCGCCACCGTCGTTCCGGCGGCCACCACCGAGGCAAGCGACGCACCCCGGTTAGTTGACACATGAACTATCTCCCATATAGTTCACACTTCAACTATCTGAGAGGGGACGCACCATGACCACACTCCTGCACATCGAGGTAAGCCCGATGGGCGAGAACTCGATCTCCCGCGCAGTTACCGCGGAATTCCTCGATGCCTGGAAGGCCGCGAATCCGGGCGGGACCATCATCGAGCGCGACCTCGCGGCCAATCCGGTCCCGCTCCTCGACGGCGAGGCGATCTTCGCCGACTACACCCCCGAGGCAGACCGCCCCGCTTCGATGGCCGCCAAGCGTGCGCTTCGCCAGGAACTGATCGACGAGATCACCGGGGTCGATGCGATCGTCGTCTCGACGCCGCTGTGGAACTGGAACGTCCCCTCGCCGTTGAAGGCCTACATCGACCAGATCATCATCCCCGGGGTACTCGACCCCAGCACTCCAGGTTTGGCCGGTAAGCCGGTCACCGTGGTCATGGCGCAGGGCGGTTCCTACAGCGCCGGCGCCCCGCTCGAGGGCTGGGACTATGGCTCGGGTTACCTCAACCAGGTATTCACCGCCCTCGGATCCGAAGACGTCGAGGTGATCGTCGCGGAGTTCGGCCTTGCCGGAGTGGCCCCGGGCATGGATGACTTCGTCGAGGCGAAGGAAGCATCGATCGCCGCTGCGAAGTCCGCAGCGCGGAACCGCGTGGCGGCCTGACGCCGACTTCGTCCGGGTGTCTGGCTCACGGGAGGATGTCCTCGTGAGCCAGACATCCGACAACGCGCACGCCCCCGCATCCCCCGGTGCCATTGCCGCAGCCGACTTGGGGATCGACTTCCGCGAGATCCGCTACGGGAAGGTCTCGTCGGTCGAGGAAGCTGCCGCGGCCCGCGGAGTGCCCGTTGCAGCGGTCGTGAAATCCCTGCTCGTTCGTCGCGGCGAGGATGACTACCTGCTGGTCCTCGTTCCCGGCGATCGCTCCATCTCCTGGCCCAAACTCCGATCACTCTTGGGCGTTTCTCGGCTGTCGATGCCCGATGCCGACACCGCCTTCGCAGTGACCGGCTACCGGCGCGGGACGATCACCCCGCTGGGGCTTTCGCTGCCCGTCATCGCCGACGAGCGGCTGCGCGGACAGGACATCACCCTCGGTTCCGGGGAGCCCGGGGTCGCCATCGGGCTGTCGGCCGATCGGCTCTTGGCGGCCTACTCGGCGGAGGTAGCCGACGTAGCCGACGTGCCCGAGTAGGCCGACGCGGCGAAGGGGGCCGCCGAGACCGTTCCCTCAGGATTCCTGGCTATGGTGAGGCTTGCCTAACCTTGGATCACTGGAGGAACCCATGGCACTCAAGCTCGGAGACACGGCTCCTGATTTCCACGCCGAGACTACCGACGGCCCGATCGACTTCCATGAGTGGAAGAAGGGATCGTGGGCGATGCTGTTCTCCCATCCGGCCGACTACACCCCGGTCTGCACGACCGAACTCGGCACCACCGCCCGACTGAACGATGACTTCATCGAGCGTGGCGTCAAGACGATCGCGATCTCAGTCGATCCGATCGAGGATCACCGTGGCTGGGCACCGGATATCGGCGACGTCGGGGGCACCGATCTGAACTTCCCGATCATCGCCGATCCGGATCGCACTATCTCCGAGGCGTACGACATGATCCATCCGGGGGAAGGGGACTCCAGTTCCGTGCGGTCGGTATTCATCATCGACCCGGACAACAAGGTTCGTCTCACCCTCACTTATCCGAAATCGGTGGGTCGAAACTTCGAGGAACTATTGCGCGTCGTCGATGCCATCCAACTGACCGATCTGGTGCCCGTCGCAACCCCGGCGGATTGGAAGCCCGGGGAGAAGGTCATCGTCTCCCCCACCTTGTCGACGGACCAGGCCCGCGAGCGGTTCGGCGACGTGAAGGAGATCAAGCCCTACCTGCGATACACCGCCGCACCGACTCCCTAGCTGCGTGGTTCCTTAGCCGGGGATGGGTGAGGCCTGGACCAGGAATCCCGAGGCGATCAGGATTCCCACCACCAAGGCCATCTCCGGTAGCAGGCGTCTGCGCAGGATGCTCAACTGCTCGACTTCGACGGTCGATACGTCGTCGTCGTTGCTTCGCTGCACCTGCGCGTATTCCAGTTCCGGAACCGTTCCGAAGTGGTTCTTGACGCCATAGGCAACAAGGCCCGCCACCATCGCGATCTTTACCAGCAGGATCCATCCCCACGCCGTGGTGAACAGTGCGCTGAG
>CAJXNV010000191.1 GCA_913057155.1 uncultured Actinomycetes bacterium | reverse complement strand
GGATCCGGCGATAAAGCAGACGCCACCATCGATTTCGGTTCGGCTGGTACCAAGCGGCTCTTGCTGCGCTACGCGCCGGTGGAGAAGCTCTAGCTGCTCTCCGCCGCCTTGGTCACCGCATCGGCGACCGCCGGAGCAACGTCCTCGTCGAACACGCTCGGCACGATGTAGATGGGGGACAGGGCGTCGTCGGAGACCACCTCGGCGATCGCATTGGCGGCGGCGATCAGCGCTGCGTTCGTGATCTTGTGGGCCCCGGCGTCGAGCAACCCGCGGAACAGACCGGGGAAGGCAAGGACGTTGTTGATCTGGTTCGGGTAGTCGCTTCGTCCCGTCGCTACGACAGCCGCGTACTTGGCGGCGATCACCGGATCGATCTCCGGATCCGGATTAGCCAGCGCGAAGACGATCGCGCCCTCGGCCATGCGTTCGACATCCGCACCGGCGATGAGGTTCGGCTGGCTGAGTCCGATGAAGACATCGGCGCCTTCCATGGCCTCGGGGATGGTCCCGGTGTGACCTCGCGGGTTCGTGATCTCCGCGAGGGCGGCGCGATCCTCGTCCAAGCCGGGCCGATCGGGGTAGATCGGTCCCTTGGAGTCGAACAAGATGATGTCCCGAACACCGGAGTCCATCAATAGCCGTGCCACCGCAGCGCCCGCGGCACCTGCGCCGATCATCACGACCTTCAGTTCCGACATCTGCTTGTCGACGAGTCGAAGGGCGTTGATCAATGCTGCGAGAACCACCACCGCGGTGCCGTGCTGGTCATCGTGGAAGACCGGAATGTCCAGGCGCTCGCGCAGACGGCGTTCGATCTCGAAGCACCTCGGAGCGGAGATGTCCTCGAGGTTGATGCCTCCGAAGCCCGGCGCGATCAGTTCCACTGCGCGGACGATCTCGTCGGTGTCCTTCGTGTCCAAGCAGATCGGCCAAGCGTCGACGTTGGCGAAGCGCTTGAACAAAGCGGCCTTGCCTTCCATGACGGGCATGGCTGCCTTCGGGCCGATGTCGCCGAGGCCGAGGACGGCGGTGCCGTCGGTCACGACCGCCACCGAGTTGCGCTTGATGGTCAGGTTGCGGGCGTCTTCGGGGTTGTCGCGGATAGCCAGGCAAACGCGAGCGACGCCGGGTGTGTAGGCCCGAGCCAAATCGGTGCGGTTGCGCAGGGGTGTCTTGAGCTCGACCTTGATCTTGCCGCCGAGATGGATCAGGAAAGTGGAGTCGCTGACCTTCTCGACGTGGCATCCCTCGAGCCGGTCGAGTGCAGCCCGGACGAGTTCCACGTGGCTGGCATCGCGGGTGGTGCAGGAGAGGTCCAAGACGACCGATTCGTGACCCGGGTCGACGACGTCCAGGCCGGTGATGACCGCACCGGACATCGCGACGGCGCTGACGATGGCACCGGACGCGTGCAGTTCGGGGGTTGCGACGAGTCGGAAGACGTTCGAATATCCAGGACTTGCGGCCATGGCCGCACCCTAGACCCGCGCCGCGAGGCACGAGTGCTGGTAGGTCGAGCCTGTGAGGCGCCTCACGCCGTGGAGGTCGGCTCCGATGAGCCATGACGCATACGCGCGAACTCTAGGACCTGGCGGCCGATGGTGGAGAGTTGCTCGGCCACGGCCGGATCGTTGGGAACGGCGTTCTCGTCGAAGCGGGTCACTTGGCTGTTCACCGTGGCACCGAGCGGGGTTGGCCACCCGCGCAACGCATGCACGGTCTGTCGGATCTGCGCGAGGGTTCCCACAGTCGCCTGCCACCCGTGCGCGACCGAGATGCAGCCGACCGCCCGACCGTGCAGGTAGGGAGGATCGTCGCGGGCGAGATCCTCCACGTAGTCCAACGCGTTCTTGACCATGCCGCTGATCCCACCGTGGTAGCCCGGGCTGGCGATGAGGATGCCGTCGGATCGACGGACGGCATCGACGAGCGCCTGCGCTCCCGGGTCACGTTCGTCGGTTTGGACGTCGTAGATGGGCAGCAGTAGATCCCGACCGACGACGTACGTCACCTCGGCACCTTCGGCCTCCGCGGCGGCCGCGGCGCAACGCAGTGCCATCTCCGTGGTCGAACCCGGGCGGGTGCTGCCACCGATGGCGACGATCCGCACCGGCTCCAAGCGAGCGGGCGGGTGGTCGGGAGAGGACGTCATCGCTGGTCTCCGGAGTCGGTCGGCGCTGCCAGCGGGCAACGCTTCGGTTGCAGGTGTGCCGAGGGGTGGCCCGTGGACTTGCGCCCCTCACCCTACGCGGCGCGGGGGAGTAGGGTTCGGGTCGCAAGAGCGATGCGCGATGGGACTTCGGCGAAGGAGGGCGTGCCATGGCTGGCCCGATTCGGGTGGTGGTCGCCAAGCCCGGGCTCGATGGGCACGATCGCGGTGCGAAGGTGATCGCGCGGGCCTTGCGTGA
>CAJXNV010000190.1 GCA_913057155.1 uncultured Actinomycetes bacterium | reverse complement strand
GTCGACGAGGGAATGATCCCCGCTGATCGAGTGCGAGATGTGGGAGACGTGCTCGAGGAGTGCTTGTCGAATGCGTTCCGCCACGGGGGTGCCACCCGAGTGGAACTGGAGCTTCGCCGTGAGGCCAACGCCTGGCTCCTGAGCGTTTCCGATGATGGCACTGGACTCGATGAAGCACAGCGATCGGGGCTGGGAACGAGTCTGTTCGAGGCGGTCAGTGGTGGACGGTGGTCCAGGCAGGCCGCAAACTCCGGTGGTTGCCGAGTGGAGGTAGTCGTGCCGGTCGACTAGACCGCTGCTGAATCTCGACGCTTGCGTGCGTGCAGCTGCCGGCGGTAGTTGGCAAGACCATCGGTTGCGTTGATTCCGATCACCCCGGTGAGGCCGTCGGCATCCCAGTAGGCCGCGATCAAGCGGGTGATCTGGCCGGTGGCGTCGTCGTAGGTCTCGGTGATGATCTGGACGTCGTTGTCAGCCCCCGGCGCACCCCAGCCTTCGATGAACGCACCGAACTGCGTGGAGGTCCATGCGGCCACAGGTTCGTCGGAATCAGCGGGCGAGAGTTCCTCGAGCAGGCTGGCGAGCACGTTCTCGGTGGGTTCGAACTCATCGAGCACCGCCACGGGGATGGTGCCGGAAGCCTGCACGATCACATCCGCATCGATGCGGGTTCCGTCGTCGAGCATCACGCCGGTTGCGGTGCCGTTCTCATCGCCGAGGAACTCCACGGGGATGCGCTCGCGGATCACCCGCACGCCGTGGAATTCATGCAACCTCGAGGCGATGCCGCCGATCACCGGGCCGAGTGCCTTGGTCATGACGTCGTCGTCCTTGGTCACGATCGTCACGTGCGCGCCGATTTGGCGAGCGCGTGAAGCCAACTCGCTGCCCATCACCGTTCCGCCGATCACCAGGATGCGCGCATCACCGGTGACGGCACGCATCACGGTGTCGATGTCGCGAGGGCGGTAGACGCCGCGCAATCCACCACGGGGGCCGGGGATCTCGACCTCCCAGGGCGGTGTGCCGGAGGGGGTGATGATCCCGCGGGTGGTCAGGCTGCGGCCATCGGAAAGTTGGATGGTGCCGCCGGTGATGTCCACCTTGGTGGGGAACACCGCCGGCTCCCAGGTGACCGCGGGGATCTCCTCGGTGACCGGCTCGCTGCCGATGATGGTGACCGGTGTGGTGATGCCGTTGCGCCGCAATTCGTGCACGGCGTGCAGACCTGCTGCATCGCCGCCGAGGACGACGATCGGGATCTCCGGCTCCACGGTCGGCGCGAGGCGACGGCGTCGCGGAACCAGCGGCTTGCCCGCGCGGGAACGTTCGGCGATCGCAATACCGGTCAACACACCGAAGGCACCGAGGATCTGGAACGGGCCGAGGCGCTCATCGAGCGCGAGCCAGGCGAGTGCGCCGGCGAGGATCGGTTCGCTCATTCCGATCATCGATGCTTGCGAGGCATCGACGAAGCGCAGCGCCAGCGGAATGATCGGTGCGGTGGCGACCGTGCCGATGATCACTACGTATCCGACGAGCACCAGCATCGAGACCGTCGGTCCCTGCACGCCGAAGGGCTGCGCGGGGGCGAGCAGATCGGCGAACGGGAAGTTCCACCAGGGCTTGGCGACCGCCCAGAAGGCCGCAGCGAAAACGAAAGTCCACATCGCCAGGGACAGCGGATCGCGGCGATCCTCGCGACGCATCAGCGCATCGCCCTTGATGTAGTAGATGCTCATGGTGACGGCCGAGCCGAGTGCGAAGGCGATGCCCACGATGCTCAGCGTGAAGCCGTCCCACACTTGGCCGACGAGCGCGAGCGATCCGATGGAGATCGCCAGTCCAACCCACACCAGGTTCTTCACCACTTCGCGATGGCGCACCCGGAACCAGACGGCGATGAACATCGGTGCGGTGAACTGCAGCAGGATCGCAACGCCAACGGGGAGATCGCGTACGGCGAGCAGGAACAGCAGTTGCGGCATGGCGATGCCCGCGATGCCCATGAAGGCGAAGGTCAGTACTTCGTGCCGGCGCAGACGTAGTGCGCTCGGCTTGGTGATGGCGACGATCCCGAACAGCAGGATCGCGGCACCGGTGACGCGCAGTTGCGCGAGGGCGGTGACCTCGAAGCCGGTGTCGAGGATGCCTTTGGCGAGCACGGATGTGGAGGACCACAGGAGTGCTCCGAGAGTGAGGAGGGCGTAGCCAACTGCTGCCGGGCGGGCCTGAGCAGAAGGCGCCGCGAGGCGCGTGCTCATGGGCTACTCGTAACCCCCGCTGTGGACATGGACGGAACGGTACGCGTATCTCAGAAATTCCGCATCCTGGTACCAGGTATGTCGCAGAAATATCTCATGAACAGCCGGTGTCCCCTAGGAAACCGGACATTTCGGGTGGTCGGCTACCCGAACCTATGTCACGGGCGCACATTCCCTATTCAGGTGAGGGACCCAG
>CAJXNV010000189.1 GCA_913057155.1 uncultured Actinomycetes bacterium | reverse complement strand
AGAGCTAGGACGAGGGAGCCGGATCCGTACTTTCCTTCGAGTCCGCCGCTTCGGCCTTGACCTGCTTGAATCCGATCAGCAGGAGCAGCACCGTGATGACCCCCAGTAGGCCGACGGCGATACCGCTGATCCCGACCGCCCAATTGAAGCCGGCGGCGTAGGCCGGGCCTAGATCGGAGATAGCTTCCTTGGCCGTCTCCCCCGAGGCATCCTTCCCGGACTGCATAAACAGCCGAACGTCATCCACCGCTTTGCCCAATTGGCTGGCTGGAACACCGGCTTCCTCGAGACGGCTGATCAGGTTCCTGGTTCCGAAGGCACCGACGAGAGCCGAACTGACCGCGAAGCCCATGGCGTAGCCGAGTTGTCCCACGGTGGTACGGAACGAAGTCACGGGACCGAACGAGGACTTCGGTGCTTCCGCCACGAACAGGGCCGATTGCGGTACCGAGACGAAGGCCAAGCCGAACCCGAAGATGAACAGCATCAGCGCCATCACCCAGTACGGCGTGCTGTCGACGACGAAAGCCAAAAGAAGCAGCCCCCCGGAAAGCCCGACGAAGCCGAATCCCATCAACGTCAACGAGCGCATACCCGGCTTCATGAGTCTGCCCGCGAGCACACCCGCTGCGCCGAAGGAGATCATCATGGCTGTCTGCCCGAGCGCTACTTCGCCGGGCGTGAAGTTCTGCACGTACTGCCAGAAGTTGCTGGTCTGCAGTTGCACGGTCGCCTGCGCGAAGTTCCACGCGATACCGGAGACAGCAGCTGCCGCGAAGATTCCACTTGCGAACAGGGCGGGCGGGAAGATCGGGTTGGCTACCTTGCGCTCGACCACGTAGTAGACGCCGAACAGCACCACGCCTGCCAGCGTCGGGATCAAGAAAGCGGGATTACGCAGTCCGCTCGATGCTTGCGCCACTCCGTACAGGAACGCGATCATGGCGATCGCGATGATGAACATGCCCAGGTAGTCCGGTCGGGCACCCGAGACTTTCGGCATCGCCGGCAAGATGATCGGAACCAGCAGCAAGCACACTCCGGCTATCGCTGGAACCAGGAGCATGGCGATGCGCCAATTGATGCCCGCGAGTTGACCGCCGACGAGCGAGCCCACGATGAAGAAGCCGACCATGACGAGGTTCCACAGGCCCAGCGCCGATGCGACCTTCCCCGGGCGCGCCACGAACCTCACGTAAGCGAAAGCCGCCGCGAGAGTGGCGCCGACACCGATACCCGCTAGCGCGCGCCCTGCCAGGTATCCCGCGGTGATCGGGCTGAGCGCCACGATGACGTCCCCGATTATGGCGATGATGAGCGCAGCACCCAGGATCTTCCGGCGCCCCAATCGATCGGCCATCATGCCCATCGGGAGCACGGTCGCCGCGAGCGCGAGGGTCGAGATGCTCGCCGCCAGCGCGACCACGGAACCGGTCATACCTAGGGACTGGCTTGCCTCGACGATGGCGATGTTGGCGACCGCCGGGTCGATCAACTGGATCCCCGCCAGCACACCGAGGAAAGCAACCGCGAGGGTCGGGCTCTTGGCTGGGGATGCGGCTTCTTGGGCAGCGGGGGCAGCGGACATGTGGCGTTACGCTAGCAAGGAATAGACCAGTCATCTACGGTTTAGGGAATTCACGCAGATTGGACCGAGTATGTGTACGAACTTCAAGGTCAAGCCGGCCAAGGACGGCAGCATCGTCGTCGGGAGATCGATGGAATTCCCCGTCGGGATCCCAACCGCCCTGGCGATACTCCCGAACGACCATGAAGGGTCTTCGGCCGCTCCGGCCGGGAAGACGGGTAAGACCTGGAAGGCCTCCCACGGGGTCGTCGGGATGTCCGCTTTCGGTAGCCCCCAGCAGTTATCCGATGGAATGAACGACGCCGGCCTCTCCGCCCACTTCCTCTACATGCCCGGAGGCTTTTGCACCTACTCGGATTTCGTTGGCGACGGCAACGACATCGCCGAACTCGACGTGATCGCCTATCTGCTCGGCACGTGCGCTTCGATAGCGGAGGTCAAGCAGGCGATGCAGGGTCTGCGCATCTGGGGTTACGACCCGGGAATGGGCTTCGCACCCCCGTGCCATGTCCTCGTCCACGACACGAAGGCATCCCTCGCGATCGAGCTGCACTCGGACGGTGTCCATCTCGTCGACAACCCCACGAGCATCGGTACGAACGCTCCTTATCTCGACTGGCATCTGACCAACCTCGCCAACTACGTAGGGCTGTCCGCCCAGATGCCCGATCCGCAACAGGTCGGGGACCTGATGGTGAAATCCCTAGGCCAGGGACAGGGCCTCATGGGTCTGCCGGGTGACTACACGCCACCAGCCAGATTCATCCGCGCAGCCGCCCAGGTGACGCTCAGCGATCAGCCGGCCGATTCCCATGAAGCAGAGATGATCGCCCTGCACATCTTGAACACGCTGGATATCACCCCAGGCATCATCCG
>CAJXNV010000188.1 GCA_913057155.1 uncultured Actinomycetes bacterium | reverse complement strand
GCGTCCGGCCCAGCGCACGCGCACCCCGAGCTCGTTCATCTCATCGCGACGCCTACGGATCACGTCCCGGTTGAAGCCCATCAGGAACTTCACCTCATCCGGTGAACGCTTCCAGTTCTCGGTGCTGAACGCGTAGGCGGAGATGTGAGTGATGCCCAGCTCGATCGCGCCGTGCACGCAATCAAGCAGGCTCGCTTCGCCCATCTCGTGGCCCTTGGTGCGGGGAAGGCCGCGCTCCTTGGCCCAGCGGCCGTTGCCGTCCATCACGATCGCCACGTGCTTCGGGACTAGGTCAGCGGGCAGTTGCGGCGGCTTGGCACCGGAAGGGTGCGGGGTGGGCTGCCGAGCGGGGCGCTTGGAACGTGCCATCAGTGGATTCTCACAGGTTCTGGACGTGGGCGTGATTCGTCCAGGTGCGATCGACCAAGGGCAGGGATCGCAGGCCCCGCTCGATATGCCACTGCAGGAATGCCGCGACCAGGCCGCTGGCCTCGGTGCGCTCGCGCTGGGCTGCTTGGTCGGCGGTGTCCCAGTCCCCGGACAGCAGCGCGCCGAGCAGGGCGACGGTCATGGGGCTAGGTGCCGCGCTGCCGGGTGGGCGGCACCCCGGACACATCATTCCGCCGGCTTGGATGTTGAAGGCCTTATGCGGACCGGGCTGACCGCAGCGGGCGCACTCATCGAACGATGGCGAGAATCCAGCCACCGCCAGGCTGCGCAGCAGATACGCATCGAGGATGAGAGTCGGTGCATGCTCATCGCCAGCCATCGATCGCAGCCCCGAGACCAGGAGCGCGTACTGCTGGACTGTGGGTTCGCGCTCCTCGGAGGTCAACCGCTCCGCGGTCTCGAGCATCACGGTGCCGGCCGTCCACTTGGCGTAGTCGCCGGCGATCTTCCCGCCGATCGGATCGATCGTCTCGACCTGCGAGACATTGTCCAAGGACTTGCCCTCGTACAACTGGACGTCCACGTGGTTGAACGGCTCGAGCCTGGCCCCGATCCGGCTCGATGTCTTGCGCACGCCGCGGGCGACAGCCCGGATCCGGCCGTTTCGGCGGGTCAGGATCGTGATGATGCGATCGGCCTCACCCAGCTTCTGGGTGCGCAGCACAATTCCCTCATCTCGGTACAACGGCACGGTACATTCTCACCGGCTGGCAGCGATGGCGTCATCTGGCGCGCCCGGGAGGATTCGAATGGCTGAGGATCCGAGCCCCCCGGACGTCCGCGCCGGGGATAGTGAGGAGCCCAGAGCCCGGCGCCCGGTCCAGATGGTCGCCCTGGATCCGAGATTCCTCCGCAAGACCATCGTGATCATCCTGGTCGCGATCCTGCTGTTCCAGCTATTCGAGTGGACCGCGCTGCGCCTGGCCGGATTCCTGTTCAACATCCTGCTCGCCTGGTTGTTGGCGATTTCCTTCGATCCACTCGTGACCGGTCTTGCGCGGCGTGGAATGCCGCGCGCCCTCGCGACCGCCATCGTGGCGCTGAGCGTGACGGTTGCCGTCGGTTTGTTCCTGTTCTTGTTCGGCGGAGCGCTGGCGAACCAGGCCACGGCGCTGGTCCTGAGCGTGCCCTTCCTCGTGGTGGATGTGGTGGCGTGGCTGAACAGCACCTTCGACGCCGGCATCGATCCCGCCGAGATCACCAGCAACTTGAATCTGACCACCCAGCAGGTGGCCGACATCGCCGGCTCCCTAGCCGGGGGCATCATCGGCGTGGTGGCCTCGGTGTTCGGGGTGCTCTTCTCGTTCGTGACCGTGCTGGTGTTCAGCTTCTACTTCTCGGCGTCCTCCCCCAAGATCAAGCGCTTCATCGCTTCCTGGCTGCCGCCTGATCGGCAGGTGGTCTTCATGGACGTGTGGGACATCTCGGTGCGTAAGGCCGGTGGATTCGTGATCTCCCGGCTCACGCTGGCGATCATCGCGTCCGCCGCGCACGCGTTCTTCTTTTGGATCATCGATATTCCGTACTGGCTGCCGATGGGCATCTTCGCCGGCTTCGTGAGCCAGTTCATTCCCACCGTAGGTACTTATCTGGGCATCATCGTGCCGGCACTGTTCGCCGCCTTCAACGATCCGTGGGACGTCATCTGGATCGTCATCTTCGCGACGATCTATCAGCAGATCGAGAACTACATCTTCACGCCGCGGATATCCAGTTCCACGATGGACATCAACTCCGGTGTGGCATTGGCCGCGGTCTTCGTCGGTGCTGCGCTGTTCGGTCCGATCGGTGCCATCATCGGCATACCACTCGTGGCCATCATCATCGCCGTAATCGAGGCGTATGGACGTCGTTATGAACTCCACCCCGATCTGGACGAGCGTTTCTAGATGCCCCTTGCTCAGATGAACCTGGCTCGTGCGCGCTATCCCCTGTCCTCTGCGCAGATGGCCGAGTTCGTGGCCTTGATCGCCGAGGTCAACGAGGCGGCGGAGGCGGCAGACGGCTTCATCTGGCGACTGCGCGATGACGGTGATGGCGCCTTGAGCGTGCGGCTGGCCGCTGC
>CAJXNV010000187.1 GCA_913057155.1 uncultured Actinomycetes bacterium | reverse complement strand
GTGGGGCGGGTCGGGCTCGAACCGACGACGACCAGATTATGAGTCCGGGGCTCTAACCAACTGAGCTACCGCCCCCTGGCGAAGATCGCCGGGAGGTAAAGCGTAACGACCCCTGCGTGGCGCATCTCAGCGTATGTCCGTGCTTCCGAGGACCTGCGTTCCTACGATGCTGTCATGCCCGAGTTCACCATTACCGTCCGAGCGAATCCCGGCGCCTCCCGTGCCCGCATCGGTGGGACGCACGGCGATCCCCCGGAGTTGATCGTCGCCGTCCGGGAGACGGAGAAGTCCGGGCGCGCTAACGCCGCGATCGAGGCGGCTGTCGCCCAGGAATTCGAGATCCCACCATCGATGGTCGACGTGAAGTCCGGACAAGCCGGCCGCAAGAAGGTTCTCAGCCTCTTCGTTCCGGACAAGGCGAAGGCCGAAGCGACCCTCCAGCGCTTGCTCGCTGCGCAGGACGACTAGCCATGGGACCGAGCCTCGAGCACGCGCGATCCCTCGACAGGGACGATCCACTCGCCGGATTCCGGGATCGCTTCGTCATCGCCGATCCGGATATGTCCTACCTGGATGGCAACTCCCTCGGTCGCCTACCGAAGGAGACGGCCCAGGCCGTGCAGCAGATGACCGTCGAGGGGTGGGGCGGCGAGCTGGTCACGGGTTGGTCGCACTGGATCGATATGGCGCAGACCGTCGGTGACCGGCTCGGCAACACCGTGCTCGGTGCGCAGTCCGGACAGGTACTCGCCACCGACACCACCTCGGTGAACCTATATCGACTTGCCATCGCCGCCATCAAGGATCGACCCGGCCGTTCGACGATCGTCGTAGACGAGGCCAACTTCCCCACCGATCGCTACATCCTGCAGGGCATCGCCACCGATCTGGGAATGGAACTAAAGACTATTCCGAACGAGGATCCGCATATCGCCGAGTGCGAACGGATCACCCCCGAGATCCTCGAGCAGTACGTAGATGACGACGTCGCCCTGGTCTGCCTGCAGGTCATCAACTACCGATCCGGTGCCCGACAGGACGTGCCGGCCCTCACGGAAACCGCCCGTCAACACGGTGCGTACCTGCTGTGGGATGCATCGCACGCCGTCGGTGCCTTGGACTTGCAGTTCGATGCGTGGGGAGTCGACCTGGCGATCGGGTGCACGTACAAGTACTGCAACTCCGGGCCCGGCTCCCCCGCGTGGCTGTACATCCGCTCCGAGCACCAGGGCCGACTCGATACTCCTATCGATGGCTGGTTCGGGCAACGCGATCAGTTCACCATGGGTCCGCAATTCGATCGGGCCCCGGGAATGCGCGGTTTCCAGATCGCCAGTCCCTCCATCGTGGGACTCACCGCCGTCGACGTCTCGATGTCGATACTCGCCGAAGCGGGCATGGCGGAGATCGAAGCGAAAGCCGGCGCAGGGACGGACTTCATGATCGAGCTGTTCGATGCATTCCTCGCTCCGCTGGGTTTCGGACTGGAAACTCCTCGCGCGGCGAGCCAGCGAGGTGGACATCTGTCCTTGACCCACCCGCAGGCCGATCGGATTTCGGTGGCGATGCGGGATATCGCGAACGTCATTCCCGACTACCGGAAGCCGAACACGATCCGCGTAGCGGTGGCACCCCTATATACGTCCTACGAGGAGATCTACACCGGTTTCGAACGTACCCGTGATCTCGTCGCTTCCGGACGCCACCTCGATTCCACCCCGATCGAAGGTGGCGTCACGTGAGTGAACAGCAACATGCTCTCAACTACATGAACTATCTGGCGATCGACGAACTTCTCAGCTTGCAGCGGCCGGTTTCCGAGGGCCCCGAACACGACGAGATGTTGTTCATCACCATCCATCAGGTCTACGAACTGTGGTTTCAGCAGCTATTGCACGAACTCGAGCAAGCCCAACGTCAGATGCTGGAGGTGCGAACGCAGGATGTGCTCGCCACACTCAACCGCGTCAAGATGATCCTCGCGGTCTGCATCCGGCAGGTGGATGTGCTGGTCACGATGACACCCCTGCAATTCAGCACCTTTCGCAGCAGGCTGGAAAGTGCCAGCGGCTTCCAGTCGGCCCAATTCCGTGAATTGGAGGCGATCCTGGGGCGACGGGACGGCCGATTCGCCAGCCACCTGCTGCCCCAGCATCGCGAGAAAGTGGAGAAGCGGATGCTCGAGCCATCGCTCTGGGACTCCGCGCTCGCCTACCTGGACGCCTGCGATTTCGCGATGCCTGCGCAGATCCTGAATCGGGACTTCTCGAAACCCTACGAAGCCGACGATCGTGTCCTGGCCGCGGTGCTGGAGGTCTATCGCTCCGGCCACCAGGCAGGCCTAGTCTGCGAGCAACTCGTCGACATCGAAGTGAGCCTTCGCGAGTGGCGCTTTCGACACGTGATGATGGTCGAACGCACCATCGGTACCCAACAAGGCACCGGTGGTTCGAGCGGTGTCGGATACCTGGCGTCCACGTTGCAGCACCCGCACAGCTTCCCCGAACTCTGGCAAGCACGTGAAAGCTTCTAATGCC
>CAJXNV010000186.1 GCA_913057155.1 uncultured Actinomycetes bacterium | reverse complement strand
CGCGAACTTGCCCGGTGCGGGCGCGAACTTGCCCGGTGCGGGCGCGAACTTGCCCGGTGCGGGCGCGAACTTGCCCGGTGCGGGCGCGAACTTGCGCTTCGTCCACAGGAAGCGGGCCGGCGTCGTCGTTGTATCAAGGACGCGCAAGGTCGACGCTGCAGCAAGCAAGTTCGCGCCGTGAGCGCGCAAGTTCGCGGTTAGTCGGTGACGTCGTCGTCGTTCTTGCCGATAACCGGCTGGAGCGTTCGCGCGCGATCCCGGGCAACCGGGTAGCCGCACTCGGCGAGCCAATTCGCGAGCATCTCGTGACCGCCCTCGGTCAGCACCGACTCCGGGTGGAACTGCACGCCCTCGAGCTGGGCCTGTTGATGCTTGAGCGCCATGATCACACCCGATTCGGTGGTGCCGGTGACCTCGAGTTCGGCCGGCACGGTCGCCGGGTCGACCGCTAGGGAGTGGTACCTGGTGGCGGTGAACGGCTTGGGTAGGCCGGCGAGCACACCGGCATCGTCGTGCTGCACCTGGGACGTCTTGCCGTGCAGCAACTCCGGCGCCTGGGTGACCGTCGCACCGAAGGCCTCGGCGATCGCCTGGTGGCCCAGGCACACACCGAAGATCGGTACCGCACCGGTGCACTCGCGCACGATCTGCACGCACGCCCCGGCATCCTGGGGAGTGCCCGGGCCGGGAGACAGCAGGACACCGTCGTAGTTGCGGCATTGCTCGGGGGTGACGTCGTCGTTGCGCACCACTGTCACATCGGCACCGAGTTGCTCGAGGTACTGCACGAGGTTGAACACGAAGGAGTCGTAGTTGTCCACCACGAGGATCCGAGGCGCGGGGGTGTCCACGGGCTCATTCTCCGACACCGGATTCGGCGATGTGTGGCAGGCTAGAGGCGTGCCAGAGTCCAAGGGTCGCAAGAAGGAGCCGTTCACCCCGCCGCCGAGCAAGGGGGAGCGCAAGGTCGCCAAGATCGGGTCGCCCACGTGGCTGGCCCCGGCCATGGTGGCGTGCTTCGTGATCGGCCTGATCTACATCGTGATCTTCTACGTGGCCGGCGCCCAGATCCCGGTGATGAACTCCATCGGTGGGCAGGCGAACGGGCTCGTCAACGTCGGCATCGGCTTCGGCTTCATCATCGTGGGCTTCATCCTGTCCACGAAGTGGAAGTAGCCACCCCTTAACTCCCGCCACGCGTTTCCCCCGCCACGCGTTTCCCCCGGATTCCGGGGGATTCGCTTCACTTCCGCCGGAATCGCCCCAAATCTGCGCACATCCCCCGGAATCCGGGGGAAACGGGTGAGATGGGGTGCGGTTGTCCACACGGCTTGGGTGTCCCCCGGCCCGGTGACATCGTGAAATCGTGAGGGAAACCGACTTACACCGCTGTAGTTCATCCCCAGATGTGGACGGGGTGTGGATAACTAGGTCCGTTTGTGGCGGCTGTGACTACAGCAACTCCACAACCGTCGCATTGGACATCCCGCCGCCCTCGCACATCGTCTGCAACCCGTAGCGGGTGCCCTCCCGGCGCATCCGGTGCACCAGCGTGGTCATCAGGCGTGCCCCCGACGCCCCCAGCGGATGGCCCAGCGCGATCGCCCCGCCCTGCGGGTTGGTCAGCGCCGGATCGGCGCCGGTATCGGCGTACCAGGCTCCGAGCACCGAAGCGAACGCCTCGTTCACCTCGAACGTTCCGATGTCCCCGAGATCCAGACCCGCCCTATCGAGCACCTTCTCGGTCGCCGGGATCGGTCCGGTCAGCATGATCACCGGATCCACTCCGGCCATCGCGAAGGAATGCAGCCGCGCCACGGGGCGCAGCGCGAGTTCCTCCGCCCGGGCCGAACTCGTGATCAACAGCGCCGCCGCGCCATCGGAGATCTGCGAGGCGTTACCCGCGGTCACCACACCGTCGTCGGTGAACGCCGGCTTCAGCGCAGCGAGCGACTCCCCCGTAGTGTCCGGGCGGATCCCTTGGTCGGCTGTCACCTCCCCTGCTTCGGTATCGACGACGACGATCTCCGCCTCGAACAACCCGTCCTTGGCGGCCCGCGCCGCGCGCTGATGCGACTCGGCTGCCAGTTCATCGAGGTAGCCGCGCGACAGCCCCCAGCGCTCGGCGATCATCTCCGCACTGATGCCCTGGTTCACCAGGTTCGGATAGCGGTCGAGCATCCGCGGACCGAAAGGTCCATCGCCACCGGCCATGTTCGAGAACATCGGCACCCGCGACATCGACTCCACACCACCGACGATCACCGCATCCATCTGCCCGGACATCACCGCGGCGGCACCGAAATGCGCGGCCTGCTGACTGGATCCGCACTGCCGGTCGATGCTCACGCCGGTGACCGTCTCCGGCAGTCCAGCTGCCAGCGCGGCGTTGCGCGCCACGTTCGCGCTCTGCTCGCCAACCTGGCTGACGCATCCCCAGATGACGTCGTCGATCGCTTCGGGATCGATACCGGAGCGCTGGACGAGCGCATCGATCACGGTGGCAGAGAGATCCACCGGGTGAATACCCGACAGCGCACCCTT
>CAJXNV010000185.1 GCA_913057155.1 uncultured Actinomycetes bacterium | reverse complement strand
CGCTCGACGGTGCCACTCGCGGTGACCGTCGCCGAGATGTCCCCCCGGGTCACGGTCACCGTGCGCTGTTCCTCGGGCGCAGGAGCCGGGCGCAAGACGGCGAAGATCAAGCCGATGACCACGACGATCGCCGCGCCGATCCCCAGATTCACCCACAGGGTGCGTCGTTTCATTCCTCGAGCCTGCCCTATCTGATCGCCGGAAGCCCATCCGGCGTGTTCGGATCATGTCAAGGTTCGATTGTGCCCCAGCCGATCGGCCAGCCACCACACTCGATTTCGCACCTGTGGATTCGCGTCACGTAGCGCTCGGAAGTCCGGGTCTGCACGCAGTTGGTAATCGTTCGCCGCGAGCACCCGGGATAGCGCAGCCATAGTCTGTGGCGTCCAACCGCACGTGAGTGCCGAGCGCCAGTCGAGCGGCGCTTCATGGTCGATCACCGTGCTCGCGATCCCGACCCGATCGCCGCTACGCAGGAACTCCACGACGCGTCCTTGTTGCGGCCAATCGATGAGTGCCGAAGTCGTGATCTCCCAAAGGTGCGGCGCGTCGTCACCTGGCCGATGATGCGCAAGCGCAGCATGGAAGTGCACATGACCGGCGATCCACGCGATCACCTGGTCATGTTCGAGCAGTTCGCCGATCACTTCATCACCCAATATCCGACGCATGGCACCGTCAGGTGCGTAGTCGTTCACCATGGTCGGCGATGGGTGGTGCGATGCGATGACGGTGTAGGTATCGGTCGACTCGCTTAGTCGATCCTGGAGCCATTCGAACTGTTCGGCGTCCAACGATCCTTGCCATCCGCCGTGTGGGTTCACGGTATCGAGGTAGATCAAGCGCAGTGCCCCGAGTTCACGCACGCCGTAGGTTCCAGGCATACCCAATACCCGCGAGTGTTCTCCCTGTTGCACGAACCGACGCCGCTCATCCGCCGGAACCTCCTGCGTTGGTGCCGCAGGGTCGATGTCGAACTCCACCGGCCCGACCATCGCATTGCTCGATGAGGCCACTAGCGGGTCCGCGTCGGGAGCCAGTCCCACTACCCGACTCGAGCCAACGACGTAACTCCGTGCCTTTGCGTCGGCGGGCAACGTGCCCTGCAAGAGACCATCGTGGTTCCCGTGCACCGAGATCCACGGATAGGAAAGCCCGGGAGTATCGAAATCGGCGCGGGCGGCTTCGATCAGCCCCGGGCAGCGGGGGTAGCCCTCGATCTCAGTGGGACGGTCCGGCGCCACCCCATCCGGTGGCCCGTCCGGGTGCCAATAGCGCTCATCCCACGTCGCTGCGTCGCTCACCCCAACCCATGAACTACGGGCAGCATCGCCACTGCGTGCAGCGACAGTGCCCCCGTCGAGCAGTACTCGGTACCAGGACAGTTCGTTGGCTTGTGCGTTGTCGGTGACGTCACCGGTCAGCAGCACCATGTCTACCGGGGCTCCGGTAATGGGCCCGCATTCGATCCCGTTGACGGTTCGCACCATGGTGTCGGCAACCTGCACCGTGAGGATCTCCTGCGGCCGATACGAGCCGACGTGACCGACTTCCTCGCGAACAGGCGAATCGGGATCGCCGAGTCGATCGAGGTATTCCACGCGAGCCGGTGACTCCGCGTCGCAGATATGCAGATCCGTCAGGTGCACCAGCACCGCGAGTGGCTCCACGGCCGCGTCCAACTCGCTAGCGCCATCCAGTGCATCGATCGTCGGTTCGCCCGGACCCTCGACGAGGTCGCACCAGCCAAGGTGGTTCTCATCCCCCCGCTGCACGGTTCGATCCACGGTGCTCATCGACACCCCTCCGCTGTGGAGAACGCTTCCCCGAGTTCGCTACCTGTTTCGGCTCGGGCGCTATCGAGCAGTTGCAGCGCTGCGTTGGCATCCGACGCTGCGGACCTGGCGGCCGACGCCGCACCGGTGATCGCGAGGCTGGCGTTCAGCAGATTCCCGGCAGCACCGGCTTCTGCTAGCAGATCGATCGCCTCCTGCCCGGATGTCCGAGCCGAGTCCACGAGCACTTCCACCTCCGCGGCGAACGCGGTCACGCCCGGCGATGCATCCGGAACGGCTGCGAGAGCAGCTTCCACCGCTTCGATCCGTGCTTCCACTTCATCGAGGTTCGCGGTTACTTGCTCCTGGATCGCCGGTAGCTGGTCCAGGCCCTGGGAAAGGTCGACATCGAGCCCGTCGGTCACCGACGTAACGGTCGCTTCCAGTTCATCGGCTGCCGAGCAGACATCGGAGGCCCAGGCTCGTAGTTCATCAGCATTCGCGGTTTCGGAGACTTCCTGCGGGATGGACTGCTGCTCGGCTTCAGCCGAACAGCCCGCCAAGAAGGCCGCACTCAGACCAACGGCGATGCACGTCTTCTTCATTCAGATACCGATGAGTGAGCGTAGGTGGCGAGGGGCCGGGGAACCGTGCGACAGCATGAGGTCGTGCACCTGGCGATCGGTCCATTCCGGGTGGAGGACACGTAGATCCTCGGCGATGCTGCGTACCGCGCGGTAGCCGACGAAGTACGTGGGCAGTTGCCCCGCGGTCAG
>CAJXNV010000184.1 GCA_913057155.1 uncultured Actinomycetes bacterium | reverse complement strand
GACGAAAGGGTGACGGTGAGCGACAGCAACCAAGCAGCCGCGCGGAGCGCATCGGCGAGTAGCCCCGCGGTGAGCAGTCCTACTGCGACACACCCGTGGTGGGCGCTGACATCGCTGCTCATCGGCCTGAGCATCATCATCATCGACGGCAGCATCGTCAACGTCCTGCTGCCGGACATGGTGCAGGACATCGGCCTCACACAGACCGACGCGCAATGGGTGAACTCGATCTACTCGCTGGTGTTCGCCTCGTTGCTCATCACCGTCGGGTTGCTGTCCGATCGCTTCGGACGCCGCAAGTTGTTCTTGATCGGCATCGTGATCTTCCTGCTCGGCTCCCTCGGCAGCGGGTCCGCGCAGGATCCGTCCTTCCTGATCGCTTCGCGGGCGGTCCAGGCGACCGGTGCGGCGATGATGCTGCCCTCGTCCATCGCGGTCATCAATGTGTTGTTCGAAGGTCGCCAGCGCGCCGCGGCCTTCGGCCTGTGGGGAGCGATCTTCGGTGGAGCCGCCGGTCTCGGACCGTTGCTCGGAGGGTGGCTAGCCGAAGACTTCAGTTGGCGCTGGGCGTTCTTGGTGAATATCCCCATCGGGATCATCGCCGGGCTGCTGGTGATCCGCTTCGTGCCGGAGAACTACGGCCGCAAGGCCAGTGGCTACGACCCACTCGGCATCGTGCTCACTGCGCTGGGCCTGGCACTCATCGTGTTCGGACTCATCGAGGGCCAGTCCTACGGATGGTGGCTCGCGATCTCCGATTTCACCCTCGGCCCGATATCCATCGGTACCGGTGGGCTGTCGATCGTGCCGATCGCGATCGCGCTCGGTGCGTTGCTGTTGGTGGCCTTCGTGGCCTGGGAGAGACATCGGGTGAAGGTCGGTGGCACGACCCTCGTCGATCTGAGCCTGTTCACGATCCGCCGGTACGGATTCGGGAACATCGTCGCGATGGTGGTGAGCCTGGGCGAGTTCGGGATCCTGTTCGCGCTGCCGCTGTGGATGCAATCCGTGCACGGCACCAGTCCGCTGACAACCGGGCTGATCCTGGCGACCCTGGCGGTCGGAACCTTGATCTCCGGTGGTGCCGCTCGACATGTTGCCGCGGCGCTGGGGCCGACTCGGACGGTGCGCCTGGGAATGGTGCTGGAGGTAACCGGCATCGCCGGCATCGGGTTCACCCTGTCGGTGGATCGCTCACCGTGGTGGCTGGTGCTGGCGCTAGTGATCTACGGCCTAGGACTGGGGTTCGCATCGGCGCAGCTGACGAACGTGGTTTTGGCCGACGTGCCACCGGAATTGAGTGGTGGCGCTTCAGCCATGACCTCTACCTTCCGGCAAGTGGGCTCGGCCCTGGGTGCGGCGATCCTGGGCTCGGTGCTCTTCGGCGCCCTTGCGAGCATCTTCGCGGCCGATTTGAAGCAGGACGGCACGCTGCCGGCAGACCAACAGCAACAGGTCGTAGAGCAAGTGGATCGAACGGCCGGGCAGGCGATCATCGAACTGCAGCAGCGTCCGGGAATGGCCGTCGTGGCAGACGAGGCGAAGGCGGCGTACACCTCAGCCGCGCAGGTGACCGCGGCGGTGGCGGCCGGCTTCGTCACGATGGGCCTGCTGGTGTCCTTCGCGCTGCCCAAGGACCGCCGCCCGGAGGACGAGGAGAGCCCGGATCGACCCGCGGCGGGCTCCCGGGCTCCAGCCGGTTAGCCTGCCCGGCGCACCGACATCGGCGGATGTCCGGCGAACAGGGGCCGGGCGCGTTACGCTTTCGTGACTAAATCGGCTGCTGGGAGGCTCTCATGCGACCAATGCGGACACGGACCAAGATCGTCGCGGGCGCCGCGAGCGCTGCGCTGGCGCTCAGCCTGGCGGCGTGCGGTGGCGGCGACGATTCCGCGACCGAGGCCGCCACACCCACCGATGCGCCGACGGCCGCCCTGGACACCGACGTCGAGGACGCCGTGCAGGTCATCGACGCTTGCCAGACCTTCTTCGCCTTCGACCTCAAGATGAGCGAGATGAACGGTGCCGAGGACGCGAAGAAGAAAAAGAAGCGCGACATCCTCGCCGAACTCAAAGGCCTGACCGATGAGATGGTGCTCGCCTCGGAAGAGGCCTATATCTCCGGTGAGTTGCCCGAGCGGGTCTTGATCAACGCCAACCGCATCCAGCGCAACCTCGGTCGGGTCAAGCCCAAGGACGGCATCGACGGCATCAAGAAGAAGCAGATGAACCGCATCACCAAGTCAGCGGCACGCATCGAGCGCAGTTGCGAGGCAGCCGGGGACATGCTGCCGCAGGAGAACTTGGACGCACGAACCGCCGCCTAGTCGATAACGCCACGGCGACCTAGGTCTACGCCTGGTTGAACAGATCCGGGTTCGGTCCGGTTCGCTTGCTGTCGTCTTCGAGGCCTTCGATCGCGATCAGGTCGTCGGCATCGAGTTCGAAGTCGAAGACATCGATATTGGCAGCGATGCGTTCGGGAGTGACCGACTTCGGCAACACCACGTTGCCCAACTGCAGGTGCCAGCGGATCATCACTTGAGCGTTGCTCTTGCCGTACTTCGCGCCGATCGCCGCCAA
>CAJXNV010000183.1 GCA_913057155.1 uncultured Actinomycetes bacterium | reverse complement strand
GACTCCCGTAGGACGCACGGCGAGGGGCCAACGTTCCGATTTCCGGGCGTGCCGGTGACGGCTGTGACGGCTGAGCCGTGTGAGGCTTTGTATATCCGCCGAATCCATGGCACCGTGGGCAAAAGTCACGGGTCTATGTCAACAATGTCGTCATAACGTCACACAGGCACAGGTCAGCCGGTCACCTAGGTCCGGCGCCCGTGACCGGCACCGGCGAAGGGAGGTCAGCGTGCGGCGCAGCATCACCGCTTCGATCCTGGCCACCGCCGTGGTGGCCGCCGGCCTGACCGTTCCGGTGGTCGGCTCGTTGCCCGGCGAGGGCGATCGCGAGCCGATCGAGCGCGAGCCGGTCACCGCCACCAGTACCTCGCTGCCGCTTTCGGGCGTGGACCCCAGCGTGATCGAGGAGTCCACGGTGGCCATGGCCTCCTGGGATTCCCTCGTCGACAGCGCGGAGGTGGACGGACTGGGCTTGGCACCGGCTGGCGAGGCGACGCTGACCTTCACCAGCGACGACCACGCGCACGCGCACGACGAGGACGAGCACGGGCACGACGACCACGGGCACGACGAGCACGCGCACGACGACCACGGGCACGAGCAAAGCGAAGAGGAAGCCGCCGACCTCGAGCCGGCGATCGCCGCCCGCGCGGAGTCGGTCGACCCGTTCAGCTTGGTCGGTATCACCGCAGATGAGCCGTTCGAGCCGGGCACCCGGGTTCTCGTGCGGGTGCGCGAGGGTTCGGGCTGGAGCACCTGGGAGCCGTTGACGCTGACCGATCACGGCCCCGATGTCGATTCCCCCGAGGCCCGCGGTATCCGCTACGGCACCAACCCGCTGCTGACCGACGAAGCCGACGGCATCCAGGTGCGCATCGACACCCCCGGCGGCGCGGAGCCGGACGGTGCCGAGGTGGTGTTCGTCGACAACCCGGTCGCCGAGGCAGATGCGCAGTTGCCCGACCCGCCGGACGGTTCGGCGATCGAGCCGGTGTCCGTGGCCCGTGCGGGGACGACCGCCGCGATGCCGCCGATCATCTCCCGCGCCGAGTGGGGCGCCGACGAGAGCCTGCGCCGCGGATCGGCGCGTTACTCCCCGACGATCAAGGCGGCGTTGATCCACCACACGGCGACCAAGAACAACTACAGCCCCGAGCAGGCCGCCAAGCAGGTGCGCAACCTCTACAGCTGGTTCACCAAGGGTCTGAAGTACTCCGATATGGCCTACAACTTCCTGGTCGATCGCTTCGGTCGGCTCTACGAGGGCCGCGCCGGTGGACTGGACCAGCCGGTGGTCGGCGGGCACACCGCGGGCTTCAACGATCAAACGTTCGCGGTCTCGGCGATCGGTAACTTCGCCAAGGCCAAGCCCGCGGCCGATCAGATGGCGGCGATCGTGGACTCGGTGTCGTCGTTGACGGCCTGGAAGCTAGCCATGCACCACCGTGATCCGAACGGCACCATCCCACTGGTTTCCGATTCGGATAAGGGCACCTCGCGCTACGACCCAGGGGAAGTCGCGAATGCGCTGGTGGTCGGCGGGCACGGGGATATCGGCGCCACGAAGTGCCCGGGCAAGCATCTCGAGGATCAGATCCCGGCCATCCGCGCGGCGACCACCGCGAAGATGGGCGCGGGCATGGTCAACCCGACGGCCAACCCCGCTGCTTGGGCCGGGGGCCCGATGTCGATCACGGCGTCCACGAACGCGCCGTTGTCCTGGACCGTTGCCATCACCAACCGATGCGGTGACGTAGTCCGCAACATCAGTGGCCAGCAGGCCGCGCCGGGTCCGCTGCAGATCGACTGGGACCAGCGCGACGACGCCGGCAACCAGGTGCCACCGGGCGAGTACACGATCGCGATGAACGCCACCGCGGGTGGCGAAGCGCTCTACCCGTGGGTCAGCTCCGGGCGGGTGCTGGCCACACCCACCTCACCGCCGGATCCGTGCGGTGCACCGGCCTCGTTCACGCTCAGCGGCGCGGGCTTCGGACACGGCGTGGGCATGAGCCAATACGGCGCACTGGCGATGGCGAACGCGGGAATGGATGCGGCATCGATCGTGACCCACTACTACCAAGGCACGAGCGTTCAACCGGTGCAGGACGACATGAACATCCGGGTGAACCTGGAATACGACAAGAAGCACGTCCGCGTGCGCGGCGAGGCCGTGGAAGGCGACGGCACCGTGCAGGCCAATCTGGGCGGGAACATCGTCACGGCCGGACCGGGGGAGAGCTTCTACTTCACCGGCAACTCCGGCGCAGTGCAGGCGGCGAAGATCGTCGGCGGCGCCCGGCAGGAACTCGGGGTTTTCCCCAGCGCCACCTTGACCTGGTCCGGGCTCGCGAACGTGGTCGACAAGGGCGGCAACTTCGATTCCGAGGGTCACCGCTACCGCTACGGCACCATCGAGGTGCTGCCCAAGGGCGGTAACTCCAGGACGCGACTGAACGCGGTCAACTCGCTTCGGTTGCACGATGAGTACCTGTACGGGATCGCGGAAGTCAGCAGTTCGTGGCCGGACGCCGCGCTCCAGGCGCAGGTGCTCGCCGCACGCACCTACGCGCTCTCGAAGATCGAGTCCGGTGTGCG
>CAJXNV010000182.1 GCA_913057155.1 uncultured Actinomycetes bacterium | reverse complement strand
GGCACCAATTCGTTGAGTTGCTCGATCACGGGCGTGGCATCGAAAGTGATCGCTTCGACGATCTTGTCCTTCGCGACATCACCGAGGATCGCACCGTTGCTGCAGACCACATGGCCGTCGATGCCGGCGTCCCGGGCGACGGGTGTGGTGGTGTCGAAAGAACGCCCGGTGGCCAACACGACGTCGATGCCCTTCTCGCGCACACCGGCGATCGCTTCGATCACACGCGGCTTCATATCGCCGAGATGGACGGTGAGGGTGTCGTCGATGTCCAAGGCGATCAACTGCGGAGTCCAATCGATCGGGAGTCCGTCGTCGATGTGGGGAATGCTGCTATCGGGCATGTTGGTGGTCACAGGGTGACTCGACCTCCGAGGTAGGGGCGAAGGGCAACGGGGATGTCGACGCTGCCGTCTTGTTGCTGGTGGTTCTCCAGCAGCGCGACGATGATGCGAGGCATCGCACAGAGCGTGCCGTTCAAGGTGGCTAGCGGTGCGGTGCTGCCGTCCTTGCGCATGCGGATCTTCAGGCGGCGGGCCTGGAATTCCGTGGTGTTCGAGGTGCTCGTCACTTCGCGATAGGCATCCTGGGTGGGAATCCACGCTTCGATATCGAACTTCCGCGCGGCGCTGGAACCCAGATCCCCGGTGGCGACATCGATCACCCGGTAGGGGATCTCCAAGGCATCGATGAACTCCTTCTCCCACGCCAGCAGGTTCGCGTGCTCCGCTTCGGCCTGATCCGGATCGCAGAACACGAACATCTCGACCTTGTCGAACTGGTGCACGCGGATGATGCCCCGGGTGTCCTTGCCGTAGGAACCGGCTTCCCGGCGGAAGCAACTCGACCAGCCGGCGTAGCGCAACGGCAACTGCTCGGCGTCGATGATCTCGTCGGAATGGAACGCTGCGAGCGGGACCTCGCTGGTGCCCACGAGATACATGTCATCGGACTCGATGCGGTACACGTTCTCCGCGGCCTGACCGAGGAAACCCGTGCCCTCCATCGCGCTGGGCAACACCAATGCCGGGGTGATCACCGGAGTGAGCCCGTGCCGGCGCGCGTGCTCCATGGCCAGATTGAGCAGCGCGAACTCCAGTTCCGCACCCGGACCGGTGAGGTAGTAAAAACGCGACCCGGACACCTTCGCGCCGCGATCCACATCGATCGCTGCCAGTGCTTCACCGATCTCCAGGTGGTCCTTGGGCTCGAACCCCTCCGCGGCGAAATCCCGGGGGGTGCCCACATGCTCGAGGACGCGGTAGTCCTCCTCACCACCAACGGGTGAATCCAAGTTGACCAGGTTGGAAACCTCCAACCACAGCGCCGCCGTCGCATCCGCAGCCTCGTGCGCGGCCGCATCGGCGGCCTTCACCTGATCGGCCAGTGTCTGCGCCTTGGCCATCAGTTCGTCCACCTGCGCTTGGAGTTCGGGCTTGGTGGCGTCGTCGGCGTTCTTGAGCTTTCCCTGCATGGGACCGATCTGCTTGCCGAGTGCCTTCTGCTCGGCGCGCAACTCATCGAATCGTTGACGCTCATCGCGGGCCTGTTGGTCGGCGGCGATGAGCCGATCGACCACGGCGGGATCCTCGCCGCGACGGCGCTGGGACTCGCGGATCCGCTCGGGATCAGTGCGCAACACGATGGGGTCGATCACCGGCTAAACCTATCCGCGCGCGTGCTATCGAATCAGAGGTAGTGCCCCACGCCGCCTTGCTGCTCGGGTGAACCGTCCGGTGCGGGCGCACCGGATCCCCCGTGCCCGCCGGCCATCAACTGGGGTTGGCCGCGCATCTGCTCGAGTTGGGCCTTGGCCGCCATCTGCTGGGCGAACACCGCGGCTTGGATGCCGTGGAACAGGCCCTCGAGCCAACCCACGAGTTGCGCCTGCGCGATTCGAAGCTCCGCCTCGCTCGGTGCGGCTTCCTCGGTGAACGGCAGCGAAAGGCGCTGCAACTCGTCGACCAGTTCCGGGGCTAGGCCGTCCTTGAGTTCGGCAATCGATTGGGAGTAGATATCGCTCAGCCTGGCGCGGGCGGCCTCGTCCAGGGGCGCGGACTTCACCTCCTCGAGCAGCTGCTTGATCATCGAGCCGATGCGCATCACCTTGGCCGGTTGTTGCACCAGGCTGGAGGGATCGCTGGCTGCTTGGTCGATGGTGTCGGCTCTGATGTCATCGTTGGCGTCGTCGTTGGCGTCTGCTTGCACGGGCGCGCCGTCCTGGCCGATCACGGGTTGCTGGTCGCTCATGGGTTCATCGTGGCAGCAAGCGCTCCGCGGCGCCGTGTCCGGTGCTCGGTGCGCGGCTGCCCGGTCAAGGGCCGGTCATCTTGTTGTGTCAGACTCCTGTGCTCTTGTCTGCTTCCCCGGGAGTCGGGGCCGAGAAAGGTGGCCTGTTGGACTACAACTGGTTGACGCCGAAAGCCGAAGCACGACCAGCCGGCGGGAAGGGCTGGGGCTCGTACGCGACCGAACCGATCGCCGCGGGAGAGACCGTGGCCGGGTTCGGAGGCTGGGTGGTCGACCGCGCCACGTTGTCCACGATGAACGAGGACCGGCAGAGTCGATCCATCCAGGTCGACCACGACCTCTACCTCGTCTCCGG
>CAJXNV010000181.1 GCA_913057155.1 uncultured Actinomycetes bacterium | reverse complement strand
CTCGCAAGCGGGAACTCCGCGCCGCTCAATCGGTTTCCCACAGTGCAACAGGGTGTGCAGGCCCTGACCGGAAGGTTGCCGGCCGGCTACCAGCGCATCGCCGATTGCCTCGACGGTGGCACGTGCGATCTGGCGGGCGGTCGGCAAGTAGCAGGTCTCTCGCTTGCCGGTGATGCGCGAGTGCTTCCGATGACCTACCCGGATATCACCCGCAACGCCGTTGGCGCCCCCTGCCGTTATTTGACGCTGAGCCCGGCGGACTTCGCATGGGCTCGTGACACGATCCTGGTGCCGCAGGCACCCAATCCCTATCGGTTTACCACCTTCCTGGGCTCGAGTCGGAATCTGTCCACCGCGCAGGGCACACTGAACGGCCAGATTCTCGCCACCTCGCGATTCGGCTGGTCCCCGGTGGTCGGGATCTGGGGTAGTTCCGGGGATTCGAAGACCGGACGTGGAGTTTGCGCGGGCGCGGACGCCTGGGTGTTCGGGATCACCGCGATCTCCGGTCCATTCGCTTCCGCGTCGTTCCATCCGAACCCACAGGGGACAGCCGCCATGGCACGTCAGTTAGCGCAGTCACTGGGAGTCCGTTAACGTCACCCCATCCCCAGCACCTTCGAGGAGATGACACGTGTCGGAAACACGCATCGGACTACTCGCCTACGGCGCCATCGGTCACGAGCACAACCAGGCTGTGCAGGCCACACCCGGACTCACCTTGACCGCCGTTTGCGACACCAACCCCGAGCGAATCGAGGTGGCCCGCGAACTGGCGCCGGATGTCGCGGCTTTCACCGACGCCGAGGAGATGCTGGATTCGGGCTTGGTCGACCTGGTGGTGGTCTCCACTCCCCCGAACAGTCACCACGACTGGGCGATGAAGGCCCTCGAACGCGACCTGCATGTGGTCCTCGAGAAGCCCATGGCGCTGACCGCCGCCGAGTGCGATGCAGCCCTGGCCTACGCCGCCGAGAAGGGCAAGACCCTCGTCGTCTACCAAAACCGGCGATTCGATCCGGACTTCGTGACCATGCGTCGACTCATCAGTGAGGGAGCTATCGGCGAGGTCTTCCACTACGACAGCTTCGTCGGCGGCTACTCGCGTCCTTGCGACTACTGGCACTCCGATGCCGCCGTCTCCGGTGGGGCCATCTTCGATTGGGGCTCGCACTACCTCGATCAGGTGCTGAACATCTTCGATGCGCCCATCGCCTACGTCTCGGGGCTGAACCACAAGCGCAAGTGGCTGCACGCCACCAACGCCGACCACGCCGAGGTGAGCGTGACCTTCGAGAACGGGACCCGAGCCACTTTCGTGCATTCGGATCTGGCGGCAGCCCGCAAACCGAAGTTCCATGTGCTCGGAACCGAAGGTGCGATCGTGGCCGAGTGGGACCCCGCCGCGGAGCCCGCCGTGGCCGATCTCCCGGCACGGATCTTCCTCTACGACAACACCGGCGCCTCGCAACAGATCCCGCTCGATGACGTCACCCCCTACACCTTCCACGCCGAACTCGCCGGATTCCTGGATTCCGGATCGGCTATGCAGGTCTCTCCCATCCAGTCGCGCAATGTGGTGGCCGTGATGGAAGCAGCCGAGGAGTCCGCGCGCGATCTCGGTCGACCGGTCGTGCCGCGGCTGACCTGAGGACCCGATGACCGTCCGCTGGGGAATCCTGGGAGCAGGTTGGATCGTCAAGACCGCGACCGCGGGTGCTCTGCGCTCGGCGCCGAGCGCAACCTTGGCGGCGGTCGCCTCGCGGGATCTGGAACGTGCGCGCGAGTTGGAACCCGAACGCGCCTACGCGGCCTACGCCGATTTGCTCGCCGACGACTCCATCGACGCGGTCTACATAGCGCTTACCAACGACCAGCACGCACCCTGGATCCTGAATGCGCTCGCCGCCGGCAAGCACGTGCTGTGCGAGAAGCCGCTCACTCTCTCGGCTGACGATTCCGCAGCCGTGTTCGAAGCCGCCGAGTCAGCCGACCGGCTTGTCGTCGAAGCGGCTTGGTCGATGTGGCATCCGCGCATGCAACGGATCACCGCACTGGCTTCCTCCGGCGCGATCGGCAATCTCGAGGACTTCCTCGGCACGTTCACTTTCGAAGGTGTCCCGGACGGCAACTACCGCCTCGATCCCATGCTCGGTGGCGGGGCGCTCTTGGACATCGGCGTCTATCCCCTGCATGCGCTCGTCGGCTGCCTGCCCGAGACGGATCGCGTGCGTCCGGAAGTGGAACGGGTCAGCGGTGGTCTCGGCGTGGATCTGACCACCAAGGCACGCCTCGACCTCGAGGCACATGGCCGCGCTTCGATCGTGGCTTCCTTCGCGATGCCAGAGTCCCAGCGACTTCTCGTGCGGGGAAGCGATTCCCAGATCCGGGTGCCCGACGAACAAGCGTTCACGACATGGCGCGAGCCCACCACTTTGCTCGTCGGTGAGCACACCGAGTCCTTCGCGCCGACCGACGCCTATCGGGACATGTTCGAGGCAGTCAGCGGTCGGATTCTGGGTCGCGAGGAGTGGATCCTGCCGCCCGCAGACTCCCTTCGGGTGGCCCGGCTCGTGGACCTGCTGCGGTGATAACCTTCTCTTCCTCGCGCCGCTAGCTCAATTGGCAGAGCAGCTGACTCTTAATCAGCGGGTTGTAGGTTCAAGTCCTACGCGGCGTAC
>CAJXNV010000180.1 GCA_913057155.1 uncultured Actinomycetes bacterium | reverse complement strand
ATCGGCGACTTCGTGCTGTCCTCGCTCACAGCGGGATGTTCCCGTGCTTCTTGGGTGGGCCGGCGGCGCGCTTGCCGCGCAGGGTGCGCAGCGCGCGGGTGATCTGCAGGCGTGTCTCGTGCGGGAAGATGACCCGATCCATGTAGCCGCGCTCTGCTGCTTGGTAGGGGTTGGCGAGATGCTCGGTGTATTCGTCGATGAGTTCGCTGCGCCGGGTGTCGGGATCGGCGGAATCGGCGAGGTCCTTGCGGTACAGGATGTTCACCGCGCCCTGCGCGCCCATGACCGCGATCTCGGCGGTCGGCCAGGCGAGGTTGATGTCCGCCCCGAGGTGCTTGGAGCCCATCACCACGTAGGCACCGCCGTATGCCTTGCGGGTGACCACGGTGAGCAGCGGCACGGTGGCCTCGGCGTAGGCGTAGATCAACTTGGCGCCGCGGCGGATGATGCCGTTGTATTCCTGCTCGGTGCCGGGCAGGAAGCCGGGAA
Source organism: uncultured Actinomycetes bacterium (assembly GCA_913057155.1). Classification (GTDB taxonomy): domain Bacteria; phylum Actinomycetota; class Actinomycetes; order S36-B12; family S36-B12; genus S36-B12. The sequence continues at coordinate 2,199 of CAJXNV010000180.1, read as the reverse complement.
CGTCCACGAAGGTGATGACCGGGACGTTGAAGGCATCGCAGGTGCGCACGAAGCGGGCGGCCTTCTCGGAGGCTTCGATGTCGAGGGTTCCGGCGAACTGCATGGGCTGGTTGGCGACGATGCCCACCGCGTGACCTTCGATGCGTCCGAAACCGGTGATCATGTTCGGTGCGAACAGCGGTTGGGTCTCCAAGAACTCGTCCTCATCGAGGATCGCCTCGATGACCTTGTGCATGTCGTAGGGCTGGTTCGGCGAGTCCGGGACGATCGAGTCCAGGGAGTAGTCCTCGTCGGTGAACTCCATATGCACTTCGGTGGGCAGCACCGGTGGATCGGAGAGGTTGTTGCTCGGCAGGTAGGACAGCAGCGCCTTGACGTAGTCCAGTCCGTCGTTCTCGTCGGTGGCCATGTAGTGCGCCACACCGGATGTGGAGTTGTGGGTGCGGGCACCCCCGAGGTCCTCGAAGGAGACGTCCTCGCCGGTGACCGTCTTGATGACGTCCGGTCCGGTGATGAACATGTGCGAGGTCTTGTCGATCATCACGGTGAAATCGGTGATGGCGGGGGAGTAGACGGCGCCGCCGGCGCACGGCCCCATGATCACCGAGATCTGCGGAATGACGCCCGAGGCTTGCGTGTTGCGACGGAAGATCTCCCCGTACAACCCCAAGGAGACGACGCCTTCTTGGATGCGGGCGCCGCCGGAATCGTTCAAGCCGATGATCGGGCAGCCGGTCTTCATCGCCAAGTCCATGATCTTGACGACCTTCTCACCGAAGACCTCGCCCAGTGAGCCGCCGAACGTGGTGAAGTCCTGGGAGAAGATGCACACCGGGCGACCGTCCACCGTGGCGTACCCGGTGACGACACCGTCGCCGAAGGGCCGGTTCTTCTCCAGTCCGAAATTGTGCGAGCGATGGCGTACCAGCCCGTCGATCTGTTGGAAGGAATCGGGATCGACGAAGGCTTCGATCCGCTCCAGCGCCGTCATCTTGCCCTTGGCGTGCTGCTTGTCGATCGCTTCCTGACGCCGGGTGGCGGCGTCGGCCCGGCGGGCCTTGAGGATGCCTGCCTTACCGGCGGTGGTGCGGCGCTCGGCGCCCTGGGGCTCGCTGGGGTCTTGGATGTCGCTCGCCTCGGCGGTCATGGTGACCATCCCTCCTACGGGGTCGGACCCTGCGTACCTTAGCCACGTGCCCTCGCTTGGTGAGTTGGATCCGAAACGCGTGCTGGCCATGCTGGGCGAGCGCGGCTGTCCGTGGCCGGCCCCCCGTTACGTGGAATCCACCGGGTCCACGAACGCCGACGCCCTGGCCGCCGCCCGCGCCGGCGCCATCGAGGGCACGTGCATAGTCGCGGGGGAGCAGACCGCGGGCCGTGGCAGGCACGGGCGCACCTGGGTGAGCGATCCGGGAGCAGGTCTTTGGTGCAGCACCGTGCTTCGGGCCGGCCTCGAAGCCACGCGCCTTCCGATCGCGTCGGCGCTGGCGGTCGTGGACGCTGCCCGGGAGTTGTCCGGCCCCACTCTGTCCATCAAGTGGCCTAACGATGTGCTTGCCGCAGGTGGCGGCAAGATCGCGGGAATCCTGGTCGAGGCCGCACCCGAGGCGATCGTCGCCGGTATCGGAATCAACGTCGACTATCCACCGGAGGCGCTGCCCGATCCGCGGGCAACATCGTGGTTCATCGAGACCGGTCGGCATCCCGATAGGAGCGAGTTACTCGCGGCCTTGCTGGCGCACCTGCAGCGGCGCACTACCCAGCCGTTCGAGGCTGTTCTCGCCGACTATCGAGACCGTAGTTCGACCCTGGGATCGCTGGTTCGCGTGCAACTTCCCGGTGGTGAGGAAGTGATCGGCACCGCAGAGGATGTGAACGAATCCGGTCACTTGCTGATACGAACCGGTGAAACGTTGCGAACGATCATCGCCGGGGACGTTCTTCATGCCACTATTCAGCGGTGACGTACCCGACGAAGCTCCTGGCCCCCGGTGAACGCATCGCCTTCGAGTTCAAGCCGCACTGGCGAGCGCTCATCTGGCCCGCGGTCGTCCTCATCATCGAGGTCTTCGTCGGCACCTGGTTGTACTTCTCGGTGGCGAACTGGAGCATCGGCTCCTTCTCGCTCGGCTGGCTGCAATGGCCGATCCTGATCATCTTGATCGGCATCGCGATCTGGCGGGTGATCGTTCCCTTCGC
>CAJXNV010000179.1 GCA_913057155.1 uncultured Actinomycetes bacterium | reverse complement strand
AGCGACCCGGACGCGACAGGCTACCGGGAGGCCATTCCCGGTCAACGTGTAGCCGAATCCCATTCGGCCTGCGGCGCTTCCGCATCTAGTTCCTCGAGCGATATTCCCTTCGTTTCCCTCAGGCGAATGACGAACGGCAACGTCACGATCGAGGCAACGATGAGGAAATAGGCAGGCGCTACCGGCGTGCCGAAGGCGGTGATGGTCCACGCGGCGACCAGCGGTGCAGTACCACCGATGATTCCCGATCCGATGTTGTAGCCGGTCGCGAGCGCCGAGTAGCGGGCACGGGATGGGAACTGTTCACCCACGACCGCCATCAACGGTCCGTAGAAGAGCATCAAGAAGAACAGCGCCACGATCCCCGCGAATATCGCCCAGATCAGCGGGTCGAAACTGAATATCCATAGCAGCGGGATCGCGAGGATGACGTAGCCGATGGTTCCGGCGATCATCAGGGGTTTGCGCCCTACCTTGTCCGACCACAATCCGAAGAACGGGGTCGCGAAGGCGAACAGGGCCGTCATCAACGTGACGACCAGGAACGTTTCCCTGTCATCGATCGGCGAATACTCCTCCAGGATGTCTGGGACGAAGCCGACGATCACGAAGTAGAGCAAGTTGCCGTAGCCGGCGATGATCGCAGTGATGGCGATGGGCTTCGCGAGGTAGCGGAAGGCATAGCGCAGTGGCTGCTTCGGGGCGCTGCCCTCTTCCTGCTCTTTCTCGAAAGCCTCCGATTCCATCATCCGACGGCGCATGAGCAATGCGAACAATCCGAGGACGCCACCGAACAGGTACAGAACCCGCCAACCCCAGTCGCTGATCTGCGTCGGGTCCAGAACATTTCGCATGATGAGCACCGAGACGGATGCGAGCAGGATGCCGATGCCCGAGGTCAGGACGACCGACCCTGTCACGAAGCCACGTCGCTTGGGTGGTGCCTGCTCGACGAGTTGCACCATCGCGCCGGAATACTCGCCACCAGCCGAGAAGCCCTGGACCATCCGCATGACGGTGAACAGGATGGGTGCCGCGATGCCGATAGCGGCATAGGTCGGTAGCACTGCCATCAACACCATGGGCACCGTCATCAACACGATCGACAGCACCAAGGCACGTTTCCGACCGAGGCGGTCACCGATGCTGCCGTAGAAGGCCCCTCCCGCTACACGCAGAACGGATCCTGCGGCGAAAACACCGAGAGTCGCGAGCACCGAGAAGATCGGATCGCTGGAAGGGAAGAACAGAGGTGAGACAACCGGGACCAAGTAGAGGTAGAGGCCGTAGTCGAACCATTCGATGACGGTTCCCGAGGATCCGTAGATGACGCTGTTGCGTGCTCTGGCTTTCTGCTCGCGATCGAGCGACTCTTCCGTGGCTGTGGTTGCGTCGACTGCTTCGGCTGGATCAGCCACTGTGAATCATCACCTTGTTGTCGCCGGGCAGGTCTCGCGTTTAGCGCGTCGCCTGATGCTAACGAGCAGTCGACCTCGATTCAGCCGAAACCGAAAGCGAGTGGGACGGATCACGCCATCCGTCCCACTCGCTTTACGCAATTCGCAACCGACAAGGTCGAGTTACGACCTGCTGCTAGTCGTTCTCGATATCGCCTTGCACTGTGGTCGTCACCGGAATCCGAGCCGGCTCGGGCTCGGGCTGGCGAACGCCACTGACGCGCACCTCGAGCAGGCCGTTGCGATAGTTCGCGGAAACGTTCTCCGGTGCGATGTGCGCCGGCAGTCGGAACGAGCGCGCGAACTCACCATGCCGAATCTCGCGACGGATGACGCTCACTTGTTCGTCGTCGTTGTCGTTAGCGCCGCGCTGTTCGCGCACGCCGGAGACGGTCAAGTGTCGATCCTTGACCTCGACGTTCACATCCTCGGGTGGAACACCCGGGATCTCGAGGGTGATCAGGGCATCGTTGCCGTCGCGTTCGATATCCGCCGGCGGCACCCACGCGGTCTGCGTGCCGAAGGCCTTACGCACCATGTTCTCGAAATCGGCGTCGACCGCACCGAATCCGGCCCAGGGGTTCATCCGCATCATCGTGCTCATGTGTTCTTACCTCCACGTTTTCCTCGGTTCGCGCACCAGCGCGAACTCTGTGGAAGGGAAAACGCAGGCGACGATCGCGACCTTCCCGCGTTCGCCGTGGGCGAAGGGCTACCGGCAGATGCGGTTGATGAGCTTCTTGGGGTTGACCGCAGCTGACTCCCCGCCACTCCGCCAGAACTCGAAATGCAGGTGGACGGCGCCGGGAGAGCCGGTGTCGCCCATGGTCGCGATCACTTGACCGGCGATCACCTTGTCGCCGCCGGAGACGAAGACTTCGTCCATGTGGCCGTAGTAGTACTTGCTGCCGCTTTGGCCCTTCAGCACGATCTGCAGTGCACCGTTCGCCTGCAACTTGGTGCGGTCGATCCGACCGTCCTCGATGGCGAAGATCGGGGTGCCGCGGTCGGCGGCGAGGTCGATGCCCTTGTGCTTGCGGCTGCCGCGGTCGGCACCCCAGCCGTCGCCGATCCAGAAATCCTTGGTGGGGCAGACCTTCGCCCCCACCGGTTTCGGTGCCGCCCACCGGCCATCGAGCGTGCTCGGTGCGCCGAGGAACCCGCCACCTTCGCTGGGGTGATCGGCGGATACGGCCGGCGCGAAGCCGATGGCCAGGGCCGAGGCCGCCACGAGGGCGCCGACACGTCTTGCGACATT
>CAJXNV010000178.1 GCA_913057155.1 uncultured Actinomycetes bacterium | reverse complement strand
GACTTGATCCAACAGCGCGAAGTACAGCGGGAACAGGCCCCACATCACCCATGCGGCTACGCCCAGGGTCAGCCCGAGCCGATGTTGGGCGGATGCCTGCGTTGTTTCGGTGCTCAGTTGACTGTCCAGGTATCGCTGCCGCGAAGCAGTGCCTGCAGATCCCCTCGCCCCTGCTCCGCGATGACGTCGGCCACCTGTTGCTGGGCCATGCGGTCGTAGGCCTCCCGGTGGGTGACATCACGGAACACCCCGATCGGGGTGTTGGTGAGAGTGCGCGGGTTGTACAGCCGCGATAGTCCGAAGGCCAAACCCGGATCCTTGGCGTGGGCGTCGAAGATGATGATGTCCGCTTGGTCGACGTCCGCAACGTCCATGACCTGCAGGTGACCATCGGTATCGCGGATCACGCACTTATCGGCGTTGTTGCCGAAGATGATGGGCTCGCCGTCGACGAGGCGGATCAGGTTGTCCTCGCGGACATCGTTCTCCTTGAGCGGTTCCCAGGCACCATCGTTGAAGATGTTGCAGTTCTGGTAGATCTCGATGAGTGCGGAGCCCTCGTGTGCGGCCGCTGCGCGCAGAACCTCGGTCATGTGCTTGCGATCGGAATCGATGGTGCGGGCCACGAAGGTCGCTTCCGCACCGAGGGCGACCGACACCGGATTGAAGGCGTAGTCCAATGAACCCTGCGGTGTGGACTTGGTGACCTTGCCCTGCTCGGAAGTGGGGGAGTACTGGCCTTTCGTCAGTCCGTAGATCCGGTTGTTGAACAACAGGATCTTCAAGTTCACGTTGCGGCGTAGCGCATGGATGAGGTGGTTGCCGCCGATGCTCAAGGCATCGCCGTCGCCGGTGACGACCCACACCGACAGATCCGGACGGGTGCTCGCCAAACCGGTGGCGATCGCCGGGGCCCGCCCGTGGATGCTGTGCATCCCGTAGGTGTCCATGTAATACGGGAAGCGAGACGAGCAGCCGATGCCCGAGACGAAGACGATGTTCTCCTTCTTCAGCCCCAACTCGGGCATGAAGCCCTGGATCGCTGCCAAGATCGCGTAGTCACCGCAGCCCGGGCACCACCGCACTTCCTGGTCGGTCTTGAAGTCCTTGGCCTTCATCTCGATATCGGACTTCGGTACCAGGGACAGGGCCGGGAAGGCATCGGTACTCATACGGACTCCTGCATCTGCTGATCCAATTCGGTGATGACATCGACGAGTTCGCTGGACTTGAACGGCAGCCCCCGCACCTGGTTGTAGCCGTAGGTGTCGACCAGGAACTTCGAGCGCAGCAGCATGTTGAGCTGGCCCAAGTTCATCTCCGGAACGACCACCTTCTCGTATCGGGTGAGGACCTCGCCCAAGTTGTTCGGGAAGGGGTTCAGGTGCCGCAGGTGCGCTTGGGCCACCTTCACGCCGGATCGGCGGACGATTTGGCAGGCCGCGCCGATCGGACCGTAGGTGGAACCCCAGCCCAGCAGCAGGATGCGGGCGTCGCCGTCGGGGTCGTCCACCTCGAGATCGGGAATCGTCTCGGCGACCGCATCGACCTTCGCCTGGCGCAGCCGCACCATGTGGTCGTGGTTGTCGGGGTCGTAGGAGATGTTGCCCGAGCCGTCGGCTTTCTCCAACCCACCGATGCGGTGCTCGAGGCCCGCGGTGCCGGGGATCGCCCAGGGCCGGGCGAGGGTCTGCGGGTCGCGCAGGTAGGGCCAGAACTCTGCTTCGCCGTCGTCGCCGGTGTGGTTGGGTGCGGTGGCGAAAGCCGGATCGATGACCGGGAGGTCATCCACGCTGGGGATCTGCCACGGCTCGGAACCGTTGGCCAGGTAGCCGTCGGACAGCAGGAAGACCGGGGTGCGGTAGGTGACCGCGATCCGGGCCGCCTCGAGCGCGGCATCGAAGCAGTCGGCGGGACTCTGCGGGGCCACGATCGGCACCGGGGATTCCCCGTTGCGACCGAACATCGCCTGCAGCAGATCGGACTGTTCGGTCTTCGTCGGTAGACCGGTGGACGGACCGCCGCGTTGCACGTCGATCACCAGTAGCGGGAGTTCCAAGGACACGGCCAACCCGATCGTCTCGGACTTCAGCGCGATACCCGGCCCGGAGGTGGTGGTCACACCGAGCGAGCCGCCGTAGGAGGCACCGAGGGCGGCGCCGATGCCCGCGATCTCATCTTCGGCCTGGAAGGTCATCACCCCGAAGCGCTTGTGCTTGCTGAGTTCGTGCAGCACGTCGGAAGCGGGGGTGATCGGGTAGGAGCCGAGGAACAGTCTCAGCCCGGACTGCTCGGATGCGGCGATCAGTCCGTAGGCCAGTGCGAGGTTGCCGGTGATGTTCCGGTAGACCCCCGCGGGCATCACCGCCGGTTTGACCTCGTACTGGACGGAGAATTCCTCGGTGGTCTCGCCGTAGGACCAACCGGCTTCGAACGCCGCGATGTTCGCTTTCATGATCTCCGGCTTGGCGGCGAACTTCTTCTTCAGGAAGTCGATGGTTCCCTCGGTCGGGCGGTGGTATAGCCACAGCAAGAGCCCGAGCGCGAACATATTCTTCGCCCGCTCGGCCTCCTTCTTGGTGACGTCGAACTCCTTGAGCGCCTCGACGGTCATCGAGGTCAAGGCGATCGGGTGCAGCCGGTAGGCCTCGAGGGAGTCGTCCTCGAGCGGGCTCGTGGAGTAGCCGACCTTCTCGAGGTTGCGCTTGGTGAACTCGTCGGTGTTGACGATCAGGTCCGATCCGCGGGGGAGGTCGGCGAT
>CAJXNV010000177.1 GCA_913057155.1 uncultured Actinomycetes bacterium | reverse complement strand
GCGATCCAGCCCGGTAGCCGGCCGAGGGCGAACAGCACCGTGAACATCCGAGTCGGGAAGCCCATCGCCTTGTAGATCAAGCCGGTGTAGAAGTCCACGTTCGGGTACAACCGGCGCTCGATGAAGAACTCATCGGCCAGCGCCACTTCCTCCAGGCGCAAGGCGATGTCCAACAGCGGATCATCGACGCTCATCTGTTCGAAGACCTCGTAGGCGGTCTTCTTCACGACCGCGGCGCGCGGATCGTAGTTCTTGTAGACGCGGTGACCGAAGCCCATGAGCTTGACACCAGCCTCACGCTCCTTGACCGAGCGGATGAAGCGGTTCACACCCCCGCCGGAGGCGTGGATGTTCTCCAGCATCTCCAGGACCGCCTGGTTGGCACCGCCGTGCAAGGGGCCGAACAGCGCGTTGACGCCGGCCGACACCGAAGCGAACAAGTTCGCGTGCGAGGAACCGACGAGGCGAACCGTGGAGGTCGAGCAGTTCTGCTCGTGGTCGGCATGCAAGATCAGCAGCTGATCCAGCGCGCGCGAGACGACCGGGTTCGCCTCGTAGGGCTCGGCCGGGACGCCGAAGGTCATGCGCAGGAAGTTGTCCTCGAAGCTGTAGGAGTTGTCCGGGTACAAGAACGGCTGGCCGACCGACTTCTTGTAGGCGTATGCCGCGATGGTCGGCAGTTTGGCCATCAGTCGGATGGTGGAGATGTGCACTTGCTCCTGATCGAACGGATCCAGGGAGTCCTGGTAGAAGGTCGACAGCGCCGAGACCGCCGACGACAGCACCGCCATCGGGTGGGCATCGCGCGGGAAACCGTCGAAGAAGCGGCGCAGATCCTCATGCAGCATCGTGTGCTTGGTGATCGCGGCGGTGAACTCCTCGAGTTCACTAGCGGTGGGCAGCTCACCGTAGATGAGTAGGTACGACGTCTCGAGGAAGTTCGAGTGCTCCGCAAGCTGCTCGATCGGGTAGCCGCGGTAACGCAGGATGCCGGCGTCGCCGTCGATATAGGTGATCGCCGATGAGCACGATGCGGTGTTGACGAACCCGTGATCCAAGGTGACGTGACCGGTCTCCTTCAACAGCGAGGAGATGTCCAGACCCGACTCGCCTTCGGTCGCCGGAACGGTCGATAGGGGCAACTGCCCACCTGGATGATCAAGCGAATAGTCGGACACGCGCACCTCCCAAGCGCAGACTACCCAGCGGTAACGAGTCGATGGATCGGGGATGCGAACTGATCGCTGTGATAAGACTCACGGGTTCAAGCGCGCAGCAGCCGCGGCCACCCGCTCGTTCGTTGCCGTTAACGCGATACGAACATGCGCGTCATCTCCGTAGAACGTTCCGGGCGCCACCAAGATGCCCTTATCGGCGAACCAACGGGTGCTGTCCCATGCGTCGCCCAGTTCACCATCGTGCGTTACCCACAGATAGAGACCGGCCTCACTGTTATCGATGCGGAAACCAGCCGCGCGCAGTGCCGCCGCGAGTACGTCACGTCGCCCCAGGTAGCGCTCCCGCTGCACCGCAACCTCGGAATCGTCGTCGTAGGCCGCGATCGCGGCGTGTTGCACGGGCGTGGGCACCATCATCCCCAGGTGCTTGCGCACCGCCAGCAACCCGTCGATCAAGGCCGGGTCCCCTGCGACGAATCCGAATCGATACCCGGCCATCGAGGAACGCTTCGACAACGAGTGCACGGCCAGCAAGCCACGCAGATCCCCGCCGTGGACCCGTGGATCGAGGATCGACACCGGTTGGGCTTGCCATCCCAATTCGAAGTAGCACTCATCGCTCACGACCGGGATTCCACGGCCTTGGGCCCACTGCACGATGGCTGCCAACCGGTCCACATCCAGCACTGCGCCGGTCGGGTTGCTCGGGGTGTTCAGCCACACCAGCGAGGGGTTCGACACCGACTCGACGTCATCGGTCGCCACGACCTGCGCGCCGGCCACGATGGCGCCGATCTCGTAGGTGGGGTAGCCGATCGCCGGGATAACCACGGTGTCCTGTGCACCCAAGCCGAGTCCACTCGGTAGCCACGCGACCATCTCCTTGGACCCGATGGTCGGCAGTACGCCGACGCTCGCGTCGACACCGGTCCGGCGAGAAAGCCAATCGCGGATCGCACGGGACAGTTCCGGCAGGCCGGCCGTGGTCGGGTAGCCAGGAGCATCGGCGTGCGCAGCGAGTGCGCGCTGGACGACATCGGGTGTGGCGTCTACCGGGGTGCCGACGGATAGATCCACGATCCCGTCGGGGTGGTCAGCGGCCCGCTTCTTGACCTCGGCGAGGCTGTCCCAGGGAAACTCCGGCAACCGGATCATCCGGTCACCGCCGAACTAGGCGTCTTCTTTGGGCGGAACGTTGGCGAGCAGCGGCGCATCGAAGGTCTGCGCGCCGAGCTTGCTGGCCCCACCGGGCGATCCGAGATCCGCGAAGAATTCGGCGTTGGCCGCGGTGTAGTCCGACCACTCGTCGGGGACATCGTCCTCGTAGAAGATCGCCTCGACCGGGCAGACCGGCTCGCAAGCTCCACAATCGACGCACTCGTCGGGCTGGATGTAGAGCATCCGATCGCCCTCGTAGATGCAATCGACCGGGCACTCCTCGATACAGGACTTGTCCTTGAGGTCGACACAAGGAAAAGCGATGACGTAGGTCACCTCGAGCCTCCGCTATCTGCTCTCGATGCGTGGGCCTCCCACGCGCTCGGCCCCAACGCTACACAAGACCCCGGGCATCGCCGGACCACGGCAGCGGGTGTCCCCCTATGCGGACTCGTGTACGCGGACTCGTGGCAACTAGCGAGCGACCTAGGCTTGCGACGTGCGCCTGTATGACACCCGAGCCCGTGA
>CAJXNV010000176.1 GCA_913057155.1 uncultured Actinomycetes bacterium | reverse complement strand
CGATGCCGCTAGGCTCGCGCGGGCGATCGACGTGACGGAGATCTCATCGGTCGCGCCCGAATCCGGCGAGAGCGAGGCCAGTGCAGTGAAGATCGTGATCCCAGCGGAGACCCGACCGGGGGAGCGGCGGGTGGCGATGATGCCATCGGTGGTGCGCAAGTTCACCCAACTCGGTTTCGAGGTGGCCGTGCAGTCCCACGCGGGGGATGAGGCTTTCGCAAACGACGACGCCTTCCGCGAAGCCGGGGCCGGTGTCTTTCCCGAGGCGGAGTTGATGCAGCAACTGTCCAGCGCGGATGTCGTGGCCAGCGTGCGCCCGCTCGATCAGGGGCGAGCAGGCGGGCTCGGCAAGGGCACCGTCGCGATCTCGTTCCTATCCCCGGCGCAGGATCTGGAGACGATCACCGCGCTACGCGAGGCCGGAGCCACCGGGCTGTCCTTCGACACCCTGCCGCGTATCTCGCGCGCCCAGTCGATGGACGCCCTCACCTCCCAGGCCCTGGTCGCGGGCTACCGGGCCGCCCTGGTCGGAGCCGACCGGCTGCCGTCGTTCTTCCCGCTTTTCATGACCGCCGCGGGAACCATCCAGCCGGCCAAGGTGCTCGTCCTCGGGGCCGGTGTCGCGGGCCTGCAGGCGATGGCCACGGCCAAGCGATTGGGCGCGAAGGTCTCGGCCTACGACGTTCGCCCCGCGAGCGCCGATGAGGTCAAGTCCATGGGCGCGACCTTCATCACCCTCGACCTCGAGGCGCTGGAGGGCTCCGGTGGTTACGCCCGGGAGATGAGCGAGGATCGCGCCGCACGCCAGCGCGAACTGCTCACCCCCTACATCGCCGAGTCCGACGTAGTGATCACCACCGCTGCGGTGCCCGGCCGTCAAGCGCCGCTGCTGGTCACCCGCGAGATGGTCGAGACGATGAAGCCCGGATCCGTGGTGGTCGATCTCGCGGCGGAAACGGGCGGCAACGTCGAAGGGTCCAGGCCCGGTGAGGAGGTCGCGGTCGGCGCGGTCACTATCTGGGGCGCGAAGGACGTGGCCAGCGAGATGCCGGTGCACGCCTCGCAGCTGTACGCGATGAACGTCGCCGCCATCGCGGCATTGCTAGTGAAGGACGAGCAGGTGGTCGTCGATCTCGAGGACGAGATCCTCGACGGCTGCGCCATCGTCTACAACGGGGAAATCCGCAGCGAGGCAGCGCAGCAGGCGTTGCAGGAAGGTGCGTGATCGCATGGATGGCATCGCACTGCTGACGATCTTCGTACTGAGCGTCTTCGTCGGATTCGAGGTCGTCTCGAAGGTCTCGACCGTGTTGCACACCCCGCTGATGTCCGGCGCCAACGCCATCCACGGCGTGGTCGTGATGGGCGCGATCATCGTCGCCGGTGAATCCCAGCCGGGATCGCTGGAACTGTGGATCGCGCTGGCCGCCGTGCTGCTCGGCGCGATCAACCTCGTCGGTGGCTTCGTCGTCACCGACCGGATGCTGGAGATGTTCAAGTCCAAGAAACCCGCCGCCCCCGCTGAGGAAGGCGGTGCGGCATGACCGAGACGCATGTGGACCCCACCTGGGTCCAACTGAGCTACCTCGTCGCGGCGGTGCTGTTCATCCTCGCGCTGAAGTCGATGTCCTCACCGCGCACCGCCCGCACGGGTGTGCTGCTCGGTGCGATCGGTGCGGTGCTCGCCACCGGTGTGCTGTTCTTCAGCGGTATCGAATTGATGAACCTGACGCTGATCATCGTGTTCCTCGTCGTCGGCTCCATCGTCGGCTTGGTGGCCGCGCGCCGCGTGAAGATGACGGCGATGCCGCAGTTGGTGGCGCTGTTCAACGGCGTCGGTGGCGGCGCCGCGGCATTGATCGCGGTGGTGGAGTACCTCGTCGTCGGTTCCGATGACCTGCTGTTCTTGATCTTCACCGTCGCCACCGTGATCATCGGTTCGGTCGCGTTCTCCGGTTCGATCGTGACCTACTTGAAACTGCAGGAGCTGATGACCACCCGGCCGGTGGTTATCCCGCTCGGTAAGTGGATCACCATCCTGGTCGCCGCGGCGACCGTGGTGGGTGGCGTGTGGTTGATCGTCGACCCGCAGCAGTGGCTGCTGTGGGCGCTGCTCGGCCTGGGCCTGCTGTTCGGTGTGCTGTTCGTGCTGCCCGTCGGTGGTGCGGACGTACCGATCGTGATCTCGCTGCTCAACGCGATGACCGGCCTGGCCGTCGCCGCGTCCGGTTACGTGCTCGACAACGTGCTGCTGCTCATCGCCGGCACGCTGGTCGGTGCCTCCGGCACGCTGCTGACCAACCTGATGGCCAAGGCCATGGGACGACCGCTGACCTCGACGCTGTTCGGTGCGTTCTCCGGTAGCACCGCAGGCGGTGGCGGCACCGGTACCGACCGTCCGGTGCGCTCGGGTTCGGCGAACGATGTCGCGATCATGCTCGGTTTCGCGAACAAGGTCATCCTGGTTCCCGGTTACGGCCTCGCCGTCGCGCAGGCACAGAGCACGTTGCGCGAACTCGCGGATCTGCTGACCGAGAAGGGCATCGAAGTCGATTACGCCATCCACCCGGTTGCCGGCCGGATGCCCGGGCACATGAACGTGCTGCTCGCCGAGGCGAACGTGCCCTACGAGCAACTCAAGGAGATGGACGAGATCAACCCGGAGTTCTCGGCGACCGATGTGGTGCTCGTGGTGGGTGCCAACGACGTTGTGAACCCGGCGGCGCGCACCGACCAGAGCGCACCGATCTACGGCATGCCGATCCTGGATGTGGATCAAGCCCAGCAGATCGTGTTCTTGAAGCGGTCGATGCGCCCGGGCTTCGCGGGTATCGAGAACGAGATCCTGTTCGACCCGAAGACCACGCTGCTGTTCGG
>CAJXNV010000175.1 GCA_913057155.1 uncultured Actinomycetes bacterium | reverse complement strand
GATTCGATCTCGCCGGGACCGGTGCAGCTGAACGTTCCCTTGGACACCCCGCTGGTGGGCGAGCAGTTGCTGCAGCCGCTACCGCCGGAACTGCGCGGTCGGGCCGATGAGAAGCCGTGGACGGCCGACGCCCGACTCGTGGCCGGGATGAGCATCCCGCTGGACGAAGCGCTGGCCTTGTTGGACGAGCAGGCCGACGTTCCCGCTCGCGGGGTGATCGTGGTGGGTGATCACGACGACGACGATGCCATCGACCTGATCGACGAACTCGCCGATTCGCTCGGTTGGCCGGTGATCTCCGAGCCTTCGGGACGCGCGAGTGCGGCCGAGACCGGACTCGCCCATGGGCCCTTGGTGTGCGACGACGATGCCTTCCGAGCCGCCCATACGCCCGAAATCGTGCTGACGGTCGGTCGCGTGGGGCTGTACCGCTCGATACTGCAGTTGGTCTCCGCCGCCGCCATGCATGTCGCCGTCGATACGTCCTCGCAGTGGAGCGATCCCACCCGCAGCGCGGACCTGGTGCTGGCATCGGTGCCGCTGCCGCCGGCGGAGGCGGCCAGTGATCCATCGTGGTGGGAAGCATGGGAGCGGGCCGATCTGCTGGCGGCCGCTGCTGTGGAGACGGTGCTCGGTTCGGCTGCTGGTGCACCTACCGGCATGCAGGTGGCGAGGGTCGTCGCGGACGTCGCACCGGCCGATGGGCAGTTGTTCCTCGGCGCATCGTCCGTCGTGCGACACGTCGGCAGTTTCGCCGGGCGCTCGCTGGCGGGCGTGAGCGTCGTCGGCAACCGTGGCGCATCCGGCATCGACGGGTGCGTCAGCACCGCATGGGGCGTAGCGATCGGAGCCCAAGGTGCCGGCGCCGGACCTGCCATCGCGCTCGTCGGCGACGAGGCGTTCTGGTACGACTCCAACGCGCTCGCGGTCCCGGAGAACGAAGGCCGCCCCGACCTGGTGATCGTGGTGGCCGATAACGACGGTGGTGGCATCTTCTCCACACTCGAGCAAGGGGCCGCGGAGTACGCATCCGCCTTCGAGCGGGTCTTCGGCGTACCACTGGGTATCGAATTGGACGCCTTGGCTTCGGCCTTCGGTGTGCAGGTGCACCGGGCCACCGACCTTCCGTCCCTTCGCGAAACCCTCGAGGCGAGCCTGGGCGATGGGATCCAGGTGATCGTGGTGCCCACGAGCGATAGGGCGAGTGAGGCGCGCGTACTCGGCGAGATCCGCGACGCCGTGCGCCAGGCTGTCGGAAGCGCGTAAGCGAGTAAGCGAGTAAGCGAACACGCCTATGGATGCAGATCGACGCGAACGCATCGTCGCTGCCGCTGCCGAACTGTTCGCCGAGTACGGGGTCATCAACACCAGTCGCCACGACATCGCGCGTGCGGCCGAGGTCTCCCTGCGCTCGGTGAACGCGGTGGGCGACCACCGCGTCGATCTACTGCGCGAGGTGCTCGAGCGACTGCCGGAGACCCCGGTCGCCGAGACGATGCGCCGTCAGGCCTCGGACCCCAGTACCCCGGCGCTGGAGACTCTGCTGCACGCGGCGCACGACATCCTCGGCGACCCGACCCGCGCCTGGGATGCGCGCGAACTCGAGGCGATGGTCGCCGCACCCCACGACGAAGCGCTCCGTGGCCTGGTGGGTGCCCGGCTGGAACGCCGCTGGCGAACCGCGCGGGATGTCTTGCGGCAACTGCGGATGACCGGTGAATTGGACGACACCGTGGATACCGAAGCCGCGGTCTTGCACGTGCTCGCGGTCGGTGTCGGACTCGCGGTCCTCGCACCGTTGGTGCCCGCGGCGCACGATGTTCGCGCCTGGACTGCGTTGGCGGCCCGGTTGTTCGAGGCGATCTCCGCCGCGGATCCCGAACTAGCCGAACGCCCCCGCGAACGAGTGTGGCGTGTTCGTCTGTCCATCGCCGAAGGGCCGTCGGCCATCGCGCATCTGACCCGGGTGCTGTCCTTGCTCGATGTTTCCCTCGTCAGCTTGTCCACCGCATCGGCCGGTCGATCCTCCCGTCGCCAACTCGTCGATGTCATCGTGCGATCGGCTACCGACACCAACCGGACGATGCTCATCGATGCGCTTTCCTCCGTCGGCACCGATGTAGTGGTCGGCAGGGGAGAGGGCAGTGATGCCGATGATGTCGCCGCACGCGTCCTGGAACTGTCTACCCGACTGCTCGCCAATCCGGACTACGCACCGCAGGCTGCCGCCGAACTGCTGCTGGCCGATTCGTGGGAGGTGGTCGATGCCTCCGTCGGGGAGGATTCCTCACCGACCGCTGCCCGACTCCAGTGGACGGTGGACCGACATGTCATCGTGCGTCGCACCGATGCGGCCTTCACCGCCGGTGAATACGAACGAGCATCGGCGCTCCTGGAGTTGATGGATGCCGTCACCGTGGCACGCGGCGCGCCTGGTTTCGGTTGGCGCGATGTCCTCACCGAAGGAACCGAGGTGGTCACGCGATTGGCGCGCCCCGAGGACACGACCGCGGTCGAGGCGCTGCATGCTCGGTGTTCGCCGGAGAGCCTGTACCAGCGCTACTTCACGCCCAAGAACTCCTGGCGCGAGGAGAACCTGCGCAAGATCTCCGGTGGACACCGGGGGATGACCCTCGTCGTCACGTGCGGCATCGATGAACACGGCGAGGATGTGGTGGTCGCCATCGGCAACGTGTTCCCGCTCGACCCACGCGATACGTCCCTGGCGGAAGTAGCCCTCCTCGTGGACGACTCCTGGCATGGCCGTGGCATCGGCCGGCTACTGCTCGCGCACCTGATCGAGGCCGCCCCCAGGCTCGGCTTCGAGGAGATCGTGGCCTACGTGCTCGCGGGCAACGATGCGATGCGCGCACTGCTGGATCCGAC
>CAJXNV010000174.1 GCA_913057155.1 uncultured Actinomycetes bacterium | reverse complement strand
AATCCACCGCCACCGCCGGAGGACTTCACCTGCAGCAAGTCCGACGTGAAGCGATTCGGGGGTGTGCTGGAGATGACCGTCGAACCGCCGTCCACGATGACCGCACCGGGCACCAGCACCGTGGTCATCGAATCCCAGGGCATCTCCTACGCCAAGTTGCTGCGCATCGCATCCAGTCTGCAACAAGTCATGGGCTAACCACCGATGGTGGAGGTGCTGCGGCGGCTGCCGCGCGTGGCGGTGATCGTCGCGCTCCTGGCCCTCCCGGCCGTCCTAGCCCAAGCCATCTGGTTGCCGAGCACGGCCGGGGTGTTCATCCTCGGTTCGCTACCGGCGACGATCGCGGTGGTGGTGGTCGGACCGCGGCGCGCCTGGCAGATCGCCCTCGGCGCCGCAGCCTCGGGCACGCTCGCAGCATCGTTCAGCGGCAACGCCTGGCTCGGAGCCATCCTCATCGCCTCACTGGCCGGGTACGCCGGCTACTCCGCGCGGTACGGCAACCAAAGCCCCGTGCTGTTCGTGCCGATCGTCACCTCGTTCATCGTCATCTCCCCTCCTGATCTGATCGATCGAGCCGGTGACCCGATCGGGGAACCCTCCTACGCCGGGATCGTCGGCATCGCCCTGCTCCTCGGTGGTTGTTGGGCCGCACTCCTAGGCACGCTGCTCACGCGGGACTTCCAGCGGGCCGCGACCGAGCCGGTATCCGAACAGGTAGCCACCGGGTATGCGGTAGCCCTGGCCGTCTCCACCGGCGGCGCTACGTTCATCGCGGCGTCCTACTTCCCCGGCAGCACCGGGGCGTGGGTGATCTTGACCATCTTGCTGGTGATGAAGCCGCGGGCCACCGACATGTGGCGAACGGCCCGGCACCGCGTTGGCGGGACACTGCTGGGCGCCGTGGTGGCCGCCGCCATCGTCCTCACCCTCGACGGACTCACGCTTTCGCGCACCACCTGGGAGTTGATACTCGGTGCGCTGTTCTTGACTCTCGCCCTGAGTGTCATGCAGGTGCGTCCGTACTGGCAGTTCGTGACCTTGTTGACCCCGGCGATCATCTTGCTGAAGTCCAGCGGACAAGACGAGCTCGATCTCGACGCCCAGCGAGTGGTCATGACCATCATCGGCACTTTCGTAGCGCTCGCGGTGGCCGTGGTGGTGCGGGAGATCAATGACCGACGTCACACCGAGGTGACGTCGACGTGAATTGCTCTCATTGATCGCTCGCTGGACTTCGCATCACGGCGGCACCCGACGTAGCGTGGAAGCGTAAGTCCGCGACGAATGGAGTGATATCGATGCAGACGATGAAGGCCCTGCGCTTGCTGGACTGGAAGAGCGACCCGCAGATCGTCGAAGTGGATCGACCCACTCCCGGCCCCGGGCAAGCGCTGGTGCGCATCGGCGGTGCCGGCGCCTGCCACTCGGACCTGCACTTGATGCACGAGTTCGAAGGTGGGGTCCTGCCCTGGGGACCGCCTTTCACCCTGGGCCATGAGAACGCCGGTTGGGTGGAGGAACTCGGCCCCGACACCGAAGCCTCGGGCGTCTCGGTGGGTTCGGCCGTGGCTGTCTACGGGCCGTGGGGCTGCGGCCAGTGCGCGATGTGCCGGGCCGGGGTCGAGACGTACTGCGAGCATCCCGAACTTGCTCCGGTTCCCGGTGGTGGCGGCGGGTTGGGCGCCGACGGCGGGATGGCCGAGTTCATGCTGGTGCCCGCTGTTCGTCAACTGGTTCCGCTACCGGAGGGCTTGGATCCCGCGCACGCCGCGCCGCTCACCGATGCGGCGCTGACTCCTTACCACGCGGTGAAGCGCTCCTGGGCGAAACTGCCGCCGGATGCCTGGGCGGTGGTGATCGGTGTCGGAGGCCTGGGACACATGGCGGTGCAGATCCTGAAGGCCACCACATCGGCGCGCATCATCGCGGTGGACACCCGCGAGGAAGCCCGCTCGATGGCGCTGGACATGGGCGCCGATGCTGCAGTGGTTCCCGGGGATAGCGCCGCCGAGGAGATCAAGACGATGACCGGCGGACTAGGTGCCGACGTGGTGCTGGACTTCGTTGGTGTAGATGCCACGCTGGCGTTGTCGGCTGCAGTGGTGCGTGTGCTGGGCGACCTAACCGTGGTCGGCATCGGCGGTGGCAGTTACCCGCTTTCCTTCTTCTCCATCCCCTACGAAGCCAGCGTCCAGACCACCTATTGGGGGTCGCGCCCGGAGCTGGCGGAGGTGCTGTTGCTGGCGGCCCGGGGATTGATCACCCCGAAGGTGTCGACGTTCGGCCTGGACGAGGCACCGCGTGTCTACGAGGACCTCGCCGCCGGCAAGATCGACGGCCGTGCGGTGATCGTGCCGTAGGCAGTTCAGTCGTCCTCGCGGTTCACGAGGTCGATGCTGAACGCCGGCAGGCACACCGCTACGTAACGTGCACCGCTGGTGGTGCGATATCGGATGCGCTCACCGGCGCGGGTGATGATCGCCTGTCCGGCGGCAACGCTGCTGGTGGTGTCGTCATGATCTACGAGCAGTTCGCCCTCGAGCACCACGGTGAACTCATCGAACTCCGGTTGCTGGAATGGCTCGTCCCACCCGGCTGGGGCCACCATGTGCGCGATCGAGACTGCGGTGTCCTGGCTGGAGGCGCGCCCTACGTACTCCTCGATGGTCTTGCCGCCGGGGACGGGGATCTGGGTAGGCGCAGCGATGATTTCCGGCACGGTCAACCCTTCGTCGATTCGTCGAGTCGTTCGATGATCAAGGGCAGGCGATCCACCGGTTCGCCGTCAATTTCGTAGGCACCGTCGAGTTCGGCAATCGCTGCCGGGAATCTGCTGTCATCGTCGGTGAGCAGCGTCATGAGTGGTTGACCGGCGGCGAGGTGATCGCCGGGCTTGGCGTGCAGCCAGATGCCGGCGCCGTGGGCGATCGCGTCCTCCTTGCGGGCGCGGCCGGCGCCTAGGCGCCAAGCGGC
>CAJXNV010000173.1 GCA_913057155.1 uncultured Actinomycetes bacterium | reverse complement strand
CGATCCGCTGCGGTAGGCCTCCAGCACCCGCGAGGCAACGACCGGATCGATCCATGAGTCCCCGGCGCTGACCGCCTCGATGGCACGCAGGATGTCCTCCCCGGGCGCCGACTTCACGACGAAACCCGCTGCGCCGGCCCGGAGGGCAGCGGCCAGAGTCTCGTCGTCGTCGAATGTCGTCAGGATGAGTACCGGGGGACCTTGCAGTTCGCGGATACGTTGCGTAGCCGTGACGCCATCCATCATCGGCATCCGCACATCCATCACGACGATGTCCGGATCCATCTCGGCGATTGCCGCGAGCGCTTGCCTGCCACTCGCGCATTCGCCGACGATCCGAAGGTCGGGGCTGGTAGCCAGCAGACTACGAAGCCCCTCCCGGACTATCTGTTGATCATCGACGAGCAGTACCCGTGTCATATCGGGAGCCTCGCGAGCACTTGCCATTCCCGGTCGGTCGCGCTCGGGCCCACTTCGAGTTGACCGCCAGCCCCTTGTACGCGATCGCGCATTCCACTGAGCCCGACACCTTGCGTGAAGGTCGGTTGGGCCTCGCCGATCGGGTTAGCGATACGCACCTGCGCGCAGTCCGAGGTGTAGGAAACCGACAGGCTGATGAGTCCGTTTCCGTGCCGGACCGCATTCGTCAATCCCTCTTGCACCACGCGGAAGATGGTGAGGCTGGCGATTGCCGGCAGCTCCGGCGTGTCCGGCGGCGGAGTGAACTCGATTCGTGCTCCGGCCTCACGAAGACCGGTCACCAACGTGTCCAAATCGTCGGCCACGAGTATGCCGTTCGCAGGATCGGGTTCATCCGACCGCAGTAGCTTCACGACGCTGCGGACATCGCGCATGGAACGACGACCGTGCCTTTCCGCCAACTCCAGTGATGCGCACGCGGCTTGCGGATCGGTGGGAACGGCCAGTCGTGCGGCGGTTATGTGCAGCATGGTGGCCGAGAGTGTGTGCCCGACTACATCGTGGACCTCGGAGGCGAGTTGCCGCCGTTGCTCGCTGTGGATCAGTTCCGCGGCTTCACGTTCGGCCTTCGAGCGCTGCATCACGATGAACACGAAGGCGACGATGATGCACAACAAGCCCAGCGTGATCAACACAGTGCGGGCGTCGATCGAGGGTTGTGCCATGCCTTGACTAAGGAACACCAACGCCAAGGCCATGGGCACCGTGACACCGAGGATGCGGCCCTGGGTCGTACCCACCGCGCTCGTTAGGGACCACACCAGCATGGCGCCGCCGATGAGCGTGATGGTGATGCCCAACACCACCGACACTCGCCACAAGGCGGTGCCGGTCGCCCAGACGAGGAATCCGGCGACGGTCAGGGCTACCAGTAGGCCACCGGAAGCCTGGTTGTACCTCGCCATGAGGGGATCCTTCCCAAAGCCACCTGGATCAGGCATCCCACTGTAGGTGGATGTGTCTCCACCTATGGGTTTAGCAAGTGCATCCCCGAGGGCGATGACGATGACCGTCCTGCCGCAGCAGGGTGGTCACCGTCCCTGGCGGTCAGGGAGTACAGCGGAGATTCGAGGGAGTCGCAGATGGCGGAAGCGAGCAGGAATCGTGGATGGATCGCGTTGGGTATCGGCCTGATCGGGGTAGCGGTCGGCGCAGCGATCGGTGCCGGGACGGGAATGTGGTGGATGATGGGTGTCCTCGGTGGTGTGTTCGGTGCCGTCGCCTACCCGCTCACCGCCCGTAAGGGCAAGGGCTGATGGCCCGGGTGCGTGACATCGGACCGGCTGGGCAAGGTGTCGACCAGGGCACCCCCGCCGTCCAGGTGTCGGGGTTGCGCAAGTCCTACGGCGAGCGCGAAGTGGTGCGCGGCGTGGACTTCGAGGTCGAGGCAGGCGAATGCTTCGGTTTGCTGGGCCGTAACGGTGCCGGAAAGACCACGATCATCGAGATCTGCGAAGGCTACGTGCAGCGAGACGAAGGCTCGGTTCTCGTTTTGGGTGAGGACCCCGCATCGCCGTCCCCGACCTGGCGTGCGCGGCTGGGCATCGTGCCGCAGGAAATGGAACTCCTGCCCACGTTGACGGTGAGCGAGACCATCGCCATGTTCCGGGATTTGTATCCGCACCCGCGTGAAGTCTCCGACGTCTTGCATCTCGTCGGACTAACTGAACGAGGCAGATCCCGGGTACGAGGCCTCTCGGGTGGTGAGAAGCGTCGTCTCGACGTGGCGGTGGGCCTGGTCGGAGACCCCGAGGTGCTGTTCCTCGACGAGCCGACCACCGGTCTCGACCCGGAGGCGCGGCGCTCGACCTGGTCGATGATCGAAGGTTTGAAAGATCACGGGGTCACGATCATCTTGACTACCCACTACATGGAGGAGGCGCAGCTATTGGCCGATCGACTCCTCATCTTGACGGAGGGCACGGTTGCCGCGAGCGGGACATTCGACGAGCTCTTGCACCAGCATGGCAGCGTCTCGACGATCAGCTTCCGGCTGCCGGCGGGCACGGAAACGAGCGGCTTAGCACTTCCCGCACTCGAGGGGAACTTCACAGACGGAAATGCGTTGGAATTCGAATCGATGGATGTTCAATCCGATTTGTCTTCCTTGCTGGACTGGGCCCGAACCAACTCAGTCGAGGTGTCGGGTCTGCAGGTATCTCGGGACTCACTGGAGGATCTCTTCTTGTCCATCGGTCAGGCCACCGGATCCGGCGAGTTGCAGGAGGCCACGCGATGAGCACGATGACGATGGTCGCCAGCCAGACCCGCTACAACCTCATCGCCAGCGTCCGTTCGGGAACGAGTATCGCCGTGGGCATCGTCATGCCCATCGTGTTCTTCGTCGGTGCAGCAGCTCTATTCGGATCTGCTGCACTCGGGGGAGACATACCCGTGGAAGTGCGAGGTGCGGGTCAGACGCCCGACCTGCGCACGTTCTACCTAGGTGGCTTCATGGCCTACGCGATCATCTACACCGCCTTCGTCACGTTGTTGCCGGAGATCATCGAGGC
>CAJXNV010000172.1 GCA_913057155.1 uncultured Actinomycetes bacterium | reverse complement strand
AACCACGGGCGCCCACTGGGTTCGCGGGCACCGGTGATCGTCACGAGATCGGCACTCGATGGACGGATACGTGTCACGAGCGGCTGCACATCGCAGCGATCGGTCAGGTGCTTGACCGTGCGTTGCTGACGCGGTGCGGTCATCGTCACGACCGTTCCGCGCTCGCCCGCCCGCGCCGTGCGGCCCGCGCGGTGCAGATAGTCCTTGGGGTCGGTCGGGGCATCGAAGTGCACCACGAGGCTGATTCCGTCGACATGGATGCCGCGAGCGGCGACGTTCGTGGCGACGAGGGTGCGGATGGTGCCGGCCTTGAACTCACGCAAGGTGCGGCTGCGCGCCGCCTGGGTCTTCCCACCGTGCAGCGCCCCCACCGGAACACCCTGCGCCGCGATCCGCTTCGCCAACTTGTCCGCACCGTGCTTCGTGCGAGTGAAGATGATGGTGTGACCGTCTCGCGCGGCGATCTGTGCGATCACGGCGTCGCGGTCTTCCGGATGGACGACCAGCACGTGGTGATCCATCGTCTCCACGGATGCCTTGCCGGTATCAACTGAGTGTTCGACGGGATCATGCAGGTAGGTACGCACGAGTCGATCGACGTCCTTATCCAGCGTGGCGCTGAACAACAGCCGCTGCCCGCCTGGTTTGCAGGCATCCAGGATCTGCTTCATCGCGGGCAGGAATCCCATGTCGGCCATCTGGTCGGCTTCATCGAGGACCACGATCTCCGCGGCCGACAAATCGACCTCGCCGCGCTCCATCAGGTCGATCAAGCGTCCCGGTGTGGCGATCAGGATCGGGACGCCCGAACGCAACGCATCGATCTGCTTGCCATACGGCATGCCACCGGCGATCAATCGCGAACGCAGATTCACCGAACCCATCAACGGGGCGAGGGAGTCCTGGATCTGCATAGCCAATTCACGTGTCGGCGCCAGAACCAGCCCGAGGGGCTTGTGCGGCTTGGCCCGCCGTTCGGCCAGACGAGTGAGCATCGCCAGGCCGAAGGCCAGCGTCTTGCCCGATCCCGTCTGCCCTCGACCGAGTACATCCCGACCGGACACGGCATCGGGCAGTGTCGCCGCCTGGATAGGGAAAGGGGAAGTGATGCCCTGGCGAGCCAGGACCTTGTTCAGGGCAGGGTTGATGCCCAGATCGTCGAAAGACATGCATTACCTATTCATTCACGAGACCGAGTGAGTCCCGTGGTGCCGACCGCGCGAACCGGAAGGAAGTAGAAGACTCTCAGGGGGATCGGATTCCGATCCAGGAAGTGACCGCGGCTGCGGTGCCACCTCAGGTTACGGCAAGGCGAGGCTTTCACCTAATCCATCACCGCGCCCTAGGCTCGGGGCCACCTACGATCAAGGGATAACTATGGCCGCGGATTCCATTCTCAAGGCAGCCGGCATCATCACGATGGACGACGGCCTGGCACGGGCCGAGGCGATGGCCATCGACTCTGGATCCGGCGAAATCACCGCCATCGGCTCCCTGGCCGATGTGCAGGCGGCCACCCCGGGCATCGAGGTCACCGATCTGGGCAGCACCATCTTGATGCCCGGCTTCATCGACGCCCACAGCCATCCGGCGCTCAGCGGCATGATCACCCAACCGCCCGCCTACTGGATCGCCCCCTACATGGGCTATCCGAAGTACTCCGATGTCCAGAACCTTTGGAAGGAAGTCGATGCGAAGCTCCCGGCAGGCCAGCCGGCTTTGTTCACCGGACTCGACCGACTCCTGCATGGCGCCCCGGAGTTGACGAATACCGATATCGACGCCTTCTTCCCATCGCGGCCTGTCGTGGTGATCGACAACAGCGGTCACGAGGCCTACTTCAACTCCGCGGTGATCACGGCAAACGGCTGGACCGACGGCAAGCCGCCAGCTGATCCGGTGGGTGCTCGCTTCGGCCGCAACGACGACGGCACCTCGAACGGTCGTGCCTACGAGACAGCTGCCGTGCTCGCCGCCATCGGTAAGACGTTGGGTGAAGTCGTCCCCCATCCGCTGGAGTCGCTAGCGAAGTTCTTGAACCTGATGGCGCAAAACGGCATCACGATGACAACCGAGCACACTTATCAGGACAACATGCTCAAGGCCTATGCCGCGGTTGCGAGTGTGGAAGGAGCGCCGGCTCGCATCGCGCTGTACCACATGTCCATCGAGGACACCTGCGGCGAGAAACTCCAATCCCCGAACCCGGACATGCTGTGGAAGCAGGGAATCAAGTTGTGGGCGGATGGCTCGCCATGGGTTGGCACCATCGCCTCGTCGTTCCCGTATCTCGACTCTCCAGTAGTGAAGCAGGCCGACATTCCTCTCGGTCCCGGTGGTGAGTCGATGATGAACTACTCCCGCGCCGAACTCGACGAAGTACTCGCCAAGCACGCTCCCGAGGGCTGGCAGTTCGCCTTCCACGTCAATGGCGACGTCGGCCTAGACATAGTCCTCGACGCCTACGAGCACGCACTGGTGCAGAACAACCTCATGGGAACCGACCACCGCTGGCGCGTCGAGCACGTGGGTGGTTGTCGCGGGGATCAGTTCGATCGCGCTGCCTCCTTGGGCGTCACGATCTCCATGCTGCCTGCCCAGTTCATCTACTGGGGTGATCTCCTCGACGGTCAGATGTTCCCCACCGAGATCGGCAGTATCTGGATGCGCGGGGGAGACGCCTTCCGCTCCGGAGCCTTGGTCACCTTCCACAACGACGGCATGGTCAGCCCACCGATCCCGCTGCTCAACATCCAAAGCATGGTCACGCGCCGCACCCCCTCGGGAACCTTGCACGGTCCTGAGCAGCAAGTCAGCCTGGACGATGCCTTCAAGGCCCACACCATCAACGCGGCACGGCAGCTCGGGAGGGAGAAGGATCTAGGTTCACTCGCCGTCGGCAAGCGCGCCGATCTGGTGGAACTATCGAGCGACCCGTTCACCGTGGATTCGGACAAACTCACCGATCAAGTGAAGGTCCTGGGCACCTGGGTCAACGGTGTGAAGGTCGATACCGATGCCTTCATCGCGAAGATC
>CAJXNV010000171.1 GCA_913057155.1 uncultured Actinomycetes bacterium | reverse complement strand
TGGTCGGCATCCTCTCCGTGACCCCGGTGCTTCCGGCGTATCGCTACGCCCAGGGCGAGATCACCGAGCCGCTGGTGGAGAGCCTGAGCAGCGACGAGAAGACGGCTGCGGTCATCCGGCGCATCCATTCGGCGACCGGAGTCGAGCACCGTTCGTTGGTCATGCCACTCGAGGCTTACCGGGACATCGACGACTTCACCGATGCCAATCGGTTGTTCCGGGAACACGGACTCCCACTCGCCGTCGCGGCAACGCAGCAGGCACTGGATGACGCGGGACTCGACCCTGCTGATGTCGATTACTTGTTCTTCACGACGGTGACGGGCGTGGGTGCGCCATCGCTGGACGTGGAACTAGCCCAGGCGATGGGGTTCCGATCGGACGTGAAGCGGATTCCCAGCTTCGGGCTCGGATGCGTTGCCGGTGCGGCCGGCCTGGCGCGAGTCAACGATCTTCTTCGCGGGGATCCCGAAGCGGTGGCGGTGCTGGTCTCGCTGGAACTGTGCTCCCTGACGATCCAGTGGGAAGACACCTCGATGGCGAACATCGTGGGTACCGGACTCTTCGGCGATGGCGCATCGGCGATGGTGCTCGCGGGGGAGGATCGCGCTGCAGAGCCGATCGCCTGGATCCGTGGCACACGCAGCGCGCTGTATCCCGATTCGACCGAGACGATCGGCTGGAATATCGGCTCCTACGGTTTCCGGTTGATGTTGACCCCGGCCGTGCCCGACTTGATCGATCGCCATCTTGCTGCCGACGTCGATGCGCTGCTGGCTGCACATGGCGTCAGCCGCTCGGAAGTGGACGAATGGCTCGCCCATCCAGGAGGTCCGCGAGTCTTGGAAGCGTTCTCCGAGGCGTTGGATCTCGCGCCAGGTGACCTGGCGACGAGCTGGGAGGTGTTGGCCGATGCAGGCAACATGTCCTCGAGTGCGGTTCTGCACGTCCTGGCGCGGAATCTGAAGAATCCACCCGGTCACATCGGCCTGCTCTTCGCCCTCGGACCGGGCGTGAGCGTCGAGATGGTCCTGCTGGAGTGGCGGTGATCGCCTACACCCTGTTCGTGCTGGCCACTGGCTTGGAGCGGCTCTACGAAGTTCGGATCTCCAAGAAGAACGCCGCCATCGCGATGGCCAAGGGCGGTAAGGAATACGGCCGCGGTGAGTACCCGTGGATGGTCGCGCTGCACACAGGACTGCTCGTCGGTGCGGTGGCCGAGGTCTGGATATTCGACCGCCCCTTCATCGTGTGGTTGGGCATCCCGATGTTGATCATCGCGATCGCGTGCCAAGTCGGCCGCTATTGGGTTATCTCCTCGTTGGGATGGCAGTGGAACACCAGGGTGATCGTCGTACCAGGAGCCCCGCGGGTTCGGCGAGGTCCGTATCGGTTCCATTGGTTGCGCCATCCGAACTACTGGATCGTGGTGATCGAGGGCATCGCCCTGCCGATGATCCACACGGCCTGGATCACCGCGACCGTGTTCACGATCCTCAACGCCATCTTCCTGCTCGGTTTTCGTATCCCCGTTGAGAACAAGGCGCTAGCGAGCCTGAAATGAGCGGCACTCGGGTAGCGATAGTCGGCGGCGGACCGGTCGGGCTTGCGGCTGCCTTGTTCGCTGCGCGAGCGGGGATGAGCCCGACCGTCATCGAAGCGCGCGACACCGATGGGGACAAGGCCTGCGGCGAAGGCTTGATGCCGGGGGTGATGCCGCTGCTGGACGAATTGGGGATCGATCCGCCTGGGCATGAACTGCGCGGAGTCTCGTATCGCCAGGGGAATCGTCAGGTCGACCACCTCTTCCCGGTCGTGCCCGGTCGAGGCGTTCGTCGCACGGTCCTCGTGGATGCGCTGCGCACCGAAACGGATCGATTCGAGATCCCCCGGGTGCAGGCTCGGGTCACGAGCCTTACCCAGGATCCGTCGACGGTGCGATTGCATTGCGCTGAGGGCGAGGAGATAGAAGCCGACTACGTACTCGCCTGCGATGGGCTGCATTCGACGATCGCGAGACAGCTGGGCCTCGTGGCGCGGCCGCGCAAGCGAGCTCGTCGATACGGCCTGCGCCAGCACTTCCGCTGCCGGCCGTGGGGCTCGATGATCGAGGTGTACTACGCCGGGGACGCCGAGTTGTACGTAACACCCGTCGACGACGAGACGGTAGGGGTCGCGGTGCTTGGACCGAAGGGGATAAACCTGGCTCGGACGATCGCCCGAGTGCCGCAGGTGAGCGCGCACCTGGGGCAAGCTCCGGTCGCCTCCAAGTTGCGCGGCGCCGGCCCCTTCCCCTACAAAGCCCGCTCTGCCCAGGTAGGTCGCGTGCTGCTCGTGGGAGATGCCGCCGGCTACGTGGATGCGATCACCGGTGAGGGACTTCGCGTGGGCTTCGCGCAAGCGCGCGAAGCCGTCTCGGCCGTGGACAGCGGTCAGCCCGCCTCCTATCCCCGGCGGTGGCGGGCGGTTACCCGCGAATTCCGGCTACTCACCAGGGGACTGGTGGCATTGGCGTCGTCCCCGCTGCGTGGCTCGATCGTCCCCCTCGCCAGCACGGCACCCCGGGTGTTCGGCGTCGTAGTCGACCGACTCGCTCGGTAGCCATGCCGCTCACCATCCTGCGCGCGAGTCACCCGGTTCCCACGATCGCGGTCACCCTCCTTTCGTTCTTCCTGGCACTTGCCTTCGGCGTCCCGACGGGCAATGTCGTGATGATCGTCGTTGCCGTGTTCTTCAACCAGATCGCCATCGGGCTGAGCAATGACATCGTCGATGTGGGCCGTGACCGGCGCGCCAAACGCACGGACAAACCACTGGTGAACGGTGCATTACCGCTGCGAACGGCATGGATCGTCGTTGTCGCGAGCTCGGTGCTGTCCTTGCTGCTGTCGGTTCTCGTGAATCCGTGGGTGGGGCTGGGCCAAGCGGTGTTCTTGTTCTCCGGGTTCGCCTATAACGCCGGGCTGAAGGCGACTGTGTGGTCGGCGGTGCCGTATGCGACCGGATTCGCTGCCCTTCCGGCGCTCGTCAGTGCGGGTACGAGGCCGCCGAGTTGGCCCGGCTGGTGGGTACTGCTCGTGGGTGCGAGTTTGGGAGTG
>CAJXNV010000170.1 GCA_913057155.1 uncultured Actinomycetes bacterium | reverse complement strand
ACATCCTTGACGTGCATCCTGGATTACCTCCCGCGCCGGGATCGACCGCAAGCAGCCGCGCAGATCCTCGTTGCCGCCACATACTGGCGGCTCGCGATGGACGATGCGGAGGAAGCCGAGTTACGTCGCTGGTTAACGGGCCTGTGGGCGGTGGAGCCGGACACCACGGTCACGATCACCACCACCGACACCCCGCGGCTACCCACGACCTACGAGGCACCGGGCTCCGGTCGGTTGGTCGAACCGCAGATGTTCGGACTGCTGGCGCCCCCGGATACCGGGTCGGTGCCGCAGGTGCCCTACTACTCGCTTCGGTTGTGGGATTCGGGGGTCTCCTGGGCGGACCTGCAGCCCACTCGTGGGCCGATCCGCTGGAAGCTGCTCGATGAGGCGATCGTCTTCGCCGAACGGCAAGGCCGGGAAGTGCTGCTGGTGCTCGGGCCGGTGCCGCAGTGGGCCTCGGCGCAGCCGAATCGGCCCAACGAGGGCTGGGGCAAGGGCGCCGGTGGTCCGCTCACCATCGAGGGCGAGCGTGCGTTCGTGGACTACGTGGATGCGGTGCTCGATCGCTACGGAGAGCGCATCGATGCGCTCGAGGCGTGGAATGAGGCGAACCTGCCGAGTTTCTGGCGGGGCACGCCCGATGCGATGGCCGAGATGACGAAGACCGTCTACGACGCCGTCCAAGCGCGTGGGCTGGACATCGACGTCTACTCCGCCAGCGCCACCACCCGGGTGGCCGGCTCGATCTACCGGTTCTTCCCCGCCTACCTGCGCGGGTTGGAGCAGCGCGGTTGGCCGGTAGATGGGTTCGCGGTGCACGCCTACCCGGACGCCGACGGCAACGCCAGCGATATGGCCGGGCTAGTCGCCCAGTTCAAGGCCTACCTCGCGATCGCCAACGCCCCCGATCTGCCGATCGCCAACACCGAGCTCAACTACGGGCTCGCCGGCCCGGGGGACAAGCCGCACCGGGACATCCCGCGGAAGTTCTCCGAGGCCTGGCTCACCCGGACCTTCCTGGATTCGATTCGCCTGGGCTTGGATAGCACCTACTGGTTCGCCTGGACGCCGAAGTACTACGGCCAGCTTGGGATCCAACTCAACCCATCCACGCCGGACACCATCCGCGCCTGGCGCACCTTCTACGACTGGGTGGTCGGCTCCACGTACCTGGGCTGCACCGAGCCGGCTGGTTCGGTGTTGTGCGAGTTCACGGCCGGTGATGGTGAGCGCTTTTGGATCGGCTACGCCGACGACGCCACCGTGGTCGACGCACCTGCGGGCGCAAGCCGGACCTGCGAGTTGATCGGCCGGTGCGGACCGACGCTGGGCACCAAGATCGTGCTGCGACCCCGCCCGGTGCGGATCACCTAGCCACCTACCCAATACGGCCGATCGTTCGTCGATCAGCCTCTACGCTCCCTTCCGTGAGCGACACGACTAGTTCGTCGAGTACCCGCGAAGCACTGCCCAAGGCCGCTCTCCTCGCGCTAGCCGTGGGTCAATTCCTCGTCGGACTGGACCTGAGCGTGATGTCCGTGGCGTTGCCATCGATCCAGCGCGAATTCAACGAAGGCATGCTGCAACTGCAGTGGGCGGTGATGGCCTACATGGTCGCCGGTGCTGCCTTGGCGGTCCCGTTCGGCGCGCTGGGTGATCGCATCGGCCGGCGGCGGGTGTATTTGTTCGGGACCACCACGTTCGTGATCGGCTCAGCGGTCAGTGCCCTGGCACCGGGGATGATCCCGCTGATCCTCGGGCGCGCCCTGCAGGGCATCGGCTCGGGCGCCATGGGCACGCTCGCGCTGGCGATGCTCGTGGCGATGGTTCCGCACGATGCGATCCCGAAGTTGATCGGACTGTGGACCGCCGTGACCTCCGGTGCTTCGGCGCTCGGACCGCTGATCGGCGGGGGATTGGTCTCCGCGCTGGGCTGGCGCTGGGTGTTCGGAATCAACGTGATCTTGATGGCGCTGGTGATCCCGCTCGTGGCCGCGCGAGTGCGCTCGGACACACCCGAAGAACGCAAGGACACCAAGGTGGACATCGTCGGCGCTGCCTTGCTGACGATGGCGATGATCTTGTTCGCCGGTGGCTTGAGCATGTTGGAGAACTACTCCTTCACCGACACCGTGGTGTGGTTGCCGACCGTGCTCGGTGTGCTGATGGCGTTGGTACTCGCCTGGCAGCAGGGACGTTCGCCCAACCCGCTCACCGACTGGAAGGCGATCCGCCTGGCACCGATCCCGGCCACGCTCGTGCTGCTGGTGATCCTCGGCATGGTGCTGTCGGGTGCGATGCTGCAGCAGACGATGCTCGTGCAGAACGTCCTCGGGTTCACCCCGTTGATGGCCGGGCTGGTTTCCTTCGGCGCCTCGTTCATGCTGGTGGTCTTCTCGCCGGTGTCCCCGCTGGTGATGCGCAAGATCGGCCTCGGACCCACCAGCGCCCTCGGGTTGTTCCTCACCGCCGGCGGGCTGCTCGGTTTGTCCACCATGACCATCTCCACCGGGCCGGGGCAGGTGGCGATCTACCTCGCGGTGATGGGTGCCGGTCTGGGCTTCGGTATGCCCGCGGTCAGCGCCGGAGCGATGAGCGCCGTGCCGCGACCGTCGATGGGTGCGGTCTCCGGCTTCTTGAACCTGATCGCCTCCATCTCCGCTGTGCTCGGCATCGCGGTGATCGGTGCGATCTCCGCGCATCAAGTCAGCAACGCGTGGGACGCGAATTCGTCGTCGTCGGTATCTACCCAACAGGTGGAGTCCTTGCGGGACGAAGTGATCTCCGGGGCGATCCCGGAAATCGAATCCAAGGAAGGCAAGAAGGTTGCCGAGGCGGCCGGAGATGCGTACCTATCCGGGGTGACCGAGGCGCTGCGGATCGCGGCGATCGGTGTGGCGCTCGCGGGCCTGGTGTCCTTCCCGTTGCTCGGCCGTCGAGGCCGGGTGCGCGCCGGGGAAAACGCACAACCTGAGCCGGAATCCAGCCAAAACCACGCGAATCCCCCGGATTCCGGGGGAAACGCGTAGATCTGGGCCGATTCCGGGGGAAGCGAAGCGAATCCCCCGGAATCCGGGGGAAACGATTAGGGGTTGAGGAACTCGATGGCGGTCCAGATCGCCAGCGCCGCGAGGATGGCGCCGGAGAT
>CAJXNV010000169.1 GCA_913057155.1 uncultured Actinomycetes bacterium | reverse complement strand
GCCCGAGCAGCCCAGGTGGGCTGGTCCGAGATGCCACTCGCTGCGCGCTGCGCGGTGCTGCTGCGGTTCCACGACCTGCTCTTGGAAAACAGGCACGCTGGCTTGGACATCGTGCAGCGGGAGACCGGCAAAGCGCGCAAGGATGCCAACGAAGAGGTGCTCGACGTCTGCATCACTGCGCGCCACTACGCGCGAGATGCTCGTCGGTTGCTGCGCCCACGTCGGCACAGGGGCGCATTCCCCGGATTGGTCGGCGTGACGGAATTGCGGGTGCCCAAGGGGGTAGTCGGGGTCATCTCACCTTGGAACTACCCACTCACGCTCGCGGTGAGCGATGCGATCCCGGCGCTGCTGGCAGGTAACACCATCGTGCTGAAGCCCGACGTGCAAACGACGTTATCTGCGCTGTGGGTTGCGGATCTACTGAAGCAGGCGGGACTGCCCGAGGACGTGTTCACCGTGGTCGCCGGGGAAGGACCCGTCGTCGGTCCGTGGGTTACCGACCGATCCGACTATGTGATGTTCACCGGGTCCACGGCCGTCGGACGGGAAGTGGCCCGAAGGTGCGGGGAACGATTGATCGGGTGCTCGATGGAGCTCGGTGGCAAGAACGCGATGATCGTGCGCGCCGACGCCGATGCCGAAGCCGCATCGTCCATCGCGGTGCGCGGCAGTTTCTCCAACTCCGGCCAACTGTGCATCTCGATGGAACGCATCTACGTGCATGAGGCGATCTACGACGAGTTCCTCGCGGCGTTCGCACGTCGCACGCAGGCATTGCGGATGTCCGCGGGCATCGGCTGGGGCTCCGATGTCGGCTCACTGATCTCGGCACGGCAACTCGAGCGGGTCTGCGCACATGTCGACGATGCCGTGGATCGTGGCGCGCAGATAGTCGTCGGAGGCAAGGCCCGACCGGACGTAGGCCCGTTCTTCTACGCGCCCACGATCCTGACGGGCGTCGACGAATCGATGACCGTGTGCTCAGTCGAGACCTTCGGACCGGTGGTGGCGGTCTATCCGGTGGCATCGGATGAGGAAGCGATCCGCCGCGCGAACGACACCGAATACGGCCTCAATGCATCCGTGGTGAGCCGCGACAACCGGGCGGCGCAGGCACTGGCCCGGCGATTGCGGGCAGGGACGGTGAACGTCAACGAGGGGTATGCGGCGGCCTGGGCCAGCAAACGTGCGCCGATGGGCGGAATGGGCGCCTCCGGCCTCGGGCGTCGACATGGAGACGAGGGCCTGCTCAAGTACACCGAGCCGCAGACGATCGCCACGCAGCGCGCTCTGGGATTCGGTCCGCAATTCGGGTGGTCGGATGAGCGCTGGGGTGACACCCTTGCCACAGCGATGGGCGTGATGAAGAAGCTGGGCATCAAGTAGGGATCAGGGAGGTCTCATGGCTGCGCCGAAAAGCGATCCGGTTGTGCACGACCTCGACGTCGCGGTAATCGGTTCGGGCTTCGGTGGAGCCGTCTCGGCTCTGCGCCTGGCGGAGAAGGGCTACCGGGTCGGGGTATTCGAAGCGGGCCGGCGTTTCCGTGACGAGGATTTCGCCACCTCCTCCTGGGACCTGCGTAGATTCCTATGGGCGCCGTTGCTGGGCATGTTCGGCATCCAGCGCATCCACGTGATGAAGGATGTAGCCGTACTCGCCGGTGCCGGTGTGGGCGGTGGATCCCTCGTGTACGCCAACACGCTCTATGTGCCGGGACACCGTTTCTTCACCGATCCGCAGTGGTCGGGCATCACCGATTGGGCCAGTGAGCTCGCTCCCTACTACGACCAAGCCGGTCGCATGCTCGGCATCGCCGAGAACCCGACGATGACTCCATCGGACATCGTGATGAAGCAGGTGGCCGATGACATGGGGGTCGGCCACACCTTCCGCATGACACCGGTCGGCGTCTACTTCGGAACTCCGGGCGTGAGCGCACCCGACCCCTATTTCGGTGGCAAAGGGCCCACTCGGACCGGCTGCATCGAGTGCGGGGAATGCATGACCGGCTGCAGGTGGGGTGCGAAGAACACGCTGCCCAAGAACTACCTGCACCTTGCCGAACTCGCCGGCGCACGCATCTACCCGATGACCACTGTGACGGGTATCGATCCGCTTCCCGACGGTGGCTACCGCATCGAGACCAGGGCCACCGGGACCGCGGGTAATCGGATCCGGCGCTGGTACACGGCCGAGCAGGTGGTACTGGCCGCCGGCACCTACAACACCCAAAAGCTGCTGCATCGCATGAAGGACGAGGGTCGATTGCCACGGCTATCGCGCATGCTCGGGCGGCTGTCGCGCACCAATTCCGAATCGATCCTCGGTGCGGTCGCGCGCACCGTCACCACGACGGGAGAGGACTTCACTAAGGGCGTCGCGATCACCTCGAGTTGGTACCCGGACGAGAACACGCATGTCGAGCCCGTGCGCTACGGCAAGGGCTCCAACTCGATGGGCCTGCTGCAGTCGGTCCTGACCCAGCCACGTGCCGGGGTACCCCGCTGGCGCGTATGGATCGAGGAGTTGGCCAAGCAACCGTCGATCGCCGCGCAGTTGGTGAATGTGCGCAAGTGGTCCGAGCGGACCGTGATCTCCCTGATCATGCAGCCCGTCGACAACTCGCTGACCTTGACCGGCAAGCGTGGACGCCTTGGTCGCTGGCGGCTGACCACCGACCAGAGTCGATCCACGCCCGCACCCACGTACATGCCGGTAGCGCAGGACGTCGTTCGACGTGTCGCCGACAAGATCGGTGGAGTGGCGGGCGCGAGCGTGT
Source organism: uncultured Actinomycetes bacterium (assembly GCA_913057155.1). GTDB lineage: Bacteria > Actinomycetota > Actinomycetes > S36-B12 > S36-B12 > S36-B12. The sequence goes on along the minus strand of CAJXNV010000169.1, from coordinate 390 downwards.
TCGAGAACTTCGACGCTGCGCTCACCGCCCATTTCGTGGGGGGCTGCGTGATCGGCTCCGATGCCGAATCCGGTGTGGTCGACGCGTATCACCGGGTGTTCGGACACGAGGGCCTGCACATCGTCGATGGCTCCACCATCACCGCGAACCTCGGCGTGAATCCGTCGCTGACCATCACCGCACAGGCCGAGCGGGCCATGGCGCTGTGGCCGAACAAGGGCCAAGCCGATCAGCGTCCACCCTTAGGAGCCGAGTACCTTCCCGTTCCCGCCGTCCAACCGAAGGAACCGGTGGTGCCCGATGGCGCCCCCGGTGCGTTGCGACTGCCCGTCGTGGAAATCCGCCAGCGCGCATAACGAAGGGGCGGACCCGGCTAGGCCCGCCCCTTCG
>CAJXNV010000168.1 GCA_913057155.1 uncultured Actinomycetes bacterium | reverse complement strand
GACACCGGTACGTCGAAGAGTCCTAGTCATACCCCCCAGGGTATTACACCGCTGCGTTGCCACCAAATCCGCGGGGCGGGCTGCTTACCATGGGCCCTCTGCCCGAGCCGTCCGTTAGTGAGTGATTCCGTGCCCCGTCCTTCGGCTCGCCGAAGCCTGGGTCTCGTGCTCGCCACGGCCATCGCGCTCACCCTCCCGGTCCCCCAAGCAGCAACGGCGCCGGAGCGCATCAACAAGGCTCCCGCGCTACCGACCCTTCCCACACCGAGTGCTGCCGAGATCGGCGTGGCTCAACCGCGTTCGGTGCCCGCGGTCGGCTCGGCCGTGAACGGTATGTGGATCACGCTGAGCCCGGGCGCATCGGGAAACTCGCGAACGCGGGTCAAGATGCCGGTCAGCGAGGGCATGCCGCTACTCGCTGACTGGAATGGAGACGGCGTCTCTACCCCCGGTGTCTTCTCGGCAGGTCAGTGGCTCGTTACCAACGCCGCTGTGGGGCGCTCATCGTGGGAGGGGTTCGCTTCGCTTGGATCGGCAGGCGACATCCCCCTCACCGGTAACCGGGACGACGACGGCAAGGCCGACATAGCGACCTTTCGAGACGGCATCTGGAATTGGCGGGATTCCACCGGCCGGCAGGAGACGTACCAGTTCGGCGAACGAGGTGACATACCCGTTGTCGGGGACTGGAACGGCGACGGCGTCGACGAACCCGGAGTAGTGCGTGGATCGACCTGGATCGTCCCGCGCCCAAGTGGTGAGGGCACCCGATCCTTCTCCTTCGGCCAGCCCGGTGACACACCCATCGCCGGTGACTGGGATGGGGACGGCAAGGACGGTCCGGGGGTGGTGCGTGGGAACCAGCGGTGGTTCCTGGCCAAGAGCGTGGCACGTCCGGACAAAGTCGATTCACTTGTCTTCCAAGTGGAGGAAGGCGAGAGTGCGTTGGTCGGACTGCAGACCAGCGCGCCGGGGGCATGCCCGACCGCGACGAGTGAAGCCGAACGATTCGGCAAAGTGGAGCAGCGCAAGGTACGAGCTCCTTTGCTACCCCAAGGCACGCGCCGCATCCCCGGCTATCAGGAGATCAATGCGACGCTGCGTGACGGCATGCGCGGGGTGATGGTTACCGACCTCACCAACCGACTGCGATCCCGGTCGATGATGCCGTACTACGACCCGCTCAGTTCGGAACGGCTGAAGGAAGAGGCGATCCGGCGATCGGCGAACGCCGCCTTCAGCGCAGCGATCCTGGTCAGCACCAGCGGCTACATCAAGGACAACCGCATCACCCGCGACATGCTGCTCGACTACGCACGCTGGCACATCCGCTCGATCGCCTGTTCGCATGGCGCGATCTCCCCAGGCGGCTGGGGCAACGATTGGCAAAGTGCGCTGTGGGCGGTGGTTGCCGGTCAAGCTGGCTGGATGCTGTGGGACGAACTCACCGTGCAAGAGCGCGCTTATGTGGCGGCGATGGTCTTCAGCGAAGCGGAATACGCAGCGCAGCGCGGGCCGCGGTACTTCCGCGACCGTGTGGGTGCTGAGCTCTCGCCGGGAAACTCCCGATCCGACGAAGTCTCGTGGGACCTGCTCGCACCTGCCTTGGCCTATTCGATGTTCCCCGGACACGAACGTGAAGCCAAATGGCGGGATTCGATGATCGCGATGGCGATCGCCGCTTTCGCGCGGCCAGGCAACTTGGGAGACAACACGTTCGTCAACGGGATCAGCGTGAGCGTGCGGCTTCCGGGGACGAACGCCAACGAAGACGGCACCGTCACCAACCACGGCATCGTGAATCCGGACTACACGCAGAACGTGCAGCACTTGTGGTGGGCGGCGACCTTGCTGCGTGCGGGACGTCAGTCCGTGCCGGAATCGTTGTTCTTGAACGCGGACATCGTCTACCGGGCCCTAGCCGTGGTGGATTTCCCGAGCCCGCCGTACGCGCCACCGGGCGGAACCGTGTACGCACCCGGCGGACAGATCTACTACCCGATGGGGGTGAGCTGGGGCATCCGTCGACCGGCAACCTTCGTCGGCGTGGACGCGTTCGCCAACCTCTACGCCGCACCTGACACCAACGCAGGTGCCTTCCTCGCAGCCCACGCCTACGACACCCGCGCGCTGCAACTGCGGTTCCGCAGCGGACAGATCTACGCACCGGGGCGGGAAGAGGAGTCCTACCGACTCGGCAAGGAGGAGTACGCCCTGCAGCAGGTTGCATTGGCCTGGTGGGCTGGGGCGTGGAAGGCGAATGGACGCAGCATGCAGGTCGACACCGGCGCTTACCCCTGGGTTCGTCTGCACAGTGGCTACGAACTCGACGAGCTCGGTGGTACTAGGTGGTAGTGGGAGTCTGATCCTGACGCTTCTGTTCGACCTGCCGCTGCCCGCGTGATTGCAGGGACTGCAGGTAGGCGTTGTACTCCTCGAGTTCGGCGTTGCCATCGCGATCAGCCGCTCGGTCACGGCGCTTGGCTTCCCGCTCGTCGCTACGTGACCACTGCACGGCGATAGCGATCAGCACGATCACACTGGGAATCTCCGAAAGGCCCCAGGCCACCTGCCCGCCGAGCAAGGTGTCGCGCAGCGGATCGGTGACCCATTCCGGTCGCACGAGCCCGTACCACTCGACGGCCATCGGGGTGCTGCCCATCATCATCGCCACGGCGAAGAACCCGTGCACGGCGAGGGCCAGCAGAAGAAGGATCAACCGTCCCCAGTACGGCAATGGTCGCGGCCGGGGATCGATCCCGATCAACACCCAGTAGAACAGGTAACCGGACAGGATGAAGTGGGCCTGCATCACCACGTGTCCGACATGCGATCCCATGAGCCAACCGAACAGCGGGGTCATGTAGAGCCCGTAGAGCCCGATGACGTAGACGATGAAGACGTAGAAGGGATTGGTCAGGACACGCGTGATGGGGCTGTGCAGGAACCACACCAACCATTCGCGCGGACCGCGTTCGTTGCCTCGCGCTGGCTTCAGTGCACGCAATGCCAAGGTGGCTGGAGCGCCCATCACGAGCAAGATCGGACTGAGCATCGTCATGATCATGTGCTGGGTCATATGCAGTCCGACGGAGACCTGCGAGTAGATCGCGATTCCGGCGTTGGTCGTCCAGATGATCACACCGATGCCGGCGAGGAAGGACACCAGGCGCAGCGTCGGCCACGCGATGCC
>CAJXNV010000167.1 GCA_913057155.1 uncultured Actinomycetes bacterium | reverse complement strand
GATGTCGAAGGCCACCCCACTTCGGATGTGGCCCACATGCGGAGGGCCTTGGACCGTGGCCCCGCACACGTACATCCCCACCCGACCCTCGTGCAGCGGCACGAAGTCGCGAACGCTGCGAGAAGCGGTGTCGTGAAGTCGAATCGGCACGGGGGCGACAGTACCGGGATAGATCAGGTAACGAGTGCGACGGCGATCGCCGCAACACCTTCACCCCGACCGGTCAGACCGAGGCCGTCGGTCGTGGTGCCCGAGACACTGACCGGGGCACCGAGCGCGGCCGACAGGACATCTTGGGCCTCCTGCCGCCGGGCACCGATGCGCGGGCGGTTTCCGATCACCTGGACGGAGGCGTTGACGATGGCGAACCCGGAATCGCGGACGGTGGCAGCAGCGTGCGCGATCAAGCTGATACCCGAGGCCTCACTCCATTGCGGATCGTCGGTGCCCACGAGCGATCCGAGATCGCCCAACCCGGCTGCGCCGAGGATCGCATCGCAGATCGCATGGGCCGCGACATCGGCATCGGAATGCCCCGCCAGGCCGACCTCCTCCGGCCACAGCAGTCCGGCCAACCACATGGCTCGGCCCTGGCCTTCGGCGAAGGCATGGACATCGGTTCCGACACCCACCCGCGGCGTCGACCCATCGCCGTTCAACGTGACCTGCGCTTGGCGATCACGGACTCAGCGAGGACGACATCGAGTGGTCGAGTGACCTTGAAGGATTCCTCGTGTCCATCGACGGCGTGCACCGTGATGCCGAGCGATTCGACCATGCCGGCATCGTCGGTGACCGCTTCGTCCACTTCGGCGTGCGCTCGCTGCAGGACGTCGCGGTCGAAGCCCTGAGGTGTCTGGGTGGCCCGCAGCTTCGCGCGGGGGACGGTGCCCAGGATCCGGCCGTCGTCGTCGATGGACTTGATGGTGTCGACGACGGGGACGACGGGGATCACCGCCGGGTGACCCTCGCGGACCGCGGAGGCGACGGCGGTCACCACCTCGACGGGAACGAGGGGGCGGGCCGCGTCGTGTACTAGGACGATGTCCACGTCCTCGGGGAGCCCGATCAGCGCTCGCGCGACCGACTCCGAGCGGCTTTCCCCGCCGGCGACCACGGCTACCTCCGCACCGAACTCCGGGTCGATGAGCAAAGAACGGACTTCCTCGACGCTTTGGACGGGCGCGGCGACGACGACCAGGTCGACCATGGGGCTCGCAGCGAGGGCTTTCACCGCATGGACGAGCATCGGGGTGCCGGCCAGTTCGCGCAGGGCCTTCGGAGCTCCGGGGCCGAGTCGTTCACCTCGACCCGCGGCGGGGACTAACGCGGCAACCCGCCCGTGGGCCGGCGGCTCGCTCATCGGCAGATTCGCGTCAGGACGCGAGGACCTCGTCGAGGATGGCCTCGGCCTTGTCCTCGTCGGTCTTCTCGGCCAGCGCGAGTTCGCTCACCAGGATCTGCCGGGCCTTGGCCAGCATCCGCTTCTCCCCGGCGGACAGGCCACGCTCCTGCTCACGACGGAACAGGTCGCGAACCACCTCGGCGACCTTGATGACGTCGCCGGAGGCCAGCTTCTCCAAATTGGCCTTGTAGCGACGGGACCAGTTGGTCGGCTCCTCGGTGTACGGCTGACGCAGCACGCTGAAGACCTTGTCCAGACCCTCGGCGTTGACGACGTCGCGAACACCGACGAGATCGACGTTGTCCGCGGGAACCCGGACGGTGAGATCGCCCTGGGCGACTCGGAGCACCAGGTACTCCCGATCCTCTCCCTTGATCTTCCTCATCTCCACGGATTCGATGACTGCAGCCCCGTGGTGCGGGTAGACGACCGTGTCTCCGACGTTGAATGCCATTGGCGAGAACCCCTTTCCGGATCGCCGATTCTAGCATCGCGCCTTCGACCGTTAGTCTGTGGCTGTGCGAACCTCCCGATCCCCACTCGTCGTTCTCATCGGTGCATTGGCCGCTGCCAGCCTCGTCCTGACCGGCTGCTTCAACGGACAAAACGCCATGACCACCGTCCAATCCGACGACCTCACCGGAGACGGCGTCCAAGCTCAGGTCGGCAACATCCGCGCGGAGAATCTGCTCCTCGTCCGGGGCCCGGAGGGCTCGGCCAGCGCGACGTTGGCCACCCGGATCGTCAACGGTGATCCGGAGGCGGACCGTCTGCTCGGCGTGCAGATCGACGGCCTCCCGGCGTACGTCACCGGCGACACCGTCGAGTTGCTGCCCGGTGAATCCATCGGCTTCGGATACGAGTCGGACTTGTGGATCAACTCCTACGACTTCTCCGCCGCGGAGAGCAACTACGTCCCCGTCGCCCTGCAGTTCGAGCGCGCCGGGATCGCGCGGGTGGATGTCCTCGTCGTGCCGCCCATGGGCTACTACGAGGGAATCGAACCGGTACCACCGGCCGCCTAGCGGCTCGCTAGTAGCGCAGGGGCCCGGTCGGAACTAGGCCTCGAACTTGTAGCCCAAGCCCCGGACGGTGACCAAGTGCACCGGATGGGCCGGATCCTGCTCGACCTTCGCGCGTAGCCGCTTGACGTGCACGTCGAGGGTCTTGGTGTCACCCACGTAGTCCGAGCCCCAGACCCGATCGATGAGTTGGGCGCGGGTGAGGACCCGGCCGGCATTGCGAACCAGGATCTCCAGCAGGTCGAACTCCTTCAGCGGCATGGTGACCTGTTCCCCGCGCACCGTAACGACGTGTCGCTCGACATCCATGCGAACCGGACCGGCCTCCACCGCCGCGGGCAGGAGTTCGTCGAGGTCGCCGTGCCGGCGCAGGACCGCCCGTAGTCGGGCGAGCAACTCACGCGAGGAGAACGGTTTGGTGACGTAGTCATCGGCCCCGAGTTCGAGTCCGACCACCTTGTCGACCTCACCGTCCTTCGCCGTGAGCATGATGATCGGCACCTGGGACTTACCGCGGATCAACCGGCACACCTCGGTACCCGGCAACCCCGGGAGCATCAAATCGAGCAGGACCAGATCGGGACCCACCTGATCGAATTGGTCGAGAGCCGAGTTGCCGTCGGCGGCGACGGTGACCTCGTAGCCCTCGCGCTCGAGCATGAAAGTCAGGGCCTCGGAGAACGACTCCTCGTCTTCCACCACCAGTACCCGGGTCATCAGAATCCTCCGTCATCGGGAAACGCGACGATGTCCATCTCCAACTCCT
>CAJXNV010000166.1 GCA_913057155.1 uncultured Actinomycetes bacterium | reverse complement strand
CCGCTGGACGACGACGATTCCATCGCCATGGTGCGCCCGGACTACCGACGCACTTTGCACGGCGAACCGAGCGGAGGTGGCCGGGTGACCGAAGCGACCGCCCGGCCGGCGCTGCGCTCGTGGCATCCGCACCTGTCGCACATTCGACAGCCGCTGGGCGGTGAGTACGCGATCCGTCGCTCGGTGGCCACCAGCGTGCCGTTCGAGATCGACTACGGCGTGGAGATCGGCCTACTGATCGACGTTGCGCACACCTGGGGCGTGGCCTCCATTGCGCAGTCCCGGCTACCCGCGCGGGTGCACCGCAACCGGTCGGATGCCGAGTTGGTGGAGCCGTCGCGTCAGGTGTTGCGCACTGCGAAGAGCCGCGCCGGACTCGCACCCACCTATAGCCGTCCCGCGTTACGCACGCTGGGCCCTTGGGCTCACACCCGCTCGTGGATGCCGGCGACCACGTAGTCGGCCACGGCCAGCGAACTCGTCCACGCCGGGGAGACGGCGTTGAGCATGTGGGTGGAGGAATCGTCCCCCTCCACCACGAAGTCCATCTCCAACTTGCCGGTCGGCACGTGCAGCAACTGCGCGCGCACGCCGGGCTTGCCGCGTTCGGTGAAGTCCTCCGGGCGCACCGAGGGCACCAGGGCGCTGGCCTGCTTCACCAGGTGCGTGCGCGAGTACTTGGGGAACTCGGTGCGCAGCAGTCCGGGAACGTCGTGGTGCTTGCTGGTCAGGAACCGCGGGAACGTGCGCGCCACATCCCACAGTTCGCGGGGCTTGAGACCATCCACGCCGCCGTAGTCCTCGCGCCATAGCGCCGGGATCGCGGTGGGTCCGATCTTCGCGCGCCCATCGACGGTCACCGTCAAGTGCACACCGAGGAAAGGATTGCGCGGATCCGGCACCGGATACACGTGCCGTTGCAGCCGGCCCGGTTCCCAGTTCCCGTACCAATACAGGCCCTTGAACGGCAGCATCCGGTAGTCGGCTCCGAAGCCGAACCAGTGGGCGACGGTGTCGGCGTACAGCCCCGCGGCATTGATCACGTGACCGGCGCTGAGGTAGCCCTCGCGCATGCTCATCACCCAACCCGGACCGCCTCCGGTGACGGCCGAATCCAATTCCACTCGCCCGCCGCGTTCGCGCACCCGCTGCGCGAGCCCCTCGACCACCCCGGACGAACTGGCCACCGCCGTGTTCGGCGACCACAACGCCTTGTCCACTGTGCGCGCCAGCGGCTCCAACTCCGCTAGCCCGGCTTCGTCGATGAGTTCGAGTTCCACGCCGTTGGCCTGTCCGCGCTCGGCCAGCATCATCAACGAGGGCAACTGCTCCTCGCTGGTGGTCACCACCACTTTGCCGGTGTTGCGCACCTCGATGCCCCGCTCGGCGCAGAACTCCTTGAGCATCGCGTTGCCATCGCGCGTCAGCCGCGCCTTCAGTGAATCGGGGGCGTAGTAGAAGCCGGCGTGCAGCACCCCGCTATTGCGGCCCGAAGCGTGTGCCGCGAGCGATTTCTCCTTGTCGTAGACCACCACGCTGTCGGTCGGGTTGCGCGCGAGCCAGGCGTCGGCGAGGGCCAAACCGACCACCCCGCCGCCGATCACCGCGAGATCCGCTGTCCGCTGCGCTGCGTGCGATCCCGGCATCCAGCCAGCCTACGTCGCCCACGCGCGCAAGTTCGCGGCCCACGCGCGCAAGTTCAACGCCCACGCGCGCAAGTTCGCGGAGTGGAAGGATGCCGACGTGAACGACGACGGCGCAACGGGTCTCGACGGCCTACTCGCCTGGACCCAAGCGCGTTACGTCGCCCGCACCGCCGCCACACCCCTGCGCCCGACCGCCGCGCGGCTCGACGAAGCGCATGGCGCGATCCTCGCTCGCGCGGTCACCAGCCCGTACGACGAACCGGTCGCCGACGCCGCCGCGCACGACGGTTACGCCGTCTGCGGCGAAGGACCATGGCACCTAGCCGAACTCGCCCCCGACGTCGCGCTCTCCCAGCACTACGCCATGCGGGTGCGCCGATTGCAGATCCTGCCCGGGCACACCGACGCGGTGCTGCCGGTCGATCGCGGCGTGGTCCACACCGAGAACGATGCGCAGATCCTCACCGCCCGCGACCCGCTCACCGACCTCCCAGAACCCAGCGCCCGCCCGGACTTCGGCACCGGGATTATCGAGCGCGGGGCTATCCGCACCGCCGGCACCGAATTGGTGCACGCGCACTCGACGATCACCGCCGCAACCCTGGCCCTGGCTGCCGCCGCGGGGCTGGACACCCTCGAGGTGGTCACCCCACCCACCGTCGGCACCTTGATCCTGGGCTCCACGCTGCTGACCAGCGGTCCACCGCGCGAGGGTCGCGTGCGCGACGCCCTGGGCGTCACCATCCCCGCGCTCATCGGCTCCCTCGGCGCCCGCGCCAACCCCGCACTGCGCGCACCGGACACCCGGGAGCTGCTGCTGCGCGAGATCGACGATTCCACCGCCGACATGCTCATCACCACCGGCTCCACCTCCCCGGGCGGCAGTGACGATCCAGAAGACACGGAAACCAACATCCTGCGGGCCGTACTGCGCGACATCGGCGCGCACTGGCTGATCGACGGGATCTCGATGACCCCGGGCGCACAAACGCTGCTGGTGCGCCTGCCCGATGGTCGCCTGCTCCTCGGCCTGCCCGGGCAGCCCACCGCCGCGCTCGCCGGACTACTCACCCTCGGCGCTCCGCTGATCGCCGGCCTGCGCGGGGAACTCACCCACTCCGCGCGCACCCCATCGAGTTCGGTGCCCACCCACGCCATCCTCGCCGAGCCGGCTCCGCTGCCGGACTACGACGACGACACCGTGCTGTGCCCGGTCCGGCTCACCGACCAACTCACCGACCGGCTCCACAACGCAGACGGCAAGCACCCATCCGCGCACCCGCTGCCCAGCGACGGCCCGGCCGAGTTGGGCGGCTGGGCAAGCGCCGAGGCCATCGCCGTCATCCCCCCGGGCTCCGGCAACCCGGGGGACGTCGTCGTTCTCCTGGACCCGCTGGGCCGACCCGCCGACGGGTAGCAATCGGCCCCACCGAAGCCTTTCCTTCTTTTCCTAGTGCTAAAGTCGGGAATGTGCCGGACTTCCCCACGATCCCCGACCTCACCCTGCTCGGCTTGACCATCGACCCGATCCTGGCCTTCGGCGGCCTGCTCGCCGGCGTGCTC
>CAJXNV010000165.1 GCA_913057155.1 uncultured Actinomycetes bacterium | reverse complement strand
GGAACCCATTCACGGACCTGGTCTTGCACCGCGCGCATCCAATCGGACACGGCCACGACCGGGCCGGTGCGCCCCTCGAGGCGCTGGGTCACATACGGAACCACCGGCTCGGCCTGCGGGTTCAGCATGTTGTGCCGATCGGCGGCTAGGCCGTCGCGCCTGAGTTGGTTCCAACTCGTCACCGACCACACGTCCGCGGCGACCTGCCAGTCCTGGGCGAGCAGCTCCTGCGCGCGCAGCGCCCAGTTCACCCCCACTCCGCTGGCCAGCAATTGCACGCGCGGACCCGCGCTGCCGCCTTCGCTGACCAGGTGCATCCCCTTGATGATTCCCTCGACATCGCAGTCCTCCGGTTCGGCGGGCTGCGGATACGGCTCGTTGTACATCGTCAGGTAGTAGTAGACGTTCGGGGAGTCCTTGCGGTGCTCGTCGTGCAAGTCGTACTCGCTGAACTCGGTATCGGTCTTCGGCTCCCCGTACATCCGGCGCAGGCCGTCCTTGACGATGTGCCCGATCTCGTAGGCGTAGGCGGGGTCGTAGGCGACGACCGCCGGGTTGGTGCTGGCGAGCAGTTGGCTGTGACCGTCCTCGTGCTGCAGTCCTTCGCCGTTGAGGGTGGTTCGCCCTGCGGTGGCGCCGAGGACGAAACCGCGCGCCATCTGATCCCCGGCTGCCCAGAATCCATCGCCGGTGCGCTGGAAGCCGAACATCGAGTAGAAGATGTAGACCGGGATCATCGGAACGCCGTGCGTGGAATAGGAAGTACCGGCCGCGGTGAAGCTCGCTACCGAGCCGGCTTCGTTGATGCCCTCGTGCAGGATCTGGCCCGACTCGGACTCCTTGTAGGACAGCATCAGTTCGCGATCCACCGAGGTGTACTGCTGCCCGTGCGGGGAGTAGATCTTCAAGGTGGGGAACAGGGAATCCATGCCGAAGGTGCGGGCTTCGTCGGGGATGATCGGCACGAAGTGCGCGCCCATGCCTTCGTCCTTGATCAGGTCCTTGAGCAGTCGGACGAAGGCCATCGTGGTCGCCACCGGTTGCTTGCCCGATCCCCGCATCACCGAGGAGTAGGTGGAATCCGCGGGTTGCGGTAGCGGTGTGGACTTCTGCCGGCGGGTGGGCAGGAAACCGCCGAGCTTGCGCCGCGTTTCGAACATGTAGTCGATGGCTTCGTTCCCACGCCCGGGGTTGTAGTACGGGGGCAGGTACTCGTCCAACTGTGAATCCGGGATCGGGATGTGCAGCCGATCGCGGAACTCCTTGAGGTCCTCCAGGGTGAGCTTCTTCATCTGGTGGGTGGAGTTGCGCGCCTCGAAGTGGGATCCCAGGGTCCAGCCCTTGATCGTCTTGGCGAGGATCACCGTGGGCTGGCCCTTCACCTTCTGGGCAGCCTCGTACGCGGCGTACATCTTGCGGTAGTCGTGTCCACCGCGCTGCAGGGACCAGATCTCGTCGTCGGTGTAGCCCTCGACGAGTTTCGCCGTGCGCGGATCGCGCCCGAAGAAGTGCTCGCGGATGAAGGCGCCGTTTTCGGCCTTGTAGGTCTGGAAGTCGCCGTCGTGGGTGTTGTTCATCAAGTTGACCAGCGCACCATCGCGGTCAGCGGCGAGCAGGTGATCCCACGCGCGCCCCCACACGACCTTGATGACGTTCCAGCCGGCACCGCGGAACAGCGATTCGAGTTCCTGGATGATCTTGCCGTTGCCGCGGACCGGTCCATCCAGACGCTGCAGGTTGCAGTTGACGACGAACACCAGGTTGTCGAGTTCCTCGCGCGCGGCCAGGGAGAGCGCACCGACCGCATCGACCTCGTCGGTCTCGCCATCGCCGAGGAAGGCGTACACCTTCTGCTGGGAGGTGTCGGCGAGGCCCCGGTGCTCGAGGTACTTGTTGAAACGTGCCTGGTAGATCGCGTTCAACGGACCAAGGCCCATCGACACGGTGGGGAACTGCCAGAACCACGGCATCAAGCGCGGGTGCGGGTAGGAGGGCAGGCCGCCGCCCGGGTGCGAGAGCTCCTGACGGAATCCGTCCATCTGCGCTTCGGTGATGCGGCCCTCGATGAACGCTCGGGCGTACATCCCCGGGGAGGCGTGTCCTTGGAAGAACAACTGGTCCGCGCCGCCGGGGTGCTCGGGGCCCTTGAAGAAGTGGTTGAAGCCGACCTCGTACAGCGTGGCGGAACTGGCGTAGGTGGAGATGTGGCCGCCGACGGAGATCCCCGGACGCTGGGCGCGGTGCACCATGATCGCGGCGTTCCAGCGGATCATCCGTCGGATCTCGCGCTCGATCTTCTCATCGCCCGGGAACCACGGTTCGCGCTCGGGCGGGATCGAGTTGATGTAGTCGGTGCTCCGCAGGCTCGGTACGCCCACGTTGCGTTCGGCGGCCCGGCGCAGCAGCGCCAGCATCATGTAGCGGGCTCGATAGTTGCCCGATGAATCGACTAGAGAATCGAGTGAATCGATCCACTCGGCGGTTTCGTCCGGATCGACGTCCACGTATTGGGTCGGCAAGCCGCCTGCCAGTGGGGCTCCTTGCTCGCTTCCAGGGGCCATGTTCGCGCGCACCCTTCCGGTGAGGTCGGATCGTCGGGATTGCCGCGATCCGAGTGTTCGGGTTGTGTTCCTATCCTCGCGCATCGGGCGTGGGTGGCGCGCGCACCCCCGTGGTCACGAAAGTGAATGCTCGGTGTTGTCGCGAGTTGGTCCGAAGTGCTTGCCAAGGGCCGCGTTGTTCGGTGGACTAGGCACGTTGAGGGGGCGGAGCGACCGTCGCCGTGGCCGCACAGGAGGAACCAGGTGAGCGTGGACGCCGGGTCCATCGATCCGGACGAGGCAAGCCAACGCGCTTCCGCCTTGCACTTGGATCCGGGCATGACCGTGCAGGAACTCGGCTGGGACGACGATGTCGATCCGGTCATCCGGGTGGGTATCGAGCAGGTCGTGGGCTCCGAACTCGTCGACGAGGACTTCGAGGACGTCGTGGATGTCGTGCTCATGTGGTGGCGCGATGACGACGGCGATCTCGTCGACGGTCTGGTGGACGCGATCGCCCCGCTCGCCGATCACGGCGTGATCTGGTTGATGACCCCCAAGCCCGGTCGCGACGGCCATATCGAGGCCGAGGACATCGCCGACGCCGCTCCCACCGCCGGTTTGCAGCAAACCAGCACCATCAGCGCCGGATCGAACTGGCAGGGCACCCGGTTGGTGGCACCGCGCGCGAAGCGCTAGCGTCCCCTCGTTCG
>CAJXNV010000164.1 GCA_913057155.1 uncultured Actinomycetes bacterium | reverse complement strand
CAATAGAACGCGGGCCCCGTGATGTCACGGGGCCCGCGTTCATCGGTCACTTAGGACGTCAGATCGAACGTGAAGGTGCGGATCAGTGGCTTGACGTTCTTGCCACCGCTCGATGTCACCGTGACGGTGCAGGTTCCCTCACCGGCCAGTGCGGTGATCGAGGTGTCCTGGATCGAGCAGTTGTCGCTGCTGACCGTCGGGGTCAGACCCGACCCGAGGGTTGCGGAGAACGGCACCGCTTCGCCCTCCATGAGATCGGGTGTGCTGTTCTGGGTGACGCGTTCGCCGTCGACTCGCACCCGGAGGGTGTCGTTGCGACGATCCTTCGTTAGCGCGGTGAATTGAGTCGGGAAGACCCGCAGGTAAGCAGGGTTACTCGCCTCACGACCGGCTCCCAGGATGTAGACAGCGCACTCGGTAGTACGAGGATTCCCGGTATCCGCGCGGCAGTCGACCAGTTCAGGTGTCTGAGCACCGTCTTGGGGATTCGGGTTCACACCGTAGAACTCGGCGTTGATCTTCATGGGGAACTCACGAGCGCCACCGGGAACGGTTCCAGCAGGCAAGTAAGCCAGGGTCTGCTCGGCCGAATCACATTGGGTAGGCGCCGAACGGGGGTTGTCGGGAACCGCGCAGTGCAACGCGTACATGCCAACCGACTCGGGCAGTCCGGATACCGACACATCGAGATTCACGCTCGAGGGCAGTGCCGCCAGGACCGAGTTGGCGGGCTGATCGGCGATGGTTACATCGAAGCCACCCGGATTCGCCTGTGCAGCAGCGACAGTCGAAGCCATCAACGCTCCGGCGGCTGCCAGCGCTGCTCCGGTACGAAGTGAACGCACTCTTACCTCCAGTTAGGTGTGCCCGGATCCGCCGGGCGGCGGTCTAACGAAAATCGACGGGGACGATCACGTCGTGGGATCGGTCCCGGGATCGGGTGTGGTCCGCTCGGACGGCTATCGCGCACTGCACTCGGCGACAGTCGATATCGCCGATCTTCGACGAGATGGTGATGGCGACTTTGAAGCGACCTTTCTTCTTGAAAGGCGTGACGAGATTGCGTGCGTACGGCGGTGGGTTGGAGGAAATCCACGCTGAGGCCTCGCTACTGCCCTGCAGGTTCACGCCCCCACCGCAGGGGGTTGGCTTCTCACCTTTGTCCGGCTCGACGCACAAGCCGACGTACACGCCCACTCGGGGGTCGAACTTGCGCCCGCGGATCACGATGCGTTGCTTGCGCGGATTCAGGTCCTCTGTCTTGGACACGATCACTCGCTGCCCGTCTTGCCCGGTGACCTTCTCCCGAGATCCGTCCGCGTTTGCCGCAGGTGCCATCAGCGGAAGCGCGAGCACGAGTGCGCCGACGAGAGCCAGGGCGCGCATTCCGATTCGCATAGTGAGGAAAAAGTAGGAAGTCCGCGCGCTAACGATGCGAAACACCCTGTCGATATGTTCCCGACGGTGTATCGGAAAAACACACTACGACGCTGAGCCATACTCGATCCGTGCCCCGTACTCGTGTCACCGTCCTTACGGTTTCCGCCGTTATGGCTCTCGGGCTAAGCGCATGCTCATCGCAAACGTCGCAAGGACCGGAGCAGACGCCCGCGGCTTCACCAGCCGCGACGGTCGAGCAGAGCATGGATGTCACCTGGCCGGTCACGATCGCGACCGAGGATCTGCAACCGATCGCTGTCGAGCCCGAGCCCGTCACCGGTAGCGAACGGGTCCTAGCGCTCGCCGTCGGATCGGCGGAGATCGTCGACTTACTCGGTGCCGGTGGTCAACTCGTCGGCAAGGATGAAACGAGTGTCGATGTGCAAGGGGTCCCGGTAGTTACGCAAGGACACCAGATCGAGATCGAGCAGGCGCTCGCACTCGAACCCACCGTGGTCCTGGTCGATGAATTGGTGGGACCACCGGAAGCCCTCGATGCCCTGGCAGATACCGGGGCGCAGATCGTGGACGTGCCATCGGTGTGGACCCTCGGGGATATCCCCCCACGCGTGGAAGCTATCGCCGGTGCAGCCGGGGTCGATCCAGAAGGTGCCCGAGAACTGAGCGAGGCGCTCGTGCCCGGTGATCGCTCCGGTGGCGCTGAAGCGGCGCGCGTCGCTTTCCTTTATCTGCGTGGTCCGAGCGCTATCTATCTGCTCGGCGGCGCCAACACCGGCGCCGACGCCTTGATCACGGCGGCTGGTGGCGTGGATGTCGGAGCCGAACTCGGGTACGACGGCTTCGTTCCGCTCACCGCCGAGGCATTGGTCGAAGCCGACCCCGATGTCCTATTGGTGATGTCCGATGGGCTCGACTCGGTTGGGGGAATCGAAGGACTGCTCGAACTGCCCGGGGTCGCGCAAACGCGTGCGGGGCTCGACGAGCGGATAGTGGAAGTGGATGACCGGGTTCTGCTGTCCTTCGGGACGAGGACTCCTGCGTTGGTCGATCGTCTCTCGGAGGTCTTGGCCGAGGCCGACCAGTGACCGTCCACCCGAGCCCAGCTCGGTTGGTTACGGTCTTCGGACTACTCGTCGTAGTGCTGCTCGGTGTCGGGGCCGGCGCACTACTCATCGGCTACGCGTCCTTCGATACCCAGATCGTGTGGACCATCCGAATGCCACGGTTGGCTTTGACGTTGGTCGTCGGAGCCGGTTTGGCGGTAGCGGGCGTGCTGTTGCAGGGAGTCTTCGGTAATCCGCTTGCCGCACCCTCGATCGTGGGCGTCTCCGCCTCGGGTGCAGCCGGCGCGAGTATCGGCGCGGCTCTGGGTGTCGCCTTCAACTCCGTCTGGCTCGCAGCGATCGGGGCGCTCGTCGCAGGGGCCGCGCTGGCCGTCGTACGCGCGGTAGGCGCTCGCCAGGGCCGGGTGGATTCCACCGCTGTGCTGCTCGGCGGGGTGGCCATGAGTTTGTTCGCCCTCGCCGTAGTGCTGATCGCCTCCCCGTTCATCGACCGCGCTACCGGACGCTCCTTCTCTTTCTGGGCGAACGGATCCTTCGCCCTCGCCACCTGGGCTGGGGTTGTAGCCGTGCTGCCGTTCATCCTCGTCGGGTTCGCGCTGGCGATCGCGCTGATCAAGGACCTCGATCCGCTGTCCCTGGATGCGGCAGCCGCCCAGGCCCTGGGCATCAATGTCCGTCGCGTCTCCACACTCGCGTTGGTCGCGGTCGTCTTGCTCGTTGCTCCGGCCGTGACCGTCGTAGGAGTGGTGTCCTTCGTGGGCCTGGTGGTGCCGCATGCATTGCGGTATCT
>CAJXNV010000163.1 GCA_913057155.1 uncultured Actinomycetes bacterium | reverse complement strand
TGTCCGTTTGGCGTCGTCACTCCGTGACGGTGATCGCGATGTCGTAGGTCGAGTTGTCCGGTGTCGTGACCGTCACCGTCGCCTCACCCGGCGCCAGCGCCTGGGCTCCCGGGTTGAAGAGGGCATCTCCGTCCTGGCGAGCCTGGGAGATCTCCAGGACATCGGGGTTGTCGGTGGCGATCGTGGTGCCGATCACCTCGTCGACGACGATGTCGATGAAGTCACCGACCTTCGCGGTGGCCTCGGTCTGACCGGGCTCGATGATCACCGGCGGCAGCATCTGGGTGGAGTCTCCGTCCATGGACTCATCGGTGGCCTCCTGGCTCGTGGTCTCCTCAGCGGCCGGCTCATCGGACGACGACGAGCAACCCGCGAGCAAGGTGACACCGAGCAGCGCGCTCGCGCCGATGGCAGCGGTCTTGGCGAGGGGGTTCTTCGTGAGGGGGTTCTTCGTCAAGGGGTTTCGCATAGTGCGCATTCTCTCTTCCCTTCGTCCTCGTCTGTTCGTTCAGACGAGGTGGTTATACCCGTTCGACGCACGGGCTAAACATCGAGCCTTCGGATGTGGTGTAGGTCTCGTAACGGTTAGATCTCGTCGCCTTTATCGAGGGCACCGAGTTGTTCCACGCGGGGCGTATGCCGCCCGGCCTCGAAATCGGTGGCCATGAACACGCCGAGCGCGGAAACGGCGCTCGCGGCGTCGGTGACCCGTTCACCGAAACAGGCCATGTTGGCGTCGTTGTGGCGTCGGATCATCTCGGCGTCCAGGTCATCGCGGACGACTCCGGCCCTGATTCCAGGCACCTTGTTGGCCGCCATGCAGATGCCTTGGCCGCTGCCGCAGACCGCCACACCGCGCGTTGCGTCCCCCGCCGCAACCAGTCGCGCCACCGCGGCACCGAAATGCGGGTAGTCCACGCGTTCCTCGGAATCCGTGCCGACATCGATTACGTCGTACCCCTGCGCCTGGAGCCAGTGGGCCAACGCCGTCTTGAGCTGGAACCCGGCGTGGTCCGAGCCGATCGCCACCTTCTGAGCCATGGGGGTAATTCTCCCGTACTCCCGTCTTGCCGTGCTCCCCGGCTACAACCCTTTCGACCCTCGAGCGGTGACGTAGTCGACCAAGCGGCCCCGACGCTCGGCGAGGATCGCGGCATGAGCCGATGAGGGTTCGACCACCTGGGCGCCGGAGGCAGCCATCGATCCGGTGACCTGCCCGGGCATCGCCAGGAATGCCGCACCGATCACGGCGGCGTCCGGCTCCTCCATCGGCAGCAGGGCACGTCCAGAGATATCGGCGATGAGCTGACGGAACCGCGGGTCGACGGTTCCACCACCGATCAGCGGCAGCGGTTCGGGAAGGTGCGCACCCGCATCGACGACCGCCTGCATGCCGAGGGTGACCGCATGGGCCACACCTTCGATCACGCTGCGCAACATCGCCTGCCGATCGGTGTCCAACCCCAGTCCGAGCCAGGCACCGCGAAGCGAGGCATCGACGAAAGGCGTGCGTTCACCGGCCACGTAGGGAACGAAGATCGGGTCGCTGGCCCGAACTCCGCCCTCGAGGGCCGCATTGGCCTGGTCGGGAGTCGCACCGAGCCACTCGAGCGCCTTACGCAAGGCGATGCCCGCGTTCTGCACCGCGCCGATCCGGTACCAGCCGCTACCGGGAGCACCGGCCGTTGCGAACAGGTGCGTTCCGAGCGCGATTCCGCCCCCGGGTTCGGACACGACGGAAACCGATTGCGAACCGGAGCCAACGGCGGTGAAGCCGTCGTCGACGGACAGCCCGAACCCGACGATGGCGGCGGCGGTGTCGGCTGCCCCCGCAACGCATGGCAACTCACGGCCAGCGAGCCTGATCACGCCCGTTTCCGAGCGGGAGTCGACGATCCGTGGCAGCACTCGAGCATCGATCCCCGTCCAGGCGACCGCGTTCTCGTCCCACCTGCCGGTGGCCACATCCGCCAACAAAGTGCCGCTGGCATCGCTGGGTTCGGTGACGACGTCTCCCCCGAGCCGTGCACGCAGCCAATCCTTCGGCTGCAAAGCGTGCGCTGCCTCCTTCAGTGCGCCCGGCTCATGACCGCTTACCCAGCGCAAGGACGTGGCGGCGAAACCCGAAACCGCCGGCGATCCCAAGCGAGCGAGGACCCCATCACCGAACTCGGCCTGCATCTGCGCTGCCTCGGCCCCGGCGCGGGTGTCGGCCCAGGTGATCGCCGGACGAACCGGCTCCAAATGTTCATCGCACAGCACGAGTCCGTGCATCTGACCGCTGAAACCGACACTGGAGACCCCCGCGATCGCATCGCCGAGTTCGGCGACGGCTTCCTGCGTGGCGCTGAGCCACTCGCGTGGATCGGCCTCGGCCCATCCCGGATGCGGGGAGGACAACGGATAGCTGCGGGAGGCCTTCGCCTGCACCGTCCCGTCGCTGGACACCACGGCCACCTTGACCGATCCTGTGCCCAAGTCCACACCCAGAGCCGCACCATCGTCCGTCACGCGTGGAAGTATCGCCCATATGCACAATCGCATTGCCGTCGTCGGCAGTTTGAACATCGATCTCGTCGTCCAACTCGATCGGATGCCCGCGGCCGGGGAAACCGTGTTCGGCACCACCTTGGAGCGCCATCCCGGCGGCAAGGGCTTGAATCAGGCGGTTGCCGCGGCTCGCTTGGAGTCCGAGGTGCACATGGTCGGCGCGGTCGGCGACGACGGCTCGGGGGACTGGCTGCTTGATGTCGTGCGCCGGGAAGGCATCCACTCCGATGGCATCGCCACGGCGAACGGAACCTCCGGAACCGCTTTGATCGAGGTGGACAACTCCGGCCAGAACCGCATCATCGTCATCCCAGGCGCTAACGATCTCGTGAAGCCAGGGGATGTCGCCGAACACTTGACCTCACTGGCAGCTGTCGATGTCGTACTGACGCAAGGTGAGGTTCCGGTGGACGTGATGGTCGCCGCTGCCGAGACCGGCAAGAAGATCGGTGCGCAAGTGGTCGTGAACCCCGCGCCGGTTCGCGAGTACCCGAAGGAACTGCTCAAGCACGTCGATGTGCTGGTACCCAACGAGCACGAAGCACACGAGTTGACGGGTATGTCGGTCGACAACATGGTCGATGCGGTCGAGGCGGCGCAACAACTGCAAGACCGCGGTCCTACCTGCGTGGTCATCACCCGCGGGGACAAAGGGGCGGTGTGGACCTCACCCGACGGCTCCGGTCAGACCGCTGCCTTCAAAGTGTCCGC
>CAJXNV010000162.1 GCA_913057155.1 uncultured Actinomycetes bacterium | reverse complement strand
ACTATGTGCCAGCAAGTGACCTGCAAGGTCTGTCAGAAGAAGACCTGGGCGGGCTGCGGCCAACACGTCCAGCAGGTCATGGCCGGTGTGCCGAAAGCGCAGCAGTGTTCGTGCACCGATGCCGATAGGGCTGCCTACAAGGCTGCCAATCCGGGATTCTTCGCACGGCTGTTCGGGCGCTCTCAGGCGAAGTAGCGCACCGGATCACGGTGTGGGGGTCGCCGTGGTCGGTGTTGTCGTAGGGGGCGTGCCCACCTCGACGGCCCGTCGATCCAGGGCATCGGTCAAGGCTCGGGCGCGCAACCGGTACCCACTTGTCCCATAGTGGATACCGTCGAAGCGCGCAGCCTTCTCGTCTCGGGCGATCTTCTCCCAAGGAACGACCTCGAGGTTCGCTCGATCCTCGGCGACCTGGCGGATCATCTTGTTGAACCACTCGGCGCGCTGCATGGAGAAGCTGCTGTAGGCGATATCGAGGTCGACCCACAGCACCTGACGGTCGGGCCCGAGTCGTTTGAGCAGGGTCTCCACACGGCGTTCGGTGATGGCCGGCTGAACCCAGGAGATGTCGTTCGTGCCAAGGGCCACGATGACGAACTCCGGTAATTGGTCGAGTTCCTTAGCCCGCTTGACCTGTTCCAATCCCCAGTCCAGGCGCTTGGAACCCCAACAACGGAAGGTCGGCGTCCAGCCACTTTCCTCGAGGAATCTGGTCATCGGCTTCTGGGAGTCCCTGGTTAGCGAATCGCCGAGTATGAGTACGCGTCTGCCATCCCCGGGAGACCCCGAGCTCGGTCGCCCGGGCCACACCGGTGCCGGGCAGGCATCCCACGGCGGATTCTTCGGCCACGCCTTGTCCACCTGGTCCGGTGGGAAGGTCGGCTGCGGTGCAGGGGTGCTGAGCGGGGAGGCAAGCGATGGGCTCGGCATGGGGTCCGGCTCGGGCGCGGCATCGGACTCGAGAGTGCTGGATTCGGTCAGCGCTTCCTTGGCAACGACTGGCGCGCCGGGCGGCTGCAGCACGAATAAGCCGATCGTGGCAGCGGCGACCAGCACTACCGCTAGCGCCGTGAGCCAGTTAAGGGGGCTCCACCCGTGCGCGTTGCTGGGGCTGTGGGGAAGCACGGCGCGAGTATCGCAAATCTCCCCGACCCCCTACCGGTTGGCGCTAATGTTAGATGCAAGGATGTGAACATAATTCACTATTGTCGGGAGTCACGGCTTCTGGTCGTGGCCGAAAGGTGAAGGAGCCGGCGGGGGCGACATGAAGAGAACACTCATCGCGATACTCACGGTTTTCGTGGGTGTCGGCATCGTGGTCGGTGTCGGGACGTTCAATTCCTGGAACCAACGCGAGCCAGCGCCCATCACGGCGAAGCCTGCCGGCACGATCCAAACTCCCCAGGGGGAGATGCCGCACGCGACTTTGGATCTTGACGTGTACCCGAACAGTTCGTCGACGGTGCCGCCGCCCCGCACGGAATCGAACTTCCAGGCAAACCAGCTTTCCGGTCAGCCGTTCTACCACCCGTCGACCAGTATCCGGGTGCCGGCGAATACGGCGATCACGATCACTTTCACGCAGTACGACGGCGGAGGTCGGATCTACAACCCGTACTTCGCGGAAGTCCACGGCTCGATAGATGGAACCATGAAGGTCAATGGCGAGACCGTCTCCGGACTCAAGCCCACGGAGGTCGGTCACACGTTCACCGTCCATGATTACCCAGAGAGCAGTGAGGAGCCCTTCTTCCTTTCGGTGCCGTTGAAGATGAACAAGGCGAACGCCAAGACGGACAAGCAGGGCTATCCGGTCGATCCGCAGAAGATCGAGGTCACCTTCATCACCGGTGATCCCGGCAAGTACGTCTGGAATTGCGAGTTCCCCTGCGGAGACTCCTACCAGGAATTCGGTGGCCCGATGCAAACGCGCGGTTGGATGGCTGGCACCTTCGAGGTGGTGTGACGGTCACGTCGACTAACCCGACGAAGGGCGCCGTCGCACGGCTTATCGTCCTTGCGCTAGTCGTCGTCGCCGCACCCATCATCGTCTCGCTCGCGATCGGGCAAGGGGCGCGCGGTGCGTTGGTTTCTCTGGCGGGGATCTGCGCAGCGATGGCGACTGTGGGTATCGGTGTTCGCGCCGGCCTCATGGTGGCACTCTTCATGGGCTTTGGATCTGCGCTCGTGGCGTTGGCGTCGTCGTCTTGGCCGATAGCGGCGCTGGCAATGGCGGTCGTTGCCTTCGGTTTCGGGCTGACGGCCAAGCGCGGATGGCAGACGGCTCTGGCGTGGATTCCGAGCAGCCTGGGGTTCGTGGCTGCCGATGCCGCGAATCTGGGTTCGGACCTGGGCACGATCTCCGTGCAGCTCGGTGTCGCGTTCACGATCTGGGGGCTCGTGACAGTCGGGATCCTGCGTCTGCTGCCAGTCGATCTCCCACTGCCGAATGCGCCCGCCGTTTCCGACTCCCGGGCCTTGGCATATGCAGCACTGCTAGCGGTCACGGCCGTGATCACGACGAGTATCGCTATTGCTGGTGACCTGGGTCATCCGGGTGGGTGGCTGATCATGACGCCGTTCATCGTGCTCCAACCGTACGTGCAGAAGGGGTGGGATCGATCGCTGCGCCGAGCCGGCGGCACGCTCCTCGGTTTCACGATGGCATACCTGGGTGCGAGCGTGATCGCGCAGTCCTGGCTGCTCTATGTGGTGGGGATCGTGAGTTATGCGATCGCGATGTACGCACTCTTGCGGCAGTGGGACTACGTGGTCTACGCCGCGTTCCTTACCTTGGCGATCGTGATACTCGAAGGTGTCGGCACATCGGTCGAGGTGACAGCGGAGTATCGACTCGAGGCCACCGCCGGGGGAGTCGTGCTTTCCCTCGTGGCCATGGCGCTGGCATTGCCGTTGTATCGACGGGCGGCGCGCAAGTACCAGCTCGAGGAGTACTAGCGGGCGCTCAGCGTAGGTCGAGAGGGATCTCCTGGACCGCGAGCCGTAGGGAATCGTCGGATCCCCACAAGTAGATGATCCGGTTGTCTCCCATGTCCTGGCGGCCAGGAGCGTTTCGCATCGCATGGGTGCTCGTGGGAACCAGTTTGCGACGGGTGCCCTCACGCACTACGCGCAACTTGTAATCACCTGAACGTAGGCCGCGATCGAGCTCGTCACCGTTTCGCAGGCCGTCCATCAGGATCGAACCCCGCGTGCGCAGGTCGATCTTGGGGGCCTGGGCGATGTGTCGGAAGGTCAGGCGCCCCATGTCGCGGCCGACTGTTCGTGTCTTGTTCTCGAAAAGCGTGCT
>CAJXNV010000161.1 GCA_913057155.1 uncultured Actinomycetes bacterium | reverse complement strand
GTCTGCTGCTCTTGGGTCAACGGGAACAGGTAGTACAACTCGTAGGGACCCACCGTGGGGATCGACAGCGGCGCCCCCACCACGAACCCGGGTACCGAGCGACCATCGAGGAAGCGGATCTGGGTGAACGTCCAGGACTGCCGCTGCGAATCGGTCACGGCGCTGCGCAGGTCCGTGGGAATGCTGGAGACCGAGACCAGGTTCGTGCCGCGTTCTGGGGCACCGACATCGCTGCGGCTGGACAGCAGCAGCACATCGAACGTGGCCGGTGATCCGGCGCGGGTTGCCAGCGAGGTCACCACGCTGTCCACGAGCCTCGAGGGCGACGGCGTGGATGGACCGGTGTCGGCGGCATCGAGGAGGCGTTGGGCTTCGCCGAGTCCGGCCGAGGCCTCACCGACCGCACTGCGTTCCTTCGCCTCGAGCAGCCCGGTGGTCACGTTGGAAAGCAGCAGCAACCCGAGTGCACCCACGACCGCGATGGACAGCACCAACGTGGTGCTGGTGACCCGGATGAACAGCGACCGACGCCAGGTGCGCCGTAGCGCCCGGGGAAGGAAGAGCAGGATGCGCGACATCGGCGGCGAACTAGGCAGGGCCGGCTTTGTACCCGACTCCCCGCACCGTCAACACGATCTCGGGGGCCTCGGGGTCGCGTTCGATCTTCGCCCGCAAGCGCTGCACGTGAACGTTGACCAACCGAGTATCGGCCGCATGCCGATAACCCCACACTTCCTGCAGTAGCGCCTCACGCGTGAACACCTGACCGGGCTTCTTGGCCAAGCAGGCGAGCAGATCGAATTCCAGCGGGGTCAAGGCGAGCACCTCACCACCGCGACGCACGGTGTGGCCGTTGACGTCGATCACCAGATCGCCGATGCTCAAGACCTGCGCTCCGACATCGTCGGTGCGCCGGATTCGCGCCCTGATCCGGGCGACGAGTTCCTTGGGCTTGAACGGCTTGACGATGTAGTCATCGGCGCCCGATTCCAAACCGACCACCACATCGATGGTGTCGGACTTGGCGGTGAGCATGACGATCGGAGTGCCGGATTCCAGCCGGATCGCCCGGCATACGTCGATGCCATCCATCCCCGGCAGCATCAGGTCCAACAGCACGACATCGGGTTTGGCGCTTCGGAAGGCATCGAGTGCGGTTCCACCGTCGCCGCAGAACACGGGGTCGAAACCTTCCCCTCGCAGCACGATGCCGAGCATCTCGGACAAGGCGGCGTCGTCGTCGACGACCAGCACGCGACCGCGAGCACGAGGCGACGCCGAAGGGGTACTCATGGCCCTATGGTGTCACCTCGGGCACCCCGAGGAGCACAACAAGCGCAGCCGGGGCGTTATTCACCCCGTGCGCGACCATCGCCGCACCGAGGGAACCGGTCTTCCAGCGCACCCATCCGTAGACCAATCCGATGGGCA
Organism: uncultured Actinomycetes bacterium; assembly: GCA_913057155.1. GTDB lineage: Bacteria > Actinomycetota > Actinomycetes > S36-B12 > S36-B12 > S36-B12. The sequence goes on along the minus strand of CAJXNV010000161.1, from coordinate 1,983 downwards.
GCAGTAGGAAGAAGCGGATGGGTTCGAAGTGGAAAGCCGAGAACACCACGGCGGTGATGATGATCGTCCACACCGCGCCCACGCCCTTCTTGCGCAGCGAGTTGAACAGCATCCCGCGGAAGGCGATCTCCTCCACGATCGGCGCCCCGACCATGATCATCACCGCGAAGATGGCCAGCGCCCAGAACGGACCGGACTGTTGGAGGTCCAAGGCGACGTCGCCGGCGGCGGAGGAGAAGTCCCCGGCGATCGCCTGGGTGATCAGCGCGATGATGCCGGCGAGGAACAACCCCACGAAGCCCGCCAACGCGCCCCAGCCGACATCGCTCCAGGTCAGGCGCAAACCCAAATCGATGCGTGGGCCGTTGCCCTTCCACCAGGTCACGAACAACGGCCAGCCGGCCAGGGAGATCCACGGCACCAAGGTGCCCACGATCGCGGTGATCGCCAGCGGGGCGCCGAGGATCAACAGCGGTGCGGCCGCCAGCAGTCCGAGGACCAGCGCGCCGAACACCGTGATCAGCGCCGAGCCGATCCCCCACCGCGGCACCCGCAACGGCACACCGCGCGCCTCGGCCTCGACGACAGTGACCGGACAGCCCGGGTAGGCGGCGCTTGACTCGCTCAGCGCGGCGGTCGCACTATCCGGTGGCAGGGACATTCCCCCATTGTGCGCGAGAACCCTGACCCTGCCCCTTGCGGCGTCCCCCACCCTCCCCGTTCCGGCGTCAATAGTCGGGCCGAATTTTCAAATCTCGGCCCGACCTCTGCCGCCGCATCGGGCGGGTTCGGGGGATTCAGGCGAGGACGGCGGAAAGCTCACCCAACCGCGTGGGTAGCACCCGGTACCACGTCCAGTACCCGCGCTTGTCCGATGCGACCAGCCCGGCCTTCGCCAGCACCTTCAGGTGATGGCTCACGGTGGGCTGGGACAAGCCCAGCGGCTCGGTCAGATCGCATACGCACGCCTCGCAGTTCGGCAGCGAGCGCAACAGCGCCAGGATCTGCAACCGCGCCGGATCGGCAACGGCCTTCAGCAATACCGCCAACTCCTCGGCCGTGGCCCGGTCGATCGGCGAACCCAGACCAGACGGGCAGCACGCCGGCCCTGCTACCTGAACCGTGTTTCGGGAACTCGTGGCCGTGGGCATTGATCCATATTGACAGATATCTATCTGGATGCCAAGGTTCCAGGCGTGCCGCGCCGGTTGTTCGCCGAGTACCTAGGCGCCGCGATGCTCGTCGCCGCCGTTGTGGGCAGCGGAATCATGGGCACGCTGCTCACCAACGACGACGCAGTCGTCCTGATCTTGAACATGATGAGCACGATCCTCGCCCTGGGCGCCTTGATTTGGATGCTCGGCCCGATCTCCGGAGCCCACTTCAACCCGGCTGTCACCGCGGTCACCCTCCTCAAGCGCGAGATCAACCCCGGCGAAGGCATCGCCTACATCGTCGTCCAGATCCTCGGCGGACTGTCCGGTGTCGCTCTCGCGAACGTGATGTTCGACCTGCCCGCCTTCGATCCGTCCAGCAACGCACGCAACGGCTTGCCCATCTGGCTCGGGGAGATCGTCGCCACTGCGGGCTTGATCTTGATCATCGGTGCCCTCACCCGAACCGGCCGCGGGCACCTCGGACCGATCCTGGTGCCGGCCTGGATCGGTGCGGCCTACTTCTTCACCTCGTCGACGTCCTTCGCTAATCCCGCCGTGACGGTCGGTCGCTCGATGACCGACACCTTCACCGGCATCGCCCCATCCGATGTGTTGCCGTTCATCGCCTTCCAACTCATCGGTGCCGCCGTCGGTGCGCTGCTCACCGAAGTGCTCTATCCCCGTAAGCATCCCGAACCGCTCGACCTACCCGATCCGGTCCACGAGAACATCCCGCCCGCCGAAAGGTAGCCATGTCCGACAAGCCCTCCGTGCTGTTCGTCTGCGTGCACAACGCCGGCCGCTCCCAGATGGCCGCCGCGTACCT
>CAJXNV010000160.1 GCA_913057155.1 uncultured Actinomycetes bacterium | reverse complement strand
ACCGAACTCGCGCAACGCAGCGGGGATAACGCGGTGGAGGTCGCGGAGGTGATCGTCCACCCGTCCTGGGATCCGCGCCGGTTCCGAAACGACATCGCCCTCCTGCGCCTTGCCGATGAGATGGTCTTCGACTCGCGGGTGCAGGCGATCTCCCTTCCGGTCGGTCTCGATGCAGCGCAGTGGCCGGTGCGTGGAGCCGCAGCCCGCATCAGCGGATGGGGAGCTACCTCGTTCGGTGCGCCCGCTTCGAATGTCCTTCGTGTCGGGGATGTCGAGATCCTCGGTGGACCCGATGATCCGGACTGTGGGAGTTACGGCGGGGACTTCGATGCGTCCGTGGAGATCTGCGCCGGCCGGGCCGATGCGAGCGTCGATACTTGCCAGGGCGACAGCGGCAGCCCACTTGTCATCGATGTCGGTGGCACTCCGGTGCTCGCCGGCCTCACGAGTGTCGGGTTCGAATGTGCTCGGGTGGGGTACCCGGGGATCTACACCCGCGTGCCCACCTTCCTTTCCTGGATGCAGGAATACCTACCAGCGGCGGCCAGTTCGCCGACGGCTCCCCAGGACGTGCGGGTGAGCGCTATCGCCGGGGAACGCTTGCTGGTCGAATGGCGGGCACCGTTCATCGCGAGTGCACCGGTTGCCGGATATCGAGCCGTGGTGGAACCCGGTGGCCAGGCGTGTTCCGTCGGCCCGACGGAATCCGCCTGCGTTATCGAGGATGTGCCCGCAGGTCGCCTGTATTCGGTCACCGCCTCGGTGGTCGATGCCGGCGGCAATGAGAACTTCGCGGATCCGGTGCAGGCGGTCAGTGTGGATGGCGTGACCTCCGTCGGAGTGCGCGTGCGACCACGTCGCTTGGCACAGTGGGCGGATCTGCGTGTTCGCGCCCGCGATGACATCTCCATTGCGGTACGCCCGGCATCCCGGGACGTCTGCTCCCGAGTGGGTAGCCGAAGCGATCCGCGTGGCGTACGCGCGCGGACCGGGGGACTGTGCGCAGTGCGGGTCAGCGTCGAACGCCCGAACGGTCGGACCGATCGATCCATCGCCTATATCCGCGTGCGGGACGAGGCCTAGCGGGGCAGGGTGTGCTGCTCCACGGAGAAGGCCCGCGGCCCTTCGGGTGTCCACTCGCGATGGATGACGATCATCCCGCCGGGTGGTAACCGGGCATCCCAGTGAGGATCCTCGTGGACGGCGGTCGGGGCGAGCCCTAGGTGCTCGGTGATCGCCGTCAGCACGGTCGGCAGTACCGGACGGTGGGTGCACAGCACGGTCGGCTCGGGCTGCAGGAGTAATTCGACGGCGCGTTCGGCGCTTCGATGCGGATCCTCGATATGCCCGGCCTCACTTAGGCAATGCTCGTGCACGGTGTCGGCGTTGATCGACTTGGCGAACTTCCCCACGGTCGTCGTGCACCTGCGAAACGGCGAACTGTGCACTCGTTCGATTCCGTAGGCATCGAGTACGTCGACGAGCCGCTTGGCTTCACCGCGACCCCGACCGGAGAGTGGGCGATCGGCGTCGTCGTCCCCGTCGAAGTCGGCGCGCCGCATCGCCTTGCCGTGTCGGAGCACGATCAAGGGAGTCGTCATGGGTGCACTCGATGCCAGTCGAACGAGTTCGGCGTCGTCGGAGTAGGTGAGGAACTCCGCTGCTTCGGTCACCGGCACCCAGCGGATCTCATCGACTTCGTCGTCGGGCGCGAATCCCTCGTCTTGACGCACCGCCCCTATCCAGTAGTCGACTTCCTTCGGCTCACCCGCAGCCTGGTAGCGGGAGGTAGGGAGCCGGGAAACCAAGCGGACGCGGAATCCGGTCTCCTCATCGCATTCGCGGACGGCAGTGCACGGAGTGATCTCACCGGGATCGACCTTCCCCTTGGGCAGGGACCAGTCCGCTCGATGCGGACGGTGCACCGCGAGGAAGCGTCGCTCGCTCGATCCGGGAGCACTCGCAGGGTCGAAGACGACAACACCGGCAGCACGGATGACCGCGCCGTCGTTCTTCGCCATGTCCTAGTCCAGTCCCGCTTGCTTGGCTTGCCGAACGATATCCGGCCAACGTTTACCGAAGGTGCGAATGTCCTCATTGCCGGCCACTTGGTTGCGCGCGGTGATGAGTCCCAACTGATACGCGATCGGTCCGGGAGCGTGCTCTGCCAGATCGCGCAGCATGAGCGAGGAGACATGCGCGTCCTGGCGGTTGCCGAGGATGTCGGTTGCCTTCGCGAGGATCTTGCCGAGTTTGACGTACTCGGAGCCGAGCACCCCTGCGGCCGCTTCGGCCGAGTATCGCGCCTGCTTGGCGCGGATCCGGACTTCGTGCCACTGCTCGGCAGGACCATCCAGGCTCGCCTTGCGCACGGACTTCTCCAACCGTCGCCACGGGACGGCGACGCACCGCGGAAGCTGCTCGCCGGACGGACCGAAAGCCTCTGCGGTAACCGGTGGCTCGCGCACCAGCAGGACCAGATCCTCGAGCAGGAAATCGTGCCGATCGGTACGCAATGCCGCCAGTGCGCTCGATGTCGCGGCGCGCAGCCGGGAATCCAGGGTTTCGGCGATGAAGGCGGTGGTGTCGTCGTCGGTGCTCAGGTCGCACAGCCGAGCCCGTTGGACTTCGGTATCGCGCACCTCGCCGAGTTCGGAAGCCAACCACCGCAATTCCTCGCGCAGGTAGCCCACCGTCTCGGGGTCCAACAACGGCCGGAAGGTCTTCAGGGCACTGCGCAACCGACGGCACGCGACGCGCATCTGATGGACGGAGTCCGGGAGATCGCGGCGCACGCCCACATCGGCCATCAACAGGTCACGTACATAGGAGGCGAAGATCGCTTGCAGGGCGTCCACACTCGGTGCGTCGGTATCCGGGAAGGGAAGGTCCGGAACGTCGGGTGGATCCCCGGCAGCGGAGCCGAGCGCTTGTGCGGCCTTGCTCAACGAACTCGGCCTGGCACCGGCCCGGATCAGCTCCTGGGAAATACGGGCAGCGAGGTCGCGAGCAGGATCGGTATCCAGGAGCAATTCGACCTCCACTTCGTGGAAGGACGAACGCGAGTGCGGGCCTCCGGCGGCTTCGGACTCGACGTCGACGAGGTCATCGACCGCCTCGATCAGTTCGGTGCCGTCGCTGCCGGTGATGATGAACGGACGCCGTTCGGTGCGCACGGTGGCCATCGGCCGTAGTTCCTGGCGCCGCAACAGCGGTGAGACGAGTGAAATGAGTTCGTGCGGGATGTCGGCCTGGGAACTGTCGATCCGGATCTCGTCGCGAGCAGGCGCATCACCGGATGGCCGCGCTGGGACCTTCATGTGCCAGCCGTCGTCCCCACCGCCGATGCGATGACGCAGCGTTATGCCCCAACGCAGCAACGCCAGGTTCGGTGTGTCGTAGTAGGTGGCGACCATCGACCGGGGGTTGTCCACGTGCACATC
>CAJXNV010000159.1 GCA_913057155.1 uncultured Actinomycetes bacterium | reverse complement strand
AGCGCCTACCGCATCGATGCCGCATCCGAGATCGACCCGTTGTGGTTGGAGAACGCCACGACGGTAGGCGTGACCAGTGGCGCTTCGGTGCCGGAGATCCTCGTGAACGAGGTGCTCGAGTATCTCGCCGAGAAAGGCTTCGGCACCGTCGAGGAAGTACAGACCGCCGAGGAGACACTGGTGTTCGCGCTGCCGCCGGAGTTGCGTCGGGATATGAAGGCCGCTGCCTCAGCCGAGGCGTCGTCGTAGCGCGACGATCACCAAAGCGGCCACCGTCGAGCCGACGATCCACACCCAACTCGCACCGAGCAGGAAGAACAGCGCCACCGCTCGGCCGGATAGATCGTTGGCGTTCAAGTCGAACTGACCGGCGGTGATCGCTGCGATGAAGAACGCGATAGGTGGCGCGAAGATCGCATTCACCGCATCGCGGGTGCGAACGGCGAAGGCTGCGAGTACCGAGACGACCAGCAATCCGATGCCGGTGATGACACCCGGCTCACCGCCGAAGAACAGCGTTTCGCCGAACGCCAGGATGACCGTCACGCCGATCGTGACGGCGTAGACGCCGAGGCCCGTCAATGTGCCGCTTCCGGTGGAAGTCCGCTCATCGCGCACATCGCCTCCACCGCGCTCACCGTCGCTGCGGCTCGTCCGATCTCGACGCGGCGGTCGGCTCGATCTCGGTTGCGCCGACTCGGGGCGCGCCGTGGCGTGCCCTGGAGGGTTCGCCATCACCTCCAAGGCCGGGGCGGGTTCGCCACTGGCGGCGACGGGTAACGGCGCGGGTGCGGGCGCCGCGGACGGGAAGTCGTCGAGTGGTTCGCCTGGCTCGGCAGGCACGGCAGGCACGACAGGCAAGGCAGGCTCTGCCGGTTCATCCGAGCGTGCCATCGTGCGCAGGCGCCTGGCCTGCATCGAACCCACCGCGGTGATCGCCTCGGCCGTCTCGGGCCCCCCTCGGCTGCGGAACAAGCGGCCGACGGCCGGATCGGCGGGCTCGACCGGCTCGACTTCCGCGACTTCCGCGACTTCCGCGACTTTCTCTACGTCCTCTTCCGCCACCACTTCGGGCTCGATTTCCCCGATGGGGTCGAGGAGATCGTCGGCTTCCGGGGTTGGTGCCGGGGTTGGGGCCGGGGTTGCTGTCGGAGGCGGCAGGGGTGGGTCCACGGCGCCGGCGGTCGGTATGGGGATGAGTGGATCCCAGCCTTCGTCGATGGCGGCCGGGGCGGGCATGCGACCCGGCGGCTGCGATGGCTCCGGCGGAGCGGGAGCGTCGTCTCGGAACAGGTGAGCGAACTCGTCGTCGAGGGCGTCGAACTCGCCTTCGCCGGCATCGCGTTCACTCACGGGAGGCCACGCTACCGCCGCCGCGTGCTTTCCCAACGCCGAAAGGGCCGCGCTGCGCCCGGAAAGCGGGCGTGCCCGCAGGTCGAGCACGCAGCAGCGCCCTCCTAGGATCGCGCCTTGTGGCGCTCACCATCGGCATCGTCGGTCTACCGAACGTCGGCAAGTCGACACTGTTCAACGCACTGACCAAGAACGAGGTGCTCGCCGCCAACTACCCGTTCGCGACGATCGAGCCGAACACCGGCGTGGTGGGGGTGCCCGACGATCGCCTGGGCACACTCGCCGAGATCTTCGCTTCCGCGGAGGTCATCCCCGCCACGGTCACCTTCGTCGACATCGCCGGCATCGTGAAGGGTGCTTCCGAGGGTGCGGGCCTGGGTAACAAGTTCCTCGCCAACATCCGGGAGTCCAACGCGATCTGTCAGGTGCTGCGGGCATTCCACGACGACGACGTCGTCCACGTGGAAGGGCGCATCTCGCCGGCGGAGGACATGGAGACCATCAACACCGAGTTGATCCTGGCGGACCTGCAAACGCTGGAGAACGCCATCCCGCGCTTGACTAAGGAAGCCCGCAACGACAAATCGAAGGCGCCGATGCTCGCTGCGGCCGAGCAGGCTGCGGAGATCTTGAACTCCGGCAGGACCCTCTTCGCCGCCGGCTTCGATACCGAGCCCGTTCGCGAACTCTTCCTGCTGACCGCCAAGCCGTTCTTGTACGTCGTCAATTGCGATGAGGACCAACTCGCAGACGAGGACTTCAAGGCGCGGATGCGCGATCTGGTGGCACCGGCCGAGGCCGTCTTCCTCGACGCCAAGGTCGAAGCCGAACTCGTCGAACTCCCGTCCGAGGAAGCACTGGAGTTGCTGCAATCGGTCGGACAGCAGGAGTCCGGACTCGATGCGCTCGCGCGCGTCGGTTTCGAGACCTTGGGCCTACAGACCTATTTGACCGCCGGCCCCAAGGAAGCGCGCGCGTGGACGATCCCCAAGGGTGCCACCGCCCCGGAAGCTGCCGGGGTGATCCATACCGACTTCCAGAAAGGCTTCATCAAGGCCGAGATCGTGTCCTTCGATGAGCTCATCGACGCCGGTTCCATGGCCGAGGCCAAGTCACGTGGCAAGGTCCGCATGGAGGGTAAGGACTACGTTATGGCCGATGGTGACGTGGTCGAATTCCGTTTCAACGTGTGATCACGGCTGCGGTCGTTCATCGATGTCGACTATCGAGGATCTTGGTGACGGCAGTGGGCGTAGCACTTAGTGCTACGCTTTCCGGGTGAGTGAAACAATCAGCCAGCGCGAGCTTCGCAACGACAGTGGTCGGATCATGCGAGCCCTAGACGAAGGAAGTTCGTTCATCCTTACGCGGCACTCCCAACCGGTAGGTGAGTTGCGACCGCTACGTCGCTCCCGATCCATCGATGCCCAGGCCGTGATCGAAGCGTTCCGAGGGGCTCCCGAAGTCGATGCGGATCGCTTCCGAGCCGACGTGGATCGAGTCCTCGACCAAGACATCGCGCCCCGTGCATGAGCGCCTAAGGGCGGGTTTGCTCGACACCTCGGTCGTCATCGATCTGGGGAGAATCGCGGTGAATGACTTACCGGTGCAACTATCGATTTCCGCAATCACGATGGCGGAACTATCTGCCGGGCCTGCGGCATGTGACGACTTGAGTGAACGTGCCCGCAGACAGGACCGGCTGCAACGTGCCGAATCGGTTTTCGAGCCGATTCCATTCGGAACGGATGCAGCCCGCGCCTTCGGACGTGTGTACGCGGCCGTCATGGATCGTGGACGTCATCCACGTCGACGAATGGCAGACCTGCTCATCGCTTCCGTCGCGATTGCCGAAGATCTCCCCTTGGTCACGCGGAACGCGCAGGATTTCGTTGGATTGGAGAATCTCCTGGAAGTGGTGTCCGTCTAGGGCGCGTGCTTGGCTGCTCGCCACTTCGACCATGCGGACGTGCACCACAGAGCCCAGATCACCAAGACCGGCTGGAACAGCAGGCGCACGAACCGTGCAGCATCGGTGTCCAACCCGAAGGCGTCCGTACCGGTGACGAATTGCGAGATGTTGCCCGGGAAGATCACGATGAAGAA
>CAJXNV010000158.1 GCA_913057155.1 uncultured Actinomycetes bacterium | reverse complement strand
GTGACCATCGCATTGATTCGTTCCATTTGTTGGGACACGTCAACTCCATTCATGTAGCGGTCATCTGAATCTAGGAGCCATTGCTCACACTGTGCTGACGCGCTGCTCACAGCATGCTGACAATGACCGCGTAGAAAGTCGGGAATTCATCGCACTGTTGTTCCTATGCGCATCACCGGTGTCCGCCTAGCAGCGTGCGCTATCGCTGCGCCGCTCCTGCTCTCGGCATGTGGATCGGATGTCGCCAATGCCAACGTCCAGGATCCGATTGATCGACAGGTCGTCGAAGAGATCATCGTGCGTTACGAACGCGGTGGCCCTATCGAAACCGCGAGCGGGGATCCGTGGGGCGCGCAGTGCGTAGCCGAGGACTACCGGCAGCGGCTCACCCGCGATCGCGGCCTCGGTGCGCGAATGCACGTCGTGCGAATCGAACCTGGGACCTCCCCCGGTGTCGCGGCCCGAATCGCTCGACAAATGCAGCAATGTCCGTATATCGAATGGACGGAGGCTGATGTGATCGTCTTCACGCTGGCTCGATGATTCCCTCGATGAACCCTCTAAAACGCTCTAACCATTCCGCACGAAATCCGCACGAACCGCTTCCGCAGTGAGCGGAATCGGTTCGGACCCCTCACGGACCCGACGTAATCTGAACTTATGCGCGTTGTCATGTCGAGCCTGATGGCCACGGTGCTGGCCATCGGATTCGCATGGGCTACTCCTTCTTCGGCCACGCAGCCCGAGGAGGATCGGGTAGTAGTAGCGGTATTGGACACCGGGATCACCGCGCACCCCGATGTCGGCTGGCGGGTGACCAAGAACGGCGTCGGACGGCCAAGTGGTGCGGTCCTGCCGGGTTACGACTTCATCTCCGATCCTTGGGTGGCCGCGGATGGTGACGGTTGGGATCCCGATCCCAGCGATCGCGGCGACGGTGTCAAACCACGTGAAGCAGCTGATCGAGCGAGTTGCCGTTCACGGGTGAGTTCATGGCACGGGACGAATGTCGCCGGTTCGATAGCCGCGCGAGGATCTGCGCAGGACAACGCACTCGGCATCGCTCCCAGCGCGAGCATCCTGCCCGTGCGCATCATGGGGCGATGCGGCGGAAACACCGCGGACGTTGCGGCGGGATTGCTGTGGGCGGTGGGTGAACCTATTCCGGATGTGCCGCGCAACCCGCATCCGGCACAGATCGTCAATGTCTCGCTGAGCGGGACCGCCTCCCGATGCCCTCGACCGCTGCAAACCGCCATCGATGTGGCACGTGAGCGCGGCGCCATCGTCGTCGCCGCTGCCGGCAGCTCAGCACAGAACACCGCAACCTCGACACCTGCGAACTGTGCGGGGGTGATCAGTGTGGCGGCGGTCGACAGGGACGGCCAGCGTGCCCCTACGTCGAACTTCGGCAGCGAGGTCACGCTCTCGGCCCTCGGTGGGGACATGTCTACCGGTGAGAAGAACGGCATCCTGACCACGACGAACACCGGCAGGTACCGACCGCGCGATCCGGCGCTCGGCTACTACCAAGGTTCGAGCGCTGCAGCGGCACGCGTCAGCGGCGCCCTCGCCGTCCTCGCCGCACGGAATCCGGGAGCGGACGCCGGGGCCTTGACCTCCTTACTGCTCGCGGCAGCGACGCCGTTCGCTTCCGGGCAGTGCGACGCCGGCGACGGCAACTGCGGAGTGGGAATCCTCGACCTGGAACGACTTCTCGCCGGTTGACGCCGATCGCTGCCTAGTCAAGACCGACATTGGATCTTGGCCGCCCAGACACATCCGCGCACAGTGGTGGGTGCATGCAACGCACAGCGACCAAGGAGGAAAGGACATATGAACCCACCGGCATCCACCGAGACAGCTACCACCCGCTCTCGTGATGTGTGGCCCCGCTTCACCGACTGGCTCGACACGCTCGTTCCGAGTGATCTGAACTGGCGAACCGGATTCCCGCACTCGATCCGAATCGAGGAATTCACCCGCGACGGCAGTCTCATGATCCGCGCGGAGTTGCCGGGTATCGATCCCGAGGAGGACGTGCACATCAACGTCAAGGACAGCATGCTCACCATCGAGGGCAAGCGCGAGGAGCACAGCGAGTCGGACCAACGCTCGGAGTTCTTCTACGGGACTTTCATGCGCACACTGCGACTACCGTCGGAGACCAACAGCAAGGACATCAAGGCCAACTACCGCGACGGCATCTTGGAGATCGCCATTCCGTTGAAGGAACCGACGGCACCGGCCGAGAGCATCCCCATCAGTCACACCTGACGGTCCCTGTAAACGCGAAGGCCCGGTACTGCGTTCAGTACCGGGCCTTCGACGATGCCAACTGTTCAGCCAGCCCACCGTTCGGCGAGCGACTTGCCCAGGGCCTGCAATGTGGCGCGCTCGGCCGCGGTGATGTTCTGCTTGTAATCGCGGTCGTATTCCAGCGTCTGGATGGCATTGCCGACCAGGTACATCACCACGTACTCATCGTCGATGAACTCGTAGTCCTGGCTCTTGTTATCGCTGTTGGAGTGGATCCACAAACCCGGGACTCCGAATGTCTCGAACTGCGTAGTGCCGTTGCGGACCCGCTGCGTCCATGTGTACTCCATGTCGCCCTCACCGTCGGTTTCCCGAGTGGTGCCGGTGCACTTGGCGGCACGGGTCTTGACCTTCTCCCAGGCATCCTGCGCAGCTTCCACGGATCCGTACAGGTACAGGTTCTGTTGGATTGCGGCATCGCGCCGAAGATCGAGGTCACCGAGTTCCGACTGGTACTGCTGGACCGCAGGCGGGCCTAGCCGAACCTTGTTGTTCGTCGAGCACAGCCACGGCTGGGGGTTGACTCCCTCGGACGCTGTGAAGGAGTAACCCTTCGCGCTGACCCGGATGTTGTCGGGGATGTCGGCCCGCGTGAGCATGGTGCTCACCGCCCGAACCAACTGCTCGGTGGTGGGCGCAGCCTGTACCGCTCCTGCGCCGGCCAGACCGAGCACCGCCGCCATTCCGGTTGCGGCTAGGGCCCGCATCGTCGTGCGTATTCTCATCGACCAGATCTCCTTCGTAGTTGCATACCTGGGATATGTCAGGTGTGTAGCCAAAACTAGTGCAGCCGATTCACGCCCACTGCGATTCTCACGACCTTTGGGCGCTGACCTTCAACTTGGCGTCGATATCGACGACGAGATCATCCACCGTCCCGACACCGGGTATCGGGATAGTCACCTTGCCGAACGCCGCGCTGCCGACGATCTCCACCTCGGACATGTCATCCCAGTCTTCGTCGACCGGCTTGAGGGTCAGTTCGATTTCCACGTCCAATGTCCCGGCCTTGGCCCGACCGCTGATGCTCGAGGTGGCCGCGGATAGCCCACCGGATCCGGCGTAGACCAGGTCGTGGGCGCGGTATCCGGAGATGAATGCGCGCGCGGCGTGCTCGGTGAGGAAGTTTCCCGTCTTCACCTTGTCCAG
>CAJXNV010000157.1 GCA_913057155.1 uncultured Actinomycetes bacterium | reverse complement strand
ACCACCCCGAGCCAGGGCAGGTTCTCGCCGAACACCACGACTCCCACTATCGCTACACCAACCGTCCCGACCCCCGCCCAGATCGCGTAGGCGGTGCTCAGCCCGATGTTGCGCAGGGCGAGTCCGAGCAGGCCGAAGGACAGGATGTAGCCGGCGACCACACCGATGGCGGGCAGCACCCGCGTGAATCCCTCGCTGACCTTCAACATGACCGTTCCGAACACCTCGAAGATGATCGCCCCCGCCAACAGCACCCACGCCACGCTTGCCTCCTCGAGAACGCAGGACGACGACGCCCGCGGGGACAATCCTGCCAGTGGCACACTCGCCCTATGGACTCACGTGATCGGCTCGAGGAAGTAGCCGCTCGTGGTGCGCCCGCCCAATCGGCCAAGGCGCGCGAATTGCTCTCTCGGATCACCACCGATCCGCAAGATGCTTCCGTTTCAGCGGAGACCGACGCGCTCTTCGACGCCTACCTGCACGATCCCTACCTGACGAAGATCGAGCCGAGCGAGGAGGATCGCGGCTAGATGTTCGACGACGCCAAGTACCTCGCCAAGGAAGCCGTAGATCGCAACGACGCGATCAGCGCGCTCGACCAGCAACGCGCCGAGGACAAGGTCCACGCATGGTCGCGCAACCGTTCGCTGCGCCGTGGGATAGCCGTGTTGCTCGCCGGTGTGGTCGCCGCCTTCCCGATCATCACCTCACTGAACGAACCACGCGTCTTCGTCGTCTACGCCTTGGCTTGGCTGGCCATGTTCGCCCTCGCTCGCACCGCGATGCGGGCCGCTCCCGGGCAACCGATCGGCCGCACCGATTTCCTGGTGCTCGCCGGCTTGGCGATCCTCAGCGCCGTGGTCGCCCTGAGCGCGCAAACCGATGTCAACCTCCAGGCCGGGGTCACGGCCACTGCGGGGATCGTCGTCGCTGTCATAACAGCGGCGACTAGCGCTTCGGCGATCGTGCGTTGTTGGCGCTAGGCAGCGCGCCAACTTCTACTTGCTGAAACCTTCCTTCAGGCCCTGCACGACCGATGTCAGCTCGCTCGGCAGCACCCAGACCTTGCTGGCGTCGCCGTTCGCGATCTCCGGCAGCGTCTCGAGGTACCGGTGCGCGAGGGCCGAGGAAGTCGGGTTGGCCTGGTGCAGCGCGGTGTAAACCTTCTCGACGGCCACCGCTTCACCGTCGGCGCGGATGACCTCCGCCTTGGCATCGGCCTCGGCCTTGAGCACCTCGGCCTCGGCCTGGCCCTGGGCGGTGAGGATCGCCGATTGCTTCTCGCCTTCGGCGGTGAGGATCGCCGATTGCTTCTCGCCCTCGGCGGTCAAGATCGCCGCGCGGCGCTCACGCTCTGCCTTGAGCTGCTTTTCCATCGACTCTTGCACCGACGGCGGCGGATCGATCGCCTTGAGTTCCACGCGGTTCACCCGAATGCCCCACTTGCCGGTTGCCTCGTCGAGCACTCCGCGCAACTGGCCGTTGATCGCATCACGGGAGGTCAGCGTCTCCTCCAGATCCATCGATCCGATCACGTTACGAAGCGTGGTGACGGTCAACTGCTCGATACCCAGGATGTAGCTGGAGATCTCGTAGGTAGCGGACTTCGGATCGGTGACCTGGAAGTAGACGACGGTGTCGATCGACACCACCAGGTTGTCCTCGGTGATCACCGGCTGGGGCGGGAACGAGGCCACTTGCTCGCGCATGTCAACCCGCTCGCGCACCCGATCCACGAACGGCACCAGGACACTCAGCCCCGGTTCCAGCGTGCGTTGGTAACGACCGAGGCGTTCGATGATCGCGGTGCTGGCTTGGTTGACGATGACCAGCGTGCGCCAGAGCAACAGCGCGACGACCAACACCGCGAAGATGGCACCGGAGATGAAAGCGATCATGGGGACTCCTCTTGGTCCTGCTCAGTCGATCGGGTGGACGAGCGCGGTTGCGCCGTCGATTCGGGTGACGACCAACTTGGTGCCACCGGGTACGGATACGGACGTGATGTCCGGATCCAGCCGCGCGGACCACTCTTCCCCGCGCAACTTCATCCGGCCATCGATGGTGGATATCTCGGTCAGGGCCATGCCCTCGGCTCCGGGCAGTGCATCGACACCGGTTCGGGCTCCGACCGGCAGCTTGCGCAGGTGCCGTAGCGCGATGGGGCGCACCAGCACGATGCCGGCCAAGGACACTCCCGCCGCGACGAGCACCGAGACCCACAGCGGGGCACCGGTGAGTGCCACACCCGCCCCGGCTAGGGCACCTACCGCGATCAGCGCGAAGGTGAGATCCAAGGTGAGAGCCTCGATACCCAGGGCGATCGCCGCAACGATCGCCCAGACCACAGCACCGGACATAGCCACCTCCCTCGCTGCTTGCTACTCACAGCAGGCTAACCGCGATTCCTGAAGTGCACCCGTTGGAATGCAGCCCGAGCGAGAAACGCATATTCGGAGAATATAAGTATTTTACTCCTCGAATTCAAGATAATATTGCGTTCCATGACGCAGATTCGGATCAGCGAGGCAGCCGCGCTCCTAGGAGTCAGTGACGACACTGTGCGCAGGTGGATCGAGACCGGGCGCCTGCCTGCGAGCAGCGGCCCAGGACCCGCCACCGTCGCGGGCAAGGACGTCGCCGCCTTGATGCGCGAATCCGCCCCCGAACTGCCGCACCTGCAGGTCTCGGCCCGCAACCGCTTCCCGGGGATCGTCACCCGCGTCGAGAAGGACGGTGTGATGGCGCTGGTCGAGATCCAGGCCGGCCCGCACCGGGTGATCTCGTTGATGAGCAAGGAAGCGGCTGAGGATCTCGGTCTCGAACCCGGCGTGCGCGCAGCCGCGTCGATCAAGGCGACGAATGTGGTCGTGGATGTGTCATGAGGTTCCCGCTCCTCGCGGCGCTGGGTCTTTCGCTCGCGCTGGCTTCCTGCACATCGCAAACGACCGATAACGACGACGCCACCACGATCACCGTGTCCGCGGCAGCCTCGCTCACCGATGCGTTCACCGAGATCGGTGCCGCGTTCACCGAAGCCAATCCGAAGATCGAGGTGCGTTTCAACTTCGCCGGCAGTTCCTCCCTCGCCGAGCAGATCAATGCGGGTGCACCGGTGGACGTGTTCGCCGCGGCCTCGACCACTTCGATGGATCGGGCGCGGGACTCACTGAACGAGCCGACCGTGTTCGCATCCAATTCCCTGGCCATCGCCGTTCCACCGGGCAACCCCGCGGGCATCGAAGCGCTTGAAGACCTGCAAGACCCGAACGTCACGCTCATCGTCTGCGCGACCCAGGTGCCCTGCGGCTCCGCTACCGAAGCGCTGCTCGAGCGCAACGGCCTGGAACTAACCCCGTCGAGCCTCGAGCCCGACGTCCGCGCAGTGCTCACCAAGGTGATCGCCGATGAAGCCGATGCCGGCATCGTCTATCGAACCGACACCGCCGCCGCGGGTGATCAGGTCGAACAGATCGCGAT
>CAJXNV010000156.1 GCA_913057155.1 uncultured Actinomycetes bacterium | reverse complement strand
CAGGGCCGAGGAAAGCGCGTCGCCATGGTCGGCGACGGTGTCAACGACGCAGCCGCCCTCGCGCAAGCGGATCTCGGCATGGCGATGGGATCGGGCACCGATGTCGCGATCGAGGCGAGCGACATCACGCTCATGCGCTCGGATCCGCGCAGCATCGTCGATGCCATCCGACTCTCCCGCAAGACCTTGTCGACCATCAAGGGGAACCTGTTTTGGGCCTTCGCCTACAACGTGGCCGCGATTCCCCTCGCGATGGCCGGCCTACTCAATCCGATGATCGCCGGCGCGGCAATGGCCTTCTCATCGGTGTTCGTCGTCACGAACAGTCTGCGGCTGCGCAGTTTCCGCTCGGTCAGTTGAGGAAGATCAATGGCTTGACCTCGTCGGTCGTCGCATTGCGGCGAGTGCGGGCGACCAGGCCGGTGAGCGTCACCGACACCAGGCCGAACAAGAACAAGATGAGCAGATCCTGGGACACGTAGGGCTGGATATCCGTCGATGCCGTGCTGCGCCGTATCGCGTCGACCGAGAAGCTCATGGGCAGGTACGGATGCAGCCATTGCAGTAGTTCCGGGAACGTGGGAATCGGGTAGGCCCCTTCGTCGCCGGTCACCTGAAGGACGAGCAGCGCCACCGCGAGTCCGTCGCCGATCAGGCCGAACGTCGCCTTGAGCAGTTGGATGATCGCGAGGAAGGCGAGGCTGGAAACCAGTAAGGATGCATAGAGCCAGATCGGTGAGGCGGTCACCAGCCCGAGGCCGAACTTCAATGCCGCCCACAGCACGGTCGTTTGAACGAAGCCGATGAGGGCCAGGGGTGCGAAGGACCCGAGCGCGACCTTCCAGGCCGGCATCCCGGACATCCGCCCCGCGATGTTCAAGGGCGGCACGAAGAGCAGGACGACCAAGGCTCCGACCCACAGTGCCAAGGGAACGAAGTAGGGCGCGAAGCCGTCACCGAATTTGGGCACCGAGTTCAAGACGTTCCGATCCACCTTGATTGGCGAGGACAGCACGGTCGTGAAGTCCTTCTGATCGGCGTTGACGATGCCCGGTGCATTGTCCGCGGCGTTCTTCACACTCGAGGCCAACTGCTCGGTACCGGGAGCGATCTCGGTGACTAGCGCGCTGGAAAGCTCACCGGCCCCCGATGCGACCTGCTCGCTTCCGCTCGCCAATTCGGTGATCTTGCTGTCCGCGTCCTTCACCGCCGACTCGACGTCTCCGACACCCCGGGTGATGACCGACTGCCCGGACGCCAAGGCGTCCGCGCGCGAGGCGATCTCGTCGAGCGGAGCTTGGACGTCACCGGACAACGTGGTCGTCACACCTTCCAGGCTCTGGGCGAGAGGGGGCAGCGTGCGCTGGACACGTGCTTCGAGATCCCGTAGCTCCCCTGCGATCGTCCTCACCTCGGACTCGACCCCGGTCAGGTTCGTAGCGACGGTCTGCAGATCGTCAGAGACCTGGTTCAACACTCCGGGAAGCGCCGCCGCATCGGTGGTGATCGAGTCGAGGAGGTCGGTACTGCCATCGACCACCTCGGTGAGTGCATCGACTTCATCACGGATGAGTACGTCGTAGGACTCCTGTACCGCCGTGCAGCGATCACTGGGGAACTCCGCGCACAGCGCAGCCAGATCCGTGGCGAATAGGTCCACGTCCTGATCCAGCGCATCTTGGATCTCGCGCACATCGTCGACGAAAGCATCCACACCGGCGAGGTCACTGGCGATGCGCTCGATCAGGGGAGTCGCCTGGGCTACGAGGTCGGCGAAACCCTGGTCGATCTCCTGAATCGCCTGCAAGGGCACGAGCACCTCGGTCTCCAGATCCGAGATCAGTTGCGCCGCTGTCTGCGCTGCTTGGGGGTCTCCCTGCGCTGCTGCTTGCTCGACGGTGGTCAGTGTGTCGGTGATGTCGCGAACGGCCGAATCGATGTCATCGACCGTGCTGGCGACCACACTGATGTCCGAACGCCGCTCCAATATTTCGTTCCCCACGGTGTCCACGGCATCGACGGCTTTCCCGACCGCAGTGGCGAGGTCCTTGTTCCCGGTGGCCACTTCCTGTGCACCGGAAGCCAACTGCTTGCTGGCATCAGCGGCCTTGCTTGTCCCCCCAGCCAACTTCTCGACCCCATCGATGGCCTTCTTCGCATCACCCTCGGCCACACCGAGGGAGGAATAGATGCGCTTGAGTACGCGCTCCTGCACGGTCGTGTTGCCCTGTCCTTGGGCTGCACCGACAGCCGTCTCGCTGAGCACACCGACCAGGTAGTTGATGGCATCGTCGCTCGTGAGTGTCATCGTGGCTTGCTTCGGCTTGCTGGTGTCCGCGGTCGCCAATTTCGCGGAGAAGTCCTTGGGAATCGTGAGGTACGCGTAATACTTCTTGGCTTGCAGTCCGGCTGCGGCTTCTTCGGCGGAAGTCTCCGACCAATCCAACTGCTTTTGGTCGAGCAGCGTCTTGACGATCTGTTTTCCGGCATCGACCTTCTGCCCGTTCGAAGTAACGGACTCGTCGAGGTTGACTACGGCGACCGGGACGTTGTTCGCGCGTCCGATCGGATCCCAGAATGCCCAGACGAGCGTCCCGCCGTAGAGCAGGGGAATGGTGAGGAGTCCGGTGAAGATCAGCGTGGTGTACGGGTTGCGGAACCACCGACTGAGGGTGTTGCGGGCGACACGTAGCGCCGTGATCATGCGCTTCCCACGATCTGCTCATATTCGATCGCGGATGTGGACTGCGGTGCATCGACTCCGGAGGTGATCACTACCCGGTCGGTTGTGGCGAGTGCGTGCAGGAGCGTGATGATCGAAGACTGCTCGCTACCGGTGAAGCCCTCGAGTCCGATGTCGAGTACGCATGCGCGGGCGGGACTGGCATGTGCGACCGCGGCGGCAACGAACACCTGCTGAAGCGGGTCGAGGGAGTCGATCGTGTGGCCGGCCACATCGGCTACCCCCGCGAAGTCCAAGCTGGCGTCGCCTGCGCGGCCACCTACGGTTCGCACGGCCTCCCGGGGAGTGGTCAGTGGATCGAGTGCGGGAAAGCGCAGCGAAGCGGACACGATCGTGAGCCGGTGGATCGCGTCCGATAACCATCCGTTGCCGGAACGGGAGACGCCGTGTCCGCCGATGTGGAGCGAGTGGGCCCCTCGGGCAGCCCGTCCGGCCAGGGCCAAGGTCCCCTGGGATCGCTCAGGGCATCGGGTGCCGGTGACGACAACGACGTCGCCGGGGCCCCAGGCCCAGGAATCGAACTGGACTATCGGTTCCTCGACTTCAGCCGCATTTGGTGAAGTCATGTTCAGATTGTAGGGGTCGGGCTAGGCCCGGGATGGGGCGATGCGTCAACTCCGATTGCCCGGGAGCACCGACTTCAACCAGTTCACGAAGTCCGGCGTGCTGCGCGTTTGCATCCAAATGCGACCGGGGCCGGTGAAGTCGGTCACGAGCCCCTCACCGCCGAGGATGCTGGTCTTCCAGCTGCCCGCTTTGCGCAC
>CAJXNV010000155.1 GCA_913057155.1 uncultured Actinomycetes bacterium | reverse complement strand
GGCTTGTTCAACTTGCGCCCGAGTGTGAGTACGACCACGCTAGGGGCGCTACGCGATCACCGGGAGACCGCGCAGCCACCAATAAAACCGACGGGTGCCACCCCGGCCCCGTCTTGGATCATGGAGGCTGGAGTGGGAGTTCTCGAACTCACATACGGACAGTTCCAGACTGTCTACAACATCTTGTCATTCGCGCTTGCTTCGATGCTGGCGACGACGATCTTCCTGCTCGCGGTCCAGGGCCGCGTGCTGCCTCGCTACCGCCAGGCGATCGTCGTCTCCTCCATCGTCACGCTGATCGCGGCCTATCACTACTGGCGGATCTTCGAGTCCTTCAAGGGCTCGTACGTTGCCGTGGACGCCGGCGAGCCGGCAGCCGCGATGGACGCCATGAGCTACGTGCTCGTCAACGGCGAAGGCTTCAATGAGGGCTACCGCTACGTCGACTGGCTGCTCACCGTGCCGCTGCTGCTGTTCGAGGCCATCGCGGTCCTCGCGCTTCCGCAGGCGGTCCGCCGCTCGCTGATGCTGAAGCTGATCCCGGCTTCGGTGCTGATGATCGTCCTGGGCTACCCGGGCGAGATCGCAACCGACACCGCGCCGAAGGCCATCTGGGGCGCGCTGTCCACCATCCCGTTCCTGTACATCCTGTACGTGCTGTTCGTCGAGCTCACCAAGGCAACGAAGACCCAGCCCGGCCAGGTTGCCAAGGACATCAACGGTCTGCGCTGGCTGCTGCTGGCCACCTGGGGTGTGTACCCGATCTCGTACATGTTCCCGATGTTCGGTCTCGACGGAGCCGACGCCTTCGTCTGGCGACAGGTGGGCTACTCGGTCGCCGACGTCCTGGCCAAGTGTCTCTTCGGCTTGTTGATCTACAAGATCGCCCGCGAGAAGAGCGCCGTGGACTCCGCGGAGTTCAAGGAGAACGAGATGAAGGAAGCGCCCTCCAGCGTCTGACTTCTCTCGACCCCGTAACCAGACGGCGGATCGGATGTTCCCGGCATCCGATCCGCCGTCTTTTTCGTGTGCCCAGCGGAGTCGGAAGCCTCGGACTAGTCGTCGATAACCGGTGCGTCGTCTTCGCTGAATCCGTACAACGTCGGATCCAGGCAGCGCACGAGCGACTCCTGCAGGAAGGTCAGCCAGTCGTAGACGTGGAATAGCCCAGCACGGGGATCATCGCTGGGTAGCGCCGCCAATTCCTCGTGGTTGTCATCGCTGATCTGGATCCGTGTGCCGATCGCCAAACGCGCGTCGTTCAACGTGGCCAACCAGCTGTCCGGCGAACCGACGGTGATCTTCTCCCCGGAGCGTTCGAGTTCGGCGAGGACCGTCGTGGCGTGCTGCACCTTGCCCTCGCGCAGATCCCGCTCGGTGAATCGGCGGAAATCCGCTGCATCCTGTTCGTCGGCGTAGGCGCTTGGCAGCAGTCGCGCTACGGCGGGGTCCTCCGACGGACCGATATCACCGGAAGTCCACCCGAGTTGGGCTTCCAGCGGATCGGCGTCGGCTGGCAACTCTTCCGGTTTGACCAAGTCGATAACCTGCTGCGCAACCGAGG
Organism: uncultured Actinomycetes bacterium; assembly: GCA_913057155.1. Taxonomy (GTDB): domain Bacteria; phylum Actinomycetota; class Actinomycetes; order S36-B12; family S36-B12; genus S36-B12. The sequence goes on along the minus strand of CAJXNV010000155.1, from coordinate 1,969 downwards.
TCAATAGCCCCCGCTCGACCTGGTCGGCCCGCAGCACTATCCGTCCGGTGGCCGTGCGCTGGAAGCCGTACGTCGAATCACCCACGATTCACTCGTCCTTTTGCAGTGTGGCCCACAGGCCGTAGGAGTGCATCGCCGTCACGTCCCGCTCCATCTCCTCGCGGGTGCCCGACGACACGACAGCCCGGCCCTCGTAGTGGACATCGCGCATGAGCTTCTCGGCCTTGTCCCGGGAGTACTTGAAGTAGTTCATGAAGACGTAGGTCACGTAGGACATCAAGTTGACCGGGTCGTTCCACACGATCGTGATCCAGGGGCGTTGCAGATCGACGACTTCCTCGACCTGCTCGTCGAGTTCGGGAGAGGCAGCGACGCGACTCACACTCCTAGTCTCGCAGCCGCCCCCATGCGCGCGGGAAGGGACGTACCCTGGGGCCATGACCGAGACCGACTGCGCCCGAAGTCCGGGTGTCTCCCGGCATCCGGTCTCCCCACCCGCCGCGGATCTGCCCCATCCGGCGATCCTGGATCGCATCCGCGAATCGGTCATCGGCGATGACCAAGTCATGTGGGGACCTTTCGGGCCCCGGCGGGTGACCTACGCCGACTACACCGCCTCGGGCCGGGCGCTGTCCTTCCTCGAGGACTTCATCAGGGATGAAGTCCTACCTCGCTATGCGAATACCCACACCGAGTCCAGCGGCACCGGCTTGCAAACCACACGGCTGCGCGAGGACGCACGCGAGCGCATCAAGGCCGCCGTCAACGCCGACGCCGACACCTGCTTGATCTTCTGCGGCTCGGGATCGACCGGAGCGGTGAACAAACTGATCGGCATCTTGAACCTGCGCATCCCCGCCGACCTCGACGCGCGGTACTCCTTGAGCTCGCACATCCCCGCAGCCGAACGCCCCGTGGTCTTCATCGGTCCCTACGAGCACCACAGCAACGAACTCCCCTGGCGGGAGTCCATCGCAGATGTCGTCCCCATTCCCGAGACGGCCGACGGTCATCTCGACGAGGACTATCTGCGCGAGCGGCTCGACGAGTACGCCGATCGACCGCTGCGGATCGGCTCGTTCAGCGCCGCGAGCAACGTGACCGGCATCTTGACCGACACCCATGCCATCAGTTCGCTACTCCACGAGCACGGTGCGCTCGCCTTCTGGGACTACGCAGCTTGCGGCCCGTACGTCGATATCGACATGCAACCACGGTGCACCGAACATCCGCTGTCCTACAAGGACGCAGTCTTCCTCTCACCGCACAAGTTCATCGGCGGCCCCGGGACCCCGGGTGTGCTCTTGATGCGACGCGAACTGCTGGCAAACTCCGTACCCGACACCGTCGGTGGCGGAACCGTCGCCTACGTCAACACCGACGAGCATGTCTATGTCGATGATCCCGAACACCGCGAAGAAGGTGGAACCCCGGCCATCGTGGAGTCGATCCGCGCCGGATTGGTATTCGACCTCAAGGAGAACGTGGGCGTCGACGTTATCCGTGCGCGCGAGGACGACTTCGTTCGACGGGCCATAGACAGTTGGCGATCCAATCCGGTGATCGAGGTGCTCGGCAACACCGAGACCGAACGGTTGTCCATCGTGAGCTTCGTCGTACGCCGCGCCGACCACCGGTACCTGCACCACAACTTCGTGGTCGCCGTGCTGAACGATCTGTTCGGGATTCAATCGCGAGGCGGTTGTTCGTGCGCCGGTCCCTACGGCCATCGACTTCTGGGCATCGATCTGGAGCGTTCCTGGGAATTCCAACGGGAGATCACCCATGGATGCGAGGGCATCAAGCCCGGCTGGACCCGCATCAACTTCAACTACTTCATCTCCGAGCCCGTCTTCGACTACCTGGTGCAAGCCGTCCACCTCACCGCGGAATTCGGGCACCGGCTGCTGCCCCGCTATCGGTTCGATGCGACCTCCGGGTTGTGGCAGCACACCGATGGTCCGGTCGA
>CAJXNV010000154.1 GCA_913057155.1 uncultured Actinomycetes bacterium | reverse complement strand
TTGGTGGATAGCGGGAAGGTCACCCCGTAGTTCACTTCGCAGAACTCCTTGATCTGATCGTCGTCGCCGGGTTCTTGGTGGGCGAACTGATCGCACGGGAAGCCGAGCACCACGAGGTCGGGGCCGAGTTCTTCGTGCAGTTCCTGCAACCCCTTGTACTGGGGCGTGAACCCGCACTTGCTCGCCGTGTTGACGATCAGTAGGGGCTTGCCTTCGTACTCCTTCAAGGAGACTTCCTTGCCGGAGTTGTCGGTGAAACTGAGATCGTAGATCGAGTCCGTCATGACGCCATTCTCACCGACCCTCCTCGGTTACGCTCGGCCGGATGGCGAGTCCGTCCGCGGTGGTGCTGGATGTCAACGAGACCCTGTTCTCGCTGGAAACGCTCGATCCACTCTTCGAGGAATGGGATCTTCCGGGCCAGCGTGACTTGTGGTTCGCCCGAACCCTTCGCAATGGGTTCGCCCTCACGGCGGCTGGGCAGTATCGGAGTTTCCCCGAAGTAGCCCGGCAAGCACTCGTGTCCTTGGCTCCGGATCGGATCTCAGCAGCCGAGGCCGATGGACTGCTCAGTGCCTTCGGTGCACTGGAGCCGCACCCGGAGGTGCGCGCGGCGTTGACGTCGCTGCGCGATGCAGGTGTACCGGTAGCGACCCTGAGCGTCGGTAACGCGACGAATGTCGAGCGGTTGTTCGCTCGCGCGGGACTCGATGATCTCGTCACCACACACCTGTCGTGCGAACAGGTAGGTCGATGGAAGCCGGCTCCCGAGCCCTATTGGATGGCGTGCCAGGCACTTGGAAGCGAGCCACAAGCGACCTGGATGGTCGCCGCGCATGCATGGGACCTGGCGGGTGCACGCGGCGTGGGGATGCGCACGGCGTGGTTGTCGCGCTTGGAGGGGCGATACGACGAGAACTTCCCACCGCCGGATGTCACGGGTGCGGATCTGTTGGACACCGTGAGGCGATTGCTCGACGACTAACCTGTCCCGGTGATCCGCGAATCCGCTTCCGTCGTCATCGTCGGTTCGGGAATGGGCGGCGGGACGCTGGCCTGGGGTCTGGCTCAGCGTGGAATCGACGTTCTCGTCCTCGAACGCGGCAACTACCTGCCGCGCGAGCCGGAGAACTGGTCCCCGCAGGCGGTCTTCGTAGAGCGCCGGTACAAGCCCGCCGAGTCCTGGTTCGACGACGCCGGCAACCCCTTCTCGCCGGGCGTGCACTACGTGGTCGGTGGGAATACGAAGGTCTACGGCTCGTCCCTGCCGCGACTGCGCGAGCAGGACTTCGAGGAAACCGTCTATCCCTCGGGTGTGAGCCCGGCATGGCCGTTCACGTACGCGGACCTAGAGCCCTACTACGCCTCGATCGAAGGGCTGTTCCGCGTACACGGCACCACGGGGGAGGATCCGTCCGAGCCGTGGCGAAGTTCCCCGTTCCCGTATCCCGCCCTCGAACACGAGCCCTATGTGGCCGAGACGGTCCGCCGGCTCGCGGCGCAGGGTCTGCATCCGTCTAGTACCGCCATGGGTATCGACTACGGCCCCGGTGGCACGTGCATCAGGTGTCGAACGTGCGATGGCTTCCCCTGCCGGCTCGGCGCGAAGTCCGATGCCGAAACATGCGGTCTAGCGCCGGCGTTGGCTACCGGCAATGTGCGGCTGCGCACCGATGCGAAGGTGGATCGGCTGGTGACCGAAGCCGGACGGGTGGTCGCTTTGGAAGGTCATCTCGACGGTGAGCCGATGCACGTGACGGGTGGTGCCTTCGTCGTATCGGCCGGTGCGGCCAACAGTGCGGCTTTGCTGCTGGCGTCAGCCGACGACGAACACCCCCAAGGCCTCGCGAATAGCAGCGGCTTGGTCGGCCGCAACTACATGGTGCACAACAACACGCATATCGCCGCAGTCGATCCGCGGCGCGAGAACGATGTGGTGTTCCAAAAGACGGTGGCTGTGAACGACTTCTACCGGGATCTCGGCGATGGGATCCCAGGCGGAACTATCCAACTCATCGGCAAGGTCCAAGGATCGATGATGAAGACGCACGCCACGAAGGTGCCGCTGGCGGCACTGAATCGCATCGCCGGTCGCAGCATGGAGTGGTTGGTCATGAGCGAGGACCTACCCAGTGCGCATAACCGGGTCTCGGTGGACCGCCAGGGCAGGATCCGTGTCTCCTGGCGGCGCACCAACTACGACCGTCACGAGAAACTGCTCGCTACGGCGAAGCGGATGCTGCGCCGAGCCGGTTACCTCGGAATCTTCGAGCAGCGATTCGACATCGCACTGAATTCGCACATGTGCGGAACTGCGGTGGCGGGAACCGATCCAGCACGAAGCGTGCTCGATCCCTGGTGTCGATCGCACGATGTACCGAACCTGTTCGTGGTGGATTCCTCCTTCTTCCCCTCCAGCGGTGCGCAGAACCCGGCGCTGACGATCGGTGCGCAGGCCTTGAGAGTGGCAGCGGAGGTGGACTGGCCGTCTACAGTGTGACCGCTCGCATCGAGAAAGGATCGCAGTGAAGGTTTCCACCATCGTCGTATCGGCCGTCGCGGCCCTGGGCCTTGTCGTTGCCGGGGCGCCGCTCTCCCAAGCGGATGTCTCGCTCACCTCCAAGCAACTGCGAGAAGCGGGCTTCCCGAAGAAGCCGAACGTGGTGGCGTGGGAGCCGGGCACCGCGAAGCTATCGACCAACAACGCTGCCCAATGGGAGGACGTCATTGTCTCCGGTACAGCTCCTGACTTCACGAACCCAGGTCAGTTGCTCACGCTCGAGCGATACGTGCCCGATGATGCCCAAGGGGATGGATCCTTCAAGACGCTGAACATCACGACGACGGTCAACCCGAACGGAAGCTTCGTGATGCGCATGCAACTCGGTTACGTCGGCACCTATGGATATCGCGTGGGGTACCTCACCGATAGCTTCAGCCCGGAATTCGTCGGCTTCCAGTTCCAACTCACCACCACCGGTGATTCCACTGCGGCTGCGAAGGGCTCTTCCCGAGCCGTCGAGTTGACCAAGAAGCAACTCACCAAAGCGGGCTTTACCCGCAAGCCGAACGTCAACGATTGGGGAGGCACGGCGACCATCTCAACGAATTCCGCCCCCGCCGGCAGCCCCGTCACGGTCCGCGGAACGGCACCCGAAGGGGTTAAGCCAGGATCGATCATGACCCTTTCGCGATTCGTAGCTACCGACAAGAAGGGTTCCGGCCATTTCGAGGAACTGCCGATCCAAACCGTGGTCAAGGAAGATGGGACCTTCGAACTCACCTTCGAGGTGAACCAGAAGGGGACATATGGATACGGGCTCGGTGTGGCGGAGGAATTCGACTGGTTAGGCATCGAGTTCCAGCTCACCACAACCTAGGGTCGAATTGCATGGGACTACGAGTCATCTCCGCGAACGTGAACGGCATCCGCGCGGCTCAGCGTCGTGGCGGGGTGGAATGGATGGCGAAGGCCAAGGCCGATGCCATCTGCCTGCAAGAGGTGCGCGCCACCAGGGATCAACTCGATCAAGCGCTCGCCGACTC
>CAJXNV010000153.1 GCA_913057155.1 uncultured Actinomycetes bacterium | reverse complement strand
TTCGGCACCCTCGGTGGCGCACTGACGCCCACACCGGTGCCGATCGCGGGAGCGGGACTGCGCACGAACGGTCCCTACTCATGGGTCCGCCACCCGATCTACACCGCGGTACTCAGCCTCACCCTGGCGGCGCTGATCCTCGCGGGAACATGGTGGAGCTGGGCGTGGGGCGCGGTGATCCTCGCGTTCTTCTGGGGAAAGTCACGTTGGGAGGATCGGTTGCTCGCCGAGGAATACGGCGAGCAGTGGCAAGCGTGGGCCCGCACCACCGGCGCGCTTATTCCTCGCCGTAGAAGATCCGCTCCATGACACCGCGAGCACGTCGGGTGACCCGCAGGTAGTCATCGCGCAACTGATCGACCGAGGCCCCGCGCCGGCCGAGCACCGCGGCGATGGCCGCTAGCTCGTTGACATCGCTGGGCACCATGTCCCCGGGTCGAGCCTTCACCAGCACGATGGCATCGCGCACCGAGGAAGCCATCAGCCACGCGACGCGCAGGGTCTGCGCATCCTTCGCATCGAGGACACCCACCTCCACGCACCCTTCGAGTGCTTCGAGGGTGTTGGTGGTGCGCAAGGGCGCGTGTTCGGCCGCATGCTCCATCTGCAGCAGTTGCACGCTCCATTCGACATCGGACAAACCGCCTCGGCCGAGCTTGGTGTGCATGGTCGGGTCGGCTCCGCGCGGCAGGCGTTCGGATTCCATCCGCGCCTTCAACCTGCGCGCCTCGCGGACTGCGGCCTCGTCCATACCGTCCACCGGCCAGCGCAGCGGATCGATCAAGTCGGTGAATGCGCGGCCGACCTGCTCCGAACCCGCCACCGGCATCGCCCGAAGCAGCGCCTGCGCCTCCCACGGCGATGACCAGCGCTCGTAGTAGGCCGCGAACGACGCCAAGGAACGCGCCAGCGGACCGGCTTTGCCCTCCGGTCGCAGATCGGCGTCGAGATCCACGGGTGGATCGGTGGAAGGGGCCATCAGCAACGAGCGCAGCTCCTCGGCTATCGCCATCGCTTGACGGCCCGCGGAGGTGTCGTCTGCTCCTGCTCGCGGTTCGTGCACGAACATGACGTCCAGGTCGCTCGCGAAGCCCAACTCGCGTCCACCGAACCTGCCCATCGCGATCACGGCGAGATCGGTGAGTTGCTCGCCATCGCCCACCACACTGCGCACCGCGACTTCGCACGCGGCGGAGACGGTCACCTCCGCGAGGTCGGATAACGCCGGGCCCAAGCGCGCGACATCGATCCGGTCGAGTAGGTCCGAGACGGCCAATCGGAAGAGTTCGCGCCGGCGCATGCTGCGTAGCGCCCCCACCGCCGCCCGGGGATCCTCCTGACGCTGGATCAGCGCTGCCGCCTCACCGGCGAGCGCGGGCTTGTCCCGAGGCATCAGTTCCTCGTCCTCGGCGAGCATCTTCACCGATTCCGGTGCCTGCAACAGCAGGTCGGTCGCGTACCTGCTCGCCGAGAGCAAGAAGGCGAGCCGTTGCGCTGCTACCGATTCATCGCGCAGTAAGCGCAGGTACCAGGGGGTGGCGCCGAGTTCATCGCTCACCTGCCTGAAGCCGAGCAATCCGGCATCCGGATTCGGGCCGTCGGCGAACCAGCCGAGCATGACCGGCAACAAGGTGCGCTGGATCGCCGCGCGTCGCGATACTCCGGAGGTCAGTGCCTGCAGGTGTCGGATGGCCCCTGCCGGATCGCTGTAACCCAGCGCTTCGAGGCGTTCCTCCGCTGCCTGCAGGGACAAGCGGGCCTCGCCGGCTTCCAGCCGCGCCACGGACTGCAGCAGCGGTCGATAGAAGAGTTTCTCGTGCAATCGGCGTACCTGACGTTGGTGCCGCTTCCACTCCTTGGTCAGTTCCGTCACCGGATCGGTACGCAGCCCGATCGAGCGTGCGAGTACCCGCAGTTCGCCCTCGTCTTCGGGCAGAGTGTGCGTGCGCCGCAGGCGCCTGAGTTGGAGTCGGTGTTCCAACGTGCGCAAGAACCGGTAGGCCTCGGTGAGCGCCGAGGCATCCCCACGGCCCACATAGCCCCACGTAGCCAGTGCCTCCAGCGCCACGAGCGTGGTGGGGCTGCGCAACATGACATCGCTGCGACCGTGGACGAGTTGCAGCAGTTGCACGGAGAACTCGACATCGCGCAGTCCACCGGGTCCGAGTTTGATCTCGCGGTCGGCGGATGCTGCGGGCAGGTGGTCCTCCACGCGGCGTCGCATCGCCTGCACGTCGGAGACGAAGTCCGGACGCTCGGCGGCAGCCCACACGAATTCGAAGATGCGATCCACGTATCGATTGCCAAGATCGGTATCCCCCGCCGCGAAGCGGGCCTTCAGCAGCGCCTGGAACTCCCAGGTACTCGCCCACCGCTCGTAGTAGCCGACATGGGACGGCAGGGTCCGCACCAGCGCACCCTGCTTGCCCTCGGGTCGAAGCGCGGCGTCGACCTCCCAGATCGATCCCTCCGGGGTGACGGCCGAGCACGCGCGCATGAGGGCGCTCGCCAACCGTGTTGCCGCGCGCAGCGCATCGGCCTCCTCGAAGCCATCGACTGCCTCGGCTACGAAGATGACATCGACATCGCTGATGTAGTTCAGTTCCCGGCCACCGCACTTGCCCATCCCGATGACGGCCAACCGGCAGGTGAAGGCGCTCTCCCCCACCTCACTGCGCGCGATGGCCAACGCGGCCTCGAGTGTGGCGTCGGCCAAATCACTGAGCCAGGTGGCGACCGCCTCCATCTCGACCAGGCCACTGAGATCACGGGTCGCGATGCCGAGCAATTGCCTGCGGTAGGCCAGCCGCAAGGTATCCATTGCTGCCGTGACATCGGCTGCCACCGGCTCGAGCACCTCGGCATCGGCACCCACGGCGGTGAGCAGCGCGTGCCGCACACCCCGCGCCGAAGGCGCTTCGGCGAGGGCGTCCGCATCGGCGAGGACCCCGAGGTCATCGGGCATCCGGATCAAGTGGTCACCGAGCGCCTCGGACGTGCCCAGGATGTCGATCACCCGACCACGGAAGCCCTCGTCGGCCGCCAACCCGCGACGCTCCTTCGCCCCGCAGGTCTCGACCAGCCGCAGGAACTGGGTCAACGCGAGGTCGGGATCGGCAGCGGCCCCGAACTCCTCGGCGAGTTCGACGAGTCCGTCGGGCTGACCGACCTCGAACGCATCGATGCCAGCGAGGGCGTCGAGGGCCAGGCGCGCCCGATCGGGATCGGTGAATCCGATGCGCGCGAGTTGTCCGCGCTCGGTGCCCGCTCGATCGCTCACGATGCCCGAGCCTAGGCGTCTACAGCGATGGCAGGTACCGGTCCAACTCCCAGGGGGTGACCTGGCGTCGGTAGTCCTCCCACTCGGCGCGCTTGTTGCGCAAGAAGAAGTCGAATACGTGCTCGCCGAGTGTCTCGGCGATGAGCTCGGACTTCTCCATCGCAGCAATGGCTTGGTTCAACGATCCCGGCAGCGGATCCATCCCCAGCGCCTTGCGCTCTGCACCCGTCAACGACCAGACGTCGTCCTCCGAACCCGGAGGCAACTCGTAGCCTTCCTCGATCCCCTTCAATCCGGCGGC
>CAJXNV010000152.1 GCA_913057155.1 uncultured Actinomycetes bacterium | reverse complement strand
GATGGATCGAAGCCGGCGTGCAACATGAACAGGCAACCGAGCGTCCCGGTGCGTTCGTGGCTGACTTGGTCGCGCGGCTAGGGCAGGAACCCGAGCGACTTCAGGTCCGCACCCCCACGCTGGAGAACGTGTACCTAGCGATGCTCGACGGTCGGGATGAGGCATGAGTACGACAATCTCGGCACCGAACGCCCTGCCTGGCGTCATCAAAGTAGGCATCGCCCGGATCGGTTACGAACTGCGGACCTACGTCCGCACGCCGGACTCGATGTTCTTCAACTTCTCGTTCCCGCTGATGATGCTGTTGGTATTCAGTGTGGCCTTCAGCGCGCAGGACTTCGGGATCCCTCAGCTGGGCATAGAGGTCAGTTCCGCGCAGTACTACCTGCCGGCGATGGTCGCGATGGGCATCTTCATCTCCGGTGCCCAAAATCTCGGCATCGACATAGCTACCGAACGCAATGACGGAACACTCAAGCGTCTCGCCGGCAGTCCGATCGCGCCTGTTTCGTATTTCATGGGCAAGTTCGGTCAGGTGTTCATCACCGGTTTCGTGCAGTTGGTGATCTTGCTCGTGGTTGGGGGCGTGTTCCTAGGTGCCGGACTACCGAACGAGCCCATCAAGTGGCTGACATTGGCGTGGATCTTCGTACTCGGGATCGTCTCGTCCGCGGTCCTGGGAATCACCTTGAGTGCGATACCCAGGAGCGCCAAGAGTGCGACCAGCGTGATCGTGCCGCCGTTGTTGATCCTGCAGTTCATCTCGGGGGTCTATCTGCAGTTCTCGCAACTGCCGGAGTGGTTGCAGAACATCGCCTCGCTATTCCCGTTGAAGTGGATAGCCCAGGGAATGCGGTACGTATTCCTCCCCGATGCCTATCAGGGGGCGGAGATCGGTGGGCAATGGAACCTGGCCGGGGTGGCGATCGTGCTGGCTTTGTGGTTCATCGTCGGCACCGTCGGTGCAGCGGTCACTTTCCGATGGACCAAGCGGAACTAGTGGTGATAGCTGCCTGTTCGTCGAGGTGTCGGGAGGGGGCCATCGAGCGAGTCGAGGTAGTCCACCTCGGTCTGGATGTCCCGCAATAGATTCGAAGCCAGATCCATGTTCATTCCATTGCGCACCACGATGCGCTGCACCACCTGATCGCTGAGATCGTCGGGTAGCGGGTAGGCCGGAATGAGCCAACCGTGGGCTCGAAGGCGTTCTTGCAGGTCGTAGAGGGTCCAGTTCTTCGTGTGTCCCGGTGTGAGCTGCCAGGCGAAGACCGGGATGGTGGAGCCATCGCTCAACAGCGTGAAGGGCGCCATCTCACCGATGTGCTTGGCGAGGTACATCGCGACATCCTGCGTGGTCTGCTGGACTGTCTTGTAGCCCTGGAAGCCGAGGCGCAGGAACAGGTAGTACTGCAATAGGACTTGGGCCCCGGGGCGAGAGAAGTTGAGTGCGAGGGTGGGCATATCGCCACCGAGATAACTGACGTCGAACACCAGATCCTCGGGTAGGTCCTCCTTCGTCCGCCAGACGACCCAGCCCAAGCCGGGGTAGACCAGGCCGTACTTGTGGCCGGAGGTGTTGATGGACTTGACCCGCTCCAGACGGAAGTCCCATTCGATGTCCGGCTGCAGGAAGGGTGCGATGAATCCGCCGGAGGCTCCGTCCACGTGGATCGGGATATCCAGACCGGTTTTCGACTGATGTTCGTCGAGCGCCTTGGCGATCTCGGCGACCGGTTCGTAGGCACCTGTGTACGTCACGCCCATGATGGCCACTACGCCGATGGTGTTCTCATCGACGTAATCCGTAACGTTCGTGCCATCCAACGTGGGATGCGCGTCGGAGATCGGGACGTAGCGCGCTTCTATATCCCAGTAGTTGCAGAACTTCTCCCATACGACCTGAACCGCTGAACTCATCACCAGGTTCGGCTTACCGGTGTCCTTTCCGGCGGCCTTGCGGGCGTGCTGCCAGCGACGCTTCAGCGCCAGGCCGCCGAGCATGCAGGCCTCGCTGGATCCCACCGTGGACACGCCCATCGTGGTGTTCGGATCGGGTGCATGCCAGAGCCGCGCCACCATCTGTGCGCACCACTTCTCGATGGCAGCGGTCTGCGGGTACTCGTCCTTGTCGATCATGTTCTTGTCGGCCGCCGCCGCGTAGATCTTGTCCGCCTCCTCGTCCATCCACGTGGTGACGAAGGTGGCCAGGTTGAGGCGGGCGTTGCCATCCAGCATCGCCTCGTCCATCACCAGTTGGTAGGCCGCGCTCGCCGGCATCGGCTCACGAGGAATCGTGTCCCGTGGGACGTCGAGGGCGACGGCATCGTCGAAGAACTGCGGATTGGTCACGAATCCTCCCGGTGTGGACTGCTCACAGCAGCGTAGAGGGTCGGCGAAGTGCGGTCATCGGCTGTCGGGAGTGCCAAGATCGAACCCATGCGCAGATCGATAGTTGGCATGGTGCTCGTCGGTGTCCTCGCGGGTGCACCGGCGGTCTCGTCGGCAGCATCGTCCAGCGTCGAGGATCCCGATCCTTCGATCAGTGTGATGAGCCGCAACATCTACCTCGGGGCCGACGTATCGGTCGCCTTGGATCTGTTGCCCGACATGCCGGCCGCGGCCCAGTTCATGTGGGAGCAGGTGGCCGATACCGACTTCACCTCCCGCGCCCCGGTTCTCGCGGCTGAACTCGCCCGGGAGCGTCCGGATGTCGTGGCCCTGCAAGAAGCGACCATCTGGCGATGCCGGTCATCGATAGTCGGTTCGAGCACGGTGGTGTTCGACTTCACTGCACAGTTGCTCGATGCTGCCAGCGATGCCGGCGTGGAGTACGTGATCGCTTCCCACGGTGGCGACGAGGCCTACAACCCCGGCTACTCGATCCCGGTGCTGCCCTTCTTGACCACGGTGCGGGATCCGCAGACCTTCCAGCCGATATTCGGAACCGATGAGGCTGCCTGTGGGTTCTCCATCGCCGATGCGCTCCTCGTTCGCTCCGACTTGGCCGACCGGGTGGTGGATGTGGGGGTGGGTGACTACGACGCCACCTACGCCGTAGTGCCGGTGGTATTCGAAGTGGATCGCGGATACGCGTGGGCCGATCTGCGGACCGGTGGGGGAGTCGTGCGATTCCTGACCACCCACCTGGAATCGGTGTGGGACGAAGATGCGATTCCCTACGCCAGCCAGCAAGCCCGGGAACTGATCGAGGTGACCAGTGGGTGGAACATGCCGCTGGTGGTGGTCGGTGACTTCAATAGCGACCCTCGCGACCCGCGCCCGGGGGGCGCTTCGAACCCTGGACTGCAGCCGGACACCTCAAGCGGTTGCGCGGCCCAAGTGCCCGATCCGAGCGCAGGAACCGCCGATGCCGCGTGCAATGCCTACTGGGCCATGATCGACGCCGGCTTCACGGACGCCGGTCCCGATTCGTTGGATCCGGCGAATGCGACCTGGGGCGCGAGCGCGTTGCTCGCCGGCCCCGATCCGAAGCGATTGGCCGCCGCTCAGGGGAATCCCTACGGGTACACCGATCGGTTGGACTACGTATTCACCAAGAACGGCCCGGAAGTGGAGCAGGCCTCATTGATCGCGGACACCTGGCCGCAGGGACCTGACATGTGGAAGTGCGACGGAGCGGAGCAGATCGAGAACGCCGAGCGTGCGGCC
>CAJXNV010000151.1 GCA_913057155.1 uncultured Actinomycetes bacterium | reverse complement strand
GATTTCGAGGAGCTTCGCTGGTTCGAGGTGGCCAAGACGAACCGCTAGCGCACGCGGATGGTGAACTCCTGCGAGACCCCGGGTGCGATCCCTCCTGCTCGTCGGGAAATCACCCGGTAGGTCCAGCGCTTCTTCGCCTTCTGGGCCTTCGCCTTGATGGTCACGCGTCCCTTGGCATTGGTGCGGGCGACCTTCACCTTGCGCCACGTGCCCTTCTTGAGCACCTGCAGCACTACCTTCTGGCCGGCTTGGGCCGGTCGCGCGATGGCCCGCACCCGGATGCGATCACGGGAACCGACCTTCTTCTTGGACTTCAACTTCGCGGTGACCGCTGCCCCCACGGCCACATCGAAGGCTCCGCTTTGGGACGCAGCCGTGCTCCCCACGGCCGGCACGGAAAGCCGCACACGGCCCGAACCCGGTAGCACCACCTGGAAGGCAACCGAGCCATCCGCTGCCGTCTGCGCGGTCTGCAACGCCTGCCACTCGTTGCCACCTGTGGGCTGGAACTCCAAGGTGACCGGAACCTGGGCGAGCGGCGCGCCGCCGATCGTGACACCACCTGCGACCGAGGTCGGCTGGCCGATCGTCACGGCAGGGGTGGCGTCGATCGCCACTGCGGCCTCAGCCGGAGCCAGCGACTGCGCGTAGCTACGCAGCACGCCCCACTGCGCGGGATTCTCCCCACCGATAGTCCACAGGGCGGCGCCGTTGAGTCCGTATTGCCCGACTAGTTGGGTACGGGCCAGAACTCCATCAGGACCGACGAAGTTCAATTGACGCTCGGCGAAGCAGGTCTGCCGATTGCCCGCACTGTCGGTCCAATCGACTTCCTTCGTGTAACGGAAGGAACTCTCCTGCCGTTCCGGGTCCCAGCGCACATCGGCATCGGTGAGCCCGTAGCGAGCCAAGATCTCGGGGATATCCGATGCCGTGACGGCCGCCATCGACGTGGCCGACCGGTAGGCGCGCCGTTCGGCCGATCCGCCTCGTTTGCTCGGGCACACCCCGGACAACCGGAAGTCCCCACCCTTGGTGCGGGTACGAGCCCGACCGTAGGTGGGTACGCCGATCTGCAACTTGGCTGGATCCATCACGGTCACCGCGTACTCGACGTTCGCCCGAACCCAATCCATCGGTGCGATCGGACCGACCGATTGCACGGTGTAGTCGTAGGCCATGATCCGGATGCGGTCGGCGTGCGGTGCGATCCCCTCGAGGTTGTAGACCCAGTAGCCGTTGCGTCCACCGCAGTTGTTGCTGACGCTGCACGGTCCCGGGATGGTCACCGACAGCAACTTGCCCTGCGCGCGCAGTGCGGCACCGAGTTCGGCGACGAACGTCGTCCAATTCGGCAGTGTCGATGCCCAACTCGATCGCCCGTCGCTGAACGCGAAGTTCTCGTAGTCCAGATCGAGGCCGTCGTAACCGTTGTTGACCGCGAGGGCCACGAGATCGGCCACGTGTTGGCCGCGTAGCGCAGGGTCCGCCAGTGTCCGAGCCATCCGCCGCTTGCCGGATGCATCCGCGATCGCCGGCAGCACCACCATGCCGGCCTCGCGTAGCCGTTGCATCGCCCAGGCGACATTGGCTTCGCCGTTGGTGAAGTTGCGGTTCAACTCGACCTTCACTCCACCGCCCTTGCGGGCCGTGGCCGAGTACCAGAACGGGGAGACGTCCTCGAACAGGTCCGCATTCGCCACCGCACTGTCGACACCCGTGGGGCGCGCCGGTGAGGTCATCCAGTACGGCATCCATCCGCTGAGGACGCGCTCCGGTGCGTTCGCAGCCACCGGGGACGCCCCGGGCACCTGGCCGACGAGCAGGGATCCCACGAGGGCGAGCACGACACCGAGTGCGAGGGGGAAGCGACGCATCTGGGCATTGTGCGTTACGGCTCGGTCAGCATCGGGCACCGGGCCGGGTGTGTCCTCAGCGCAGCACTCGGGCGATCTCCCCCGCCGCGCGTGCGACTCGGGGTCCTACGTCGGTCTCGTCGATCTCGCGGAAGGAGACCACGCCCACGCTCGCCTCGAGCCCCGGCACCCCGAGCACGGGCACCGCGAGCCCGAACACCCCGGGCGCACCGTCCTCGCTGGCGACCACCCACGGCGGATCCAGGCCCCGGGACCCGGCCGTTCGGGCGGCCAGGATGGCGCGGCCGGCAGCCGCTGCCTCCAGGGAACTACGGCTGCCCACCCGGTAGGTCACGTGCATGTCCGAGCGAGTCGGTTCGGCGACCAACGCCGCCACGGTCTCCGGGCCGTCCACGAGCGACAAATACGCGGTGCATCCGACGGCGTCGGCCAGCATCCGTAGTGCCGGGAACGCAGCATCGCGGACCACCGGTTGCAGTTGACGGCCCATCGCGAGGACCCCCATGCCCAACCGGCATCGCCCGTCCCCGCCGCGACGGATCAGTGCGTGCTGTTCGAGGGTCACGACCAGCCGGTACACCACCGTGCGCCCGATGCCGAGGCGATTGGCCAACTCGGTGATGGTCAGCCCCTCACCGGAATCGGCCACCTCCTCCAATACCCGGATACCGCGATCCAGGGTCTGGGAGGTCTCGGCTGCCATAACTACAGCCAATCACGAATACCGGCGGGGAGCGAGGGGCCCGTTGGTCAGCCCCGCGATCAGGCCTTCATCGCGGACTTCACGCCGAAGGACGCGATGATCTCGTAGATGCCGATCACGATCAGCCAGATGCCGACCACCCAGGTGAGCGTGATGAGCGAGATCCCCGGCCACGCCAGCACGATGAAGCCACCGAGCAGCATCACCACACCGAAGAAGATGTTCCAGCCGCGTCCGTCCTTGGACTCGAAGCCCAGGAACAACGTCGAGAAGCCGCGGAACAAGAACCCGATGCCGATGAACAGGCTCAGGATGTAGAGCTCTTGGAACTCACCGCGGATGGCGAAGACACCCAGTACGAGCGACAAGATGCCGGTGATGATGAACAGCGCGCGCATGCCACCGGTGAGGCCGGAGGCGAAGCCACGCACGATGCTGAAGATCCCCGAGACGATCAGCCAGATCGCGAAGACGATGGCCACCACCAGGATGGTCTTGCCGGGCCACACCAGCGCCGCGATACCCACGATCAGGCTCAGCACGCCGGCGAACAGCAGCACCCACCAGTTGCGACCGATGGCGGCCATCATGTTGTCGGGGGATTCCTCCACGATGACGGTTTGCGGATCAGACATGACAGTTCCTCCGGTCCTCCGGTCACGGCCCTGCGGGAGTCTCCCTAGGTGCCGCCCGAATGCTAGGGCCAGAACGGTCGGCCCGGGGGCTACAACACGATCGCGGTGGGCTTTGCCCGGTCAGGAACCGCGCTAGCACCGGCCAGCTAGCCGGTGATGACGGCTTCGAGGGTTACTCCTCGGTCCACGAGTCCGGATTCGTCCAACGGTCGAGCACATCGCTCAACTCACCCTCTTCGGACATTTCCCCCACCGCACGATCCACGCACGCGAGCAGGGGATTCCCCGCGACCATCGCCATCGCAAGCGAAGCGGTAGGCACTTCGACGCCGGCGATGCGGGAGAAGTCGACATCGCCGACTTCGGTCAGCCAACTCAACGTGGGTTCATCGACGACGACGACGTCAGCGAGGTCCAACGCCCCTTCGACGCTGATGCCACCGCGTGCCCACTCGTAGCGGGTATCGAATTCCATCCAGCCCTGCTCGATCAGCCACGGCGGCCC
>CAJXNV010000150.1 GCA_913057155.1 uncultured Actinomycetes bacterium | reverse complement strand
CGCCTCATCGACCGTGCTGGCCTTGGTGTAGTCGAAAGCTGCGGGAATCATGCTTGACCTCCCTTCGCGGCCTGGATGGTCTTCCAGACCGTCATCGGTGTGGCCGGCATCGCCACGTCGGTTACACCCATCGGGCGTAGTGCGTCGACGATCCCGTTGATGATCGCCGGCGTCGATGCGATCGCGCCGGCCTCGCCCACACCCTTAGTGCCGAGTGGGTGGGTGGTCGACGGGGTGACGGTGCGATCGGTGATGAACGACGGCAAGTCGGGTGCAGCCGGCACCAGGTACGTCGACAGGTTCGCGTTCAACGGCAAACCGTCCTCGTCGTAGAAGGCGCCCTCGTACAGCGCCTGCCCGATGCCTTGGGCGAGACCGCCGTGCACCTGACCTTCCACGATCATCGGATTGACCTGTACGCCGACATCGTCGACCGCCACGTACTTGCGCAAGGTGACCTTGCCGGTCTCGGTATCGACCTCCATGGCAGCGAGGTGCGTGCCGTGCGGGTAGGAGAAGTCCTCCGGATCCACGGTCGCCTCACCTTGCAGCGTCGGTTCGACACCATCGGGCAGGTTGTGCGCGGTGAACGCCTCGAAGGCGACCGCCCCGATGGGCTGGGCCTTCTCCGGATCACCCTTGACCTGGAACTGGCCTTCGACGAATTCGAGGTCCCCGGGGGAGCACTCGAGTTGATGCGCCGCGATGACCCGCGCCTTCTCGACGAGGTTCTCCGAGGCCTTCTTGATGGCCTGACCACCCACCGCGAGCGAACGCGAGCCGTAGGTATCCATGCCGTACGGCGCCCGGCCCGTATCGCCGTGCACCACCTCGATGTCCTCGACGCCGATGCCCAGGATGCTCGCGGCGATCTGGCTCCAAGCCGTCTCGTGCCCCTGGCCGTGCGGCGACGTACCGGTGATCAGTTCCACCTTGCCGGTGGGCAGCATGCGGATCGTCGCGTGCTCCCAACCGCCGGCTACGTACTTCAGCGCACCCAGGGTGCGCGAAGGCGCCAGACCGCACATCTCGGTGAAGGTGGAGATTCCGATGCCGAGTTGAACCGGATCACCGGACTCGCGCCGCTGCTTTTGCTCGGCACGCAGTTCGTCCATGCCGAACAGATCCAGCGCCTTCGCCGTTGCCGCCTCGTAGTTGCCGGTGTCGTAGGTGAGCCCGGCAACCGTGGAGTACGGGAACTCCTCGTGCTTGATCCAGTTCTTCTCACGCAACTCCATCGGATCCATGTCCAATTCGGCCGCGAGTTCGTCGATGATCCGCTCGATGGCGTACGTGGCTTCCGGTCGTCCGGCGCCGCGGTAGGCGTCGGTCGGTGTGGTGTTCGTGAACACCCCCGTGCACTGGAAGTCGTAGGCGTCCATCTTGTAGATCGCCGGGTACATGAACATGCCCAGCAGCGGGATCCCCGGGGTGATGATCTGCAGGTACGCACCCATGTTGGCGAGCAGATCGACCTTGAGGCCGAGGATCTTGCCGTCCTTGGTCGCGGCGATCTCGATGTCCTGGATCTGATCGCGTCCGTGGTGCGTTGCGACCATGTCCTCGCTGCGGGTCTCCGTCCACTTCACCGGACGCCCGAGCTTGCGGGCGATCTGGGTGGCGAGCACTTCCTCCCGGTACAGCTGCAACTTGCCGCCGAAGCCACCGCCGACATCCGGTGCCACGATCCGCAGGTTGTTCTCCGGGATGCCGGTCACCAGCGCCATCAGGACGCGCAGCACGTGCGGGATCTGGGTGGAGGACCACACGGTCATCTCATCGCTCATGCCCATCGGCGCGGCGACCACCGAGCGCGGCTCCATCGCCGTGGGAATGAGGCGCTGGTTGACGAAACGGCGGTTTACGACGACGTCGGCCTTGGCCTTGACGTCGTCGTAGCCGCCGCCGAGGTTGTAGACGTAGCACTTGTTGGTGCCGGCGTCGTCGTGGAGGACTGCCGAGCCTTCGCCGAGTGCCGACTCCATGTTGACGACGGCATCGAGCGTTTCGTACTCGACCTCGATGGCCTCGAGGGCATCGGCGGCATGCTGGGGGTCGGTAGCCAAGACCACGGCGACGCAATCACCGACGTGGCGGACCTTGCCCTTGGCCAGCGAAGGGAAGTCCGGCATGACGATGTCGTCGGTGACCGGCCATACGCAAGGAATGGATCCGTTCAGATCCCCGAGCTCATCGGCACCGTAGGCGGCGATGACGTTCGGCTGCGACAACGCCGGTGTGACGTCGAGCTTGGTGATCGTGGCGTGTGCAACGGGGCTGCGCAGGATAGCCATGTGCAGCGTGCCGGGCAGTTGGATGTTGTCGGTCCAGTTCGTGCGACCGTGCAGGAGTTTGGCGTCCTCCTTGCGCTTGATCGGCCGCCCGAGCGGCGTCGAGGTATCTAGCGTCTCCGTCATTTCGCTCCTCCCATGAGTTCAGCGGCCCTCTCGACCGACCGGACGATGTTGTGATAGCCGGTGCACCGGCACAGGTTGCCTTCGATGCCCTCGCGGATCTCCTCCTCGGAGGGGTTGGGGTTCTCGCCGAGCAGATCGACGGTCGACATGACCATGCCGGGCGTGCAGTAGCCGCACTGCAGGCCGTGGCATTCCTTGAATGCCTCCTGTACGGGGTGCCATTCGTCTCCGGTCGACAGGCCCTGGATCGTGGTGACTGCGGCGCCGTCGGCCTGCACGGCCAGCACGCTGCAGCTCTTCACGCTGCGGCCATCGAGCAGGACGGTGCAGGCACCGCAGTTCGAGGTGTCGCAACCCACGACGGTTCCGACCTTCCCTAGGTCGTTGCGCAACCAGTGGACGAGGAGGGTGCGTGGTTCCACTTCCCCCTCGTACTGGGTGCCATCCACATTCACGGAGATGTGCTTCATGGACGCCCTTTCCTTTGCGATTGAGTCCTAGATCACACGCTAAGCGCAAATCCGGCCCGGCGCGAGGCATTCGTCACATTCGCGGCCCCCTGGCGCGATTGGGGTCCGTCGCCGGCGCGTCGGTTCTCCGGGCCTCGGTGGCCTAGGGTTCGAGCCGATGGATGCCCCTGGTGAAGCGCTGGACTCGCAGGCTGCGACTGACGTGGCTGACGAGGTTGACGAGGCGCCGATCGGGCCCCCACCGCGTAGCTACCTGGTGGCGTCGCTTCTCGTAGCCGCCCTGTTGTTCTTGCCCACGGGCGTCGTCGCTGTCGTCTTCTCCTTGCGCTCGCGGGTGTTGATCAGCCGGGGGGATCTCGCTCGCGCGCGCTGGTACTCGCGCGCCGCGCTGATCGCCATCATCGTTACGGCGGTGATCGGCCTGATCGTGTACGTCGCGCTGATCGGTGCATTGCTCGGGCTCGGAGCCTTCAGCGGCAGTGGCTAGGCTCGCCCGTGTGGTGGAGGGCGACGCTCGGCGGGAGACCGTGCTGGTCGTCGATTTCGGCGCCCAGTATGCGCAACTGATCGCCCGCCGGGTGCGCGAAGCGCGCGTCTACTCCGAGATCGTCCCGCACACCATCTCCGCGGCCGAAGTGGCGCAACGGGCCCCGGCTGCCATCGTCTTGAGTGGTGGACCGGCGAGCGTCTACGCACCCGGTGCCCCCGATTTCGATTCCGGGATCTTGGAACTCGGGCTCCCGGTGTTCGGCATCTGCTACGGATTCCAGGTCATGGCCCAAGGGCTCGGCGGGCAGGTCGCGCGCACCGGAGGAAGCGAGTACGGCGGAACCTCCTTGAACGTCCAAG
>CAJXNV010000149.1 GCA_913057155.1 uncultured Actinomycetes bacterium | reverse complement strand
GTGACATCTTCGACGGGCTCTGCACTGCTGACCTCGAGTTGCACTCGTGAGGCGCCGATGATGCGCAGGGGCTCGGCAAGGGGTTCGGAGGTGAATGTCGCGGTCTGGTTCGGCAGCGGCAGGGCGAGTAGATCGCCGGCCAGACCCGCGAGGCCACCGGCACCGGGCAGGGATGAGATGGCAGCGGGGACACCGCCTGCTGGCGCCAACACCTGTTGGGTGATCCCGTCGATGGGGATCGTCTCCTGCGAAGCACCGAACAGGCCGGGGAAGGAATCGCTGGTCAGCAACTCGGTATTGGTGGTGCCCTGTCCACCGAAGGCGGAGCCCTCCACGAGCGTGGCCTCGAAAGTGTTCGTGACCTCGGGTCCATCAGCGAGGTGGAAGGAGAACCACTGGGCGTTCAACTCACGCAGTCGATCGGCTTCGTCCACACCACCGTCGTGGCCACCGGAGTGCCAGACCACCTTGACATCGTCGTTTACTGCCGAGATCTGTTCGGCGTTGGCGCTGGTCTGCGCCAATGGGAACAGTGAATCCGACTGCCCGCCGCCGAGCAGGGTCGGGACGGTGATGCGCTCGGTGATGCTCGCCGGAGATGAAGCTGCCATCAGTTCGCGAGCCTGATCGGTCAAGATCCCCTCGGCGGCGGCGGTGGAGTAGGCCGCACACCAATCGGGTGCGAAGCGCCCGCAGTCCGTGACCTGGCCGTCGACATCGATCAGTCCGGCACTGAAGAACAGGCCACTCCACAACTGCTTGAAGACTCCGACCTGGTCGCTGATCGGCGTGTTTTGCACCGATTGACCGAACAGGGATGTCTGGAGATCGTTCCAGGTGATGTCAGCGCTGATGGCGTCCACTCGTTGGTCGTAGCCGGCGATCATCAAGGACAGCGCCCCGCCGTAGGAGCCACCGGCGAATCCGACGCGTGGGTCTTGTTGTGCATCCTGCACGACGGCGTCTTGCCCAGCGAGATAGTCGATGATCGAGGTGGCGTCGGCGATCTCGAAGTCCGGCGCGTTCATGGAGATCGTTCCTGTGGACTCCCCGAAGCCGCGAGCTGTGTAGGCGAGTACGACGAATCCCCGATCGACTAGGTACTCGGCCTCGTCGACAACCGATTCCTTGGATCCACCGAAACCGTGTGCGAGGACGATCGCGGGAGCCGGTGTATCGGAGGGGAGATACAGGTCGGCATCGAGTCGAACCGGTGAAGGATCACTGGCACTGGCCGGTCCTCCGGTGATGGTGAGTTCCTGTGGGTCACCGGCGGCCGATGCAGCGGGGGCGCTCAATCCGACGGCCCCGACCGATCCGGCGAGTGCAAGCGCTGCGGCGGCCGACATTGCTCGCCGACGACGATTAACCACCTGTTCAGCATACGTTCGCCACGAACGTCCGCTCATCGGAGCGAAGTCACGGATGATCTAGTGTTCGAACAACATCACACGAGGAGAAATCATGCGTGCAGCTCTCGCAGTGGGCTCGTCCGTTCTGGTCATCGGCGCACTGGCCGGTTGCTCGAGCAGCGATGACGAGATGGTCGGTGGGATGGCCGAGTGCACCCTGGAGGTCGTTGGCGACGCCGCCGAGGAGTACGCCGCGACCCTCGGTGAAGGTGCCAACGACTACGAGATCGAGAACGTGGAGTGCGCCGATGGTTGGGCCGTTACCAGCGGCATCCTCGGCGATGGCTCCGGGCAAGGCGCGCCCACCGCATTCATATTCGAGGCCGAGGGTCAGTTCTGGGTACCGCGTTCGCAAGAGGACGCCTGTGGAACATACGAGGACGGCAGTTACCCCTCCGATGCGGCGATCCCCGAGGAGCTGTACGAGATCGGCTGCCTGACCTAGGTCCTGCTGCCCTACAGTGAGCCGGTGCTCCGGCTCATCGCGAACCTCGTCCGCGGCGCACTCATCGGAGTAGCTGAGGTCATCCCCGGGGTCAGCGGTGGAACCATCGCGCTGATCGTCGGGATCTATCGGACGGCCATCGATGCGATCGCCGACGCCGTGCTTGCCTTCCGACAACTCGTAGGCCTCGCCGACGGGGGTCCGTCCGGCCGTCGATTCGCGAAGACGATCGCCGGCCTGCCGTGGCGGCTTCTCATCCCCGTCGGGGTCGGCATGGTCATCGCCGTCGTGCTCGGGGCTCGGGTGATCGAGCCGCTGCTCGAAGATCACCCGGTACAGATGCTGGCGCTCTTCTTCGGGCTCGTGCTCGCGGGAATCTGGGTTCCTGCGCACATGGTCCATCGCGGCGGTGGTTGGAAACCGGGCTACTTCCTCGCCGCGGGTGTCGCGGCGGTGGTCTTGTTCTTCCTCACCGGATTGCCGCCGGCGACCGTCACCGATCCGAGCCCGTTCATCGTGATGCTCGCGGCGGCGGTTGCGATCTGCGCGCTAGTGCTGCCCGGGGTTTCCGGGTCCTTTTTCCTGCTATCACTCGGGATGTACGAACCGACGCTCGATGCGGTGAACGATCGGGATCTCGTGTACCTGGGCGCCTTCGGCATCGGTGCCATCATCGGTCTGGGTGCTTTCGTCACTTTGCTGAAGTGGCTGCTGGTCCACCGGGCTGGAATCACGCTGGCGGTGCTCACCGGATTGATGGTGGGTTCGCTGCGCGCGCTGTGGCCATGGCAGGACGACGATCGCAACCTCCTTGTCCCAGCCTCGGACCTTCCATCTGCTGGCCTGATGGTGCTCGTGGGGATGGCCGTCGTCGCCTTGCTGCTACTCGCCGAACGTCGTCTCGGCATGAGTGAAGAGCAAGAGGATGCCCGCCGGGAAACCGATTCGAAGGTTTGATCGAACGCACGGTTCTTTCACGGTTCGTTTACCTCCCGGCAGTCACCACGCTTACTGGGTTTCATAACGCACCGGTTCGGTAGCGGCATGAACCTTTCCTCTGCGCGCTCGTACCGCGCTATCGCCATCGCTGGAGCCGTCGGCATCGCCGGTTCGCTGCTCGCTGTCGCCCCGGGAAGCGCAGCCTCCTCGGACGTCACCCTCACGTTGCTGCATAACAACGACGGTGAGTCCAAACTCCTGCCCCAGGAGGAATCCGTAGGGGATGTCACCTACGAGGCGGGAAGCATCGCCGCCTTCAAAGCCGTGGCAGACCGGGAGAAGAAGCGTGCTCGCGGCATCGATGACAACAGCGTGCTGATGGTCTACGCCGGAGATTCCTTCCTTGCGAGCCGCGTACTTATCTGCTCCGACCCGTCCAATCCCGATTCCGACGCTCGGGTGTGGGACGCGATGGCGCAAAAGCGCATCGGATACGACGCCCACTCGCTCGGCAACCACGAATTCGACTACGGAACGGGCTTCTTGCGTCGCTACATCGACGCATTCGCTACGAAGGGGAAAGTCACCCAGCCCTTCTTGTCGGCGAATCTCGACTACAGCGACGATCCCAACTTGAAGGATCTTGTAGCTCGCGGCGGGATCATCGAGGGAACGCCCCAAGACAACGAAGTGCTCGGGCAAGCGATGATCTACGAGGATCCGCGGACCGGCGAGAAGTTCGGCATCGTCGCGGCGATAACGCCGATCCTGCAGTCCATCTCATCTCCGCTGCCGACGGAGGTCACCACCCCGAACATCCGAGCGGTCTCCCGCGTCGTCCAGCGCCAAATCGACAAGCTCGAGGATGACGGTGTCAACAAGATCATCCTGGTCAGCCACCTGCAGAGCTCGGACTTCGACAAGGAGTTGGTGGGCCTGCTCGAAGGTGTCGATGTAGCCGTCGCCGGTGGTGGCGACGAAGCCCTCGCGAACCCGAACGTCCCGGAGTACGTTCAGTTGCTGCCCGGTAGCGATGAGGCGGAGGGTGAGTACCCGATCCTGACGAAGGACAGCAATGGGAACGA
>CAJXNV010000148.1 GCA_913057155.1 uncultured Actinomycetes bacterium | reverse complement strand
AAGCACTCGGGCTACGGCAAGGACCTCTCGATGTACAGCCTCGAGGACTACACGCGCATCAAGCACGTGATGGCCGATATCAACCTCTAACCCCGACCCGTCCCCGATGCTGCGTCAAACGTCGGGGTAGCGCCGCGGCGTGTCGCCCCGACGTTTGACGCGGCATCGGGGAGATGACGAGGGGCCCGGGCATAAGCCCGGGCCCCTCGCTACGTGCTGTGCTGGCGAGAGCGCGGTTACGCGCCACCCTCGCGTAGCTCCACGGTGATCGGCGTGAAGCCTTCACCGGTGGTGTCCACACCTTCAGCCTGCAGGGCCGCATTCGCAGCCTCGGCGAACTGGTTGGTGTAGGCGGTATCGGCCGGAGCCTCGGTGATCACCGTCGTACCCTCGAGGTTCGGGGTGTTCAGCGAGATGTCCACCGTTTGATCCCACTCGGCGGAATCGATGATGCCGATGCCGTTCGGGGACGGCCAGATCAGCTTGTTGACCTCGTTCATCATCCACAGCTGGTGGCTAGCGCCGAGCTGCGATCCGTTGGCGGTCACGATGTCCGCGCACTCCTGCGGGTTGTCGCGGCAGTAGATCCAGCCCTCGAACGACGCCGTCACGAAGCGCTCGGCGAGATCCTGGTACTCCGGATCGGCGAGTCGCTCCTCCGATGCCCAGATCGCATCCTGGAGCATGCCCACGCCGTAGTCGGCGTAGTTGATGACGTTGAAGTCCTCCGGCTGGTAGAGCTCACCGGTGTCGGGGTTGACGGCCTCGAGCAGCATGGCGTACTCGTTGTAGGTCATCGCCTCGGCGGCATCGATCTCGCGGTTCAGCAGCGCGACCATGTCGAACTGCTGCTGCACGAGTTCCACATCGGTGGCCGGATCCAAGTTCTCCTCGGCCAGTGCGGCGAAGATCTCGTACTCGTTGCCGAAGCCCCAGTTGCCGATCTTCTTGCCGGCGAAGTCAGCCGGGGTCTCGATACCCGAATCGGCCCACGCCACCTGCAGCGTGCCCGAACGCTGGAACACCTGCGCGATGTCGGTGATACCGGCGCCCTGCTCACGCGAGGACAGTGCCTTGGGCACCCAGGCGATCGCGAAGTCGGAGCCACCCTGGGCGAGGACGGTCTGCGGCACGATGTCCACGCCGCCTTCCAGGATCTCCACGTCGAGGCAGGCTGCCTCGTAGAAGCCCAGGTCCTTCGCGGCGTAGTAGCCGGCGAACTGCGCCTGGACGAACCACTGCAACTGCAGGCTGGCCGGAGTCAACTCCGCGCACTCCTCCTGCGGGTCGGAGGCCTCTTCTGCTGCGGTCTCCTCAGCGGCGGTGTCTTCTGCCGTTTCCTCGGCGGCGGTCTCCTCTGTCGCGGTGTCCTCAGAGCCCGAATCCGAGCTACTGCAGGCCGACAGCGCGAGCACACCGACTGCGGCGAGACTCGCGGCGCGAGTCCACCGGCTGCGTGCGATGTTGCGCATCCTTCCTCCTTCTTAGTGTCAGGCCGAACGGGTTCTGCCTGTCCAGGGTGTCGTCCATCGTTCGACGGCCACGACGATCAGGTAGAACACCAGGCCGGTGATGATGGCGGCAACTACGTATGCCCACGCTCTTCCGTAGGCGGTATTGGCGGCCGAACTTGCTATTCGGCTACCAAGTCCTTGTTGTGGGCCGCCGAAGTACTCGGCGACCAAGGCGGCGATGACGGCGAGCGGAGCCGCCACCTTCATGCCGGTGAAGAAGAAGGGGATCGCGTTGGGGGCGCGCAGAACACGCAGCACGGTTCGCGGCTGGGCGTTCATCGAGCGCATCAACTCCAACTGCGTCGGTTGCACCTGGATCAATCCCCGGGTGACGTTCACCAACATGGGGAAGAAGACGATGATGGCGGTGACCAACACCCGGGGTGTGCGACTGGTGATGCTGAACATGTTGTTCAGAATCGGTGTCAGGGCAATGATGGGTACCGCGGCCAATCCGGCGGCAAGGGGAGTGACCAAATTGTTAACCACCACGAACCGCTGCGCGAGGAGCGCCATGGCCAGCCCGGCGATTGTTCCGAACACAAGTCCGAGGAACGCGGTAGTTCCGGTGTAGTAGGCGGTTTGCCACATCAACGAGATGTCGCCGACGAATTCCTGCCCGATCAAGCTGGGCGCCGGCAGCACGAACGGCTCGATGTTGCGCAGCACGACCAAGGCTTGCCAGGCGCCTAGGAACACCAGTGCGATCAGCACCGGCGGCCACAGGTACTTCAGGCGATCGGCCCACTGCTCGGACATCAGACTTCGCCCACCTTGGCGCGTTGCGCTGAGCCACCGACATGACCGCGCAGGGCTTCACGGACGGCGGTCACGGACTCGTAGAACGCATCGGCCTCGCGGGTGTCCTCATCGCGTTCCCTGCCGAGGGGAATGTCGACGATGTCGGTGATCCGCCCGGGTCTCGGCGACATGACGACCACGCGGTCGGACAGGTACACGGCCTCGGGAATGGAGTGCGTGACGAACACGATCGACTTCCCGGTGTCCTGGCGGATGCGAAGCAATTCGTTCTGCATGCGCTCGCGGGTCATCTCGTCCAATGCACCGAACGGCTCGTCCATCAGCAGTAGCGGCGGATCCACGGCGAGGGATCGGGCGATGGCAACGCGTTGCTGCATGCCACCGGATAGCTCCCAGGGGCGGTGCTCGGCGAAGTCGGCAAGTTGCACCATCTCCAGCAGTTCCAGCGCTCGCTCCTTGCGCTTGCCGGAGTCCCAGCCCTGCAACTCCAGGGGGAGTTCGACGTTCCGGCGAACCGTGCGCCAATCGAAGAGCGCGGCTTGCTGGAAAGCCATGCCGTACAACTGCTTCTCGCGGGCTTCGTGCGGTGTGACTCCCGCGACCGACATCTGCCCGCGGGTGGCGTCGGTGAGGTCGGCGATCACGCGGAGCAACGTCGACTTGCCGCATCCGGAGGGACCGATGAGGGAGATGAACTCGCCGGTATCGACGGTGAGGTCGACGTCCTGCAATGCGGTGACCTCGTTGGGTTGCCCCTCGTTGAAGATCTTCCACACGCCGTTGGCGTTGACTGCGTGCTGGGTGGTCGCAGTTGTCATGCGTTCTTCTCCTTGGGCAGGTTGCGGGTCAAGTACACGTCCAAGGCGGTCACCAACGCCGCTACGAGCAGTCCCAGGGCGATCGCACCGAAGACGGCGACGTACACCTTCGCCGGCTGGGACGTGGTCTGGCGGGCGTACTCGATCAGCAAGCGACCGATACCCCCGCGCACACCCGCGGAGATCTCCGCGACGACCGTGCCGACCACCGCCGCTGCCGCCGAGACACGAAGCGCCGGGACGATGTAGGGGATAGAGGACGGGAAACGCAGCTTGCGCAGCATCTGTCCCGGAGTGGCCGCGTAGGAACGCATGAGTTCCAACGACGTGGGCGTAGGTGCCTGCAGCCCGCGCAATGCACCCACCGACAGGGGGAAGAACGCCAAGTACGCGGCGATGAACATGACCGAATAGGTGGTGGTCCATTGCACCGGACCGATCTCGATCCGGTTGCCGATGCCGACGATAAGCGGCGCCAGCGCGATCAGCGGAACGGTCTGCGAGGCGATCACGAAGGGCAGCAGGCCCCGTTCGGCGAACAGGAAGCGCTGCATGATCACCGCGAGGAGCAGGCCGACGCTCACCCCGATGATGAAGCCCCCGAAGGCCAGCAGCAGCGAGCGGAAGGCGGCGGCGACGACCGCATCGAGCACCGTGCTGTCCGAGCCACGGACCTCCGGCTCGCCCATCGCACCGACCATCGTCCACACGTGCGGCATGGTCGTATCCGATGTGTTGAACGGCATCGGAATGAATCCGCCGAGCCACTTCACCAACTCCCACATGAGAACGACGATGCCGATTCCCGC
>CAJXNV010000147.1 GCA_913057155.1 uncultured Actinomycetes bacterium | reverse complement strand
CGCAGCACGCTGACGACCTTGCCGAGGATCCGGGCATCGTCGCCCAGGATCGGCTCGTAGGCCGGGTTGTGCGGCATCAACCACACGTGGCCGTCGCGGCGTTTGAAGGTCTTCACGGTCGCTTCGTCATCGAGCAGCGCCGCGACGATGTCCCCGTTCTCGCAGGTCGGCTGGCTACGAACGACGACGAAATCACCGTCGCAGATCGCGGCATCGACCATGGAGTCCCCGACGACGGTGAGCATGAACAACTCGCCTTCGCCCACGAGTTCCTTGGGCAGCGCTAGGACATCCTCGGTGTGCTGCTCGGCGAGGATCGGTCCACCGGCCGCGATCCGGCCCACGAGCGGCACACCCACGGTGTCGGCGGGCAGCTCCTCGGCCGCTGCAGAGGCGGGCGATGCCGGCGATGGCAGGGCGCTTTCCCCGGGGCGGGCGACGACCAGCGCCCGGGGCCGGTTCGGGTCCTTGCGCAGGTATCCGAGCTCCTCGAGGGTGCGCAACTGGTGGGCCACCGAACTCGACGAGGTCAGGCCCACGCCCTGGCCGATCTCCCGCACGCTCGGTGGGTAGCCGCGCTCGGCGGTGGTCTGCTCGATCACCCGCAATATCGCCTGCTGGCGCGGGGTGAGCCCGGAGTCGTCCGGCTGGCCGTCCGGTAGCTCGCTTACCGACCCTGGCATTCGTCCTCCTCGGACTGTCAGACCCTCCCGGCACTGTGCCGGCATGACCGCACGGTACGGCGCACGCGACACGAAATCAAACACCTGTTCGATAAATGCGGCTCGTGTCGGTCGAGTTGTGCTAGAAAACGAACACGCGTTCGATCGAACACCCGTTCGAACCCGACCCGAAAGTGAAGGCTTCCCCATGAGCGTCATGAGTATCGACCGGCCGATGGCTGCCAGCAGCAACCGCAGCTACCGCAGCACGCGCAACTACCGCAGCAGCCGAATCAGCCGCCAATCCGGCACCGAGCACCAGCGTGCCGGGGCCCCGCAAGCCTTGCGACTGACCGCCCGCGGTCGACTCGTCGCCTTCCTGGCCTCGCTACTGGCGCTCGCCGCCCTGGTGGTCGGCGCGGGCCAGATGGTCGAGGCGACCGCCGGCACCGGCAGCGGCGAGCCGGTCGCGGTGGTGGTCGGTGGCGGGGACACCTTGTGGGGCATCGCCCAGGACATCGCCCCCGATCAGGACCCGCGCTCGGTGGTCCAGCAGATCCGGTCGCTCAACGATCTCGGTACCCGACCCATCGTGCCGGGGCAGTCGATCCTGGTACCCGTCGCTGGGTGATACTGGGCGGGTGGGATCCCGCCGCTTGATCGCCCTCGCAGCGGTCGTGGCACTCGTGGTGGGCGGAGCGCCGGTGGCGCAGGCCGACCAGGGCACGAGCAACGGGCCGCGCAAGGATCCCCAGTGGACGACCGAGGGTGACCCCCGCGCCTGCAGCGGACCCATCTGGCCGCGCAAGGCCAACACCAGGTCGGGGCCGGGTGAGGGCCGGCGCGTGCTGGTTATCGGGGATTCCCTCACCCGCAACGCCCGCACCCCCTTGAAGAAGAAGCTGCGCAGGAGCGGCTGGACACCCACTGTGCGTTGCTTCGGGGGCAAGCGCTTGGACTGGGCCATCGCGCAGGCCAAGCGGGCCAAGGAACTCGATCAGTTGCCGAGCGTCGTGGTCATCGCGATCGGCACCAACGACATGCGCTGGATCGATCGGAGCACCACGCGATCGCGGATGCGTCAACTACTCGACGTGCTCGGCGATGACCGGACGGTGTTCTGGGTCGACACCTACGCAAGCGGTGGCGATCGATTCACCCGCAGCAAGGAGAAGTGGTTCAACAAGCAGGTGCGTAGGCTCGCCCGCAGCAACGACAACCTGTACCGAGTGGTCTGGGGCAAGTACGCCCGCAAGCAGGGGGTGCGGTTCGCCGACGCCTTGCACTACACGAACGCCGGTGAGCGCACCTGGGCCAAGCGGATCGTGCAGGCGCTCAACAATCGGGCGGCGTAGTCGTCGTAGCCGTCGTAGCCGTCGTACCGCGGCGTCCGCGCACCATCGAACGGGTCATCTGCAATCCGCGCTTGCCGCCGTCCTTGACCCGGTGCAGCAGCGTCTCGGCCCAGACGAATTCGGTAGCCAGGATCGCTAGTCCGAGCACGATGAAGGCGATGCCCGGTCCGGGCAGGACCAGCAGGGCGATGCCGACGACGATGAACGTGCCGCCGATCAGGGCCACGGTCAGCCAGCGCAGCGGGTGCGGCAACCGGCGCCACGGGGCGCGCGCGGCGAAGGAGGCCAGCCGGCCGGGCGGGATAGCGTCACCAGCCGGGCTAGCTTCACCAGCGGGGCTCTGCGTTTCGGGCACCCTTCCACTATGCGCACAGGCGCCACCGTGCGCAAACCGGTGCCGGGCGTGCTGGGCGAGCTACTCGCCGACACGCGCCGACACGCGCCGACGGCGAAGCCCTTGCGTCAGCCGGGATCGGCCCCTATGGTTCTACCCCTAGATGTAGTGCTCACACCGATGTGATTCCTCCACAGGTAGTGGTTCTACACGCACAGGTCATCCACAGGTGATCCCCAAGATCTCCCACAGATGACCGAAGAGCCGGTTCTCGTGTGACGAGAGTGACGAAAGTGAAGGGAGGGAACCATGCGGTGTCCGTTCTGTCGGGCCGAGGACTCGCGGGTCATCGACTCGCGGGTGATCGACGACGGCGGCGCTATCCGGCGGCGCCGGGAGTGTGGTTCCTGTGGCCGTCGCTTCACCACCGCGGAGACGGCCTTGTTGAACGTGGTCAAGCGCTCGGGGGCCAGTGAGCCGTTCAGTCGCAGCAAGGTCGTGGTGGGCGTGCGCAAGGCGTGCCAAGGCCGGCCGGTCGACGACGACCAACTCGCGATCTTGGCCCAACGGGTGGAGGACGCCCTGCGGGCCACCGGCAATGCCGAGATCCCCGCGGAGGAAGTGGGCCTAGCGATCCTCGGCCCGCTCCGTGAACTCGACGAGATCGCCTACCTGCGCTTCGCCTCGGTCTACCGGTCCTTCGATTCCCTGGAGGACTTCGAAGCCGAGATCGCCTTGCTGCGGGCCGAAGGCGAGGCAACCGCCGACGAACCGACTGTCAGACCGCAACCCCAGACTTCGGCTACCTAGCCGGGACTTCCCACAACCAATCCAGCCGCACCGCTCGAGAGAAGGAAGGCAGTACACATGTCACCCACGCCAACCACGACCACCGCACCCGCGGAGTCGGGCCAGTCAACGTTCGTGCACAACACCCTGCACGGACCGGGTTTGCAGATCGAGCGGTTGTTCACCACACCGGGTGTGCACCCTTACGACGACGTCACCTGGGAGCGTCGCGATGTGGTGCAGAACAACTGGAAGACCGGCGAGGTCGTCTTCGAGCAACGCGGCGCCGAGTTCCCCGATTTCTGGAGCGTCAACGCCTCCACCATCGTGACCACCAAGTACTTCCGTGGCGCGGTCGGCACCGACACCCGCGAATGGAGCTTGAAGCAGCTCATCGATCGGGTGGTCTTGACCTACGTCAAGGCGGGCAAGGAGCACGGTTACTTCCGCAGCGACGAAGACGCCGAGATCTTCGAGCATGAACTGACCTACATGCTGTTGCACCAGTACTTCGCGTTCAACTCCCCGGTGTGGTTCAACGTGGGCACCTCCGCCCCGCAGCAGGTCAGCGCCTGCTTCATCCTGTCGGTGGACGACACCATGGAGTCGATCCTCAACTGGTACAAGGAAGAGGGCTTCATCTTCAAGGGCGGCTCCGGCGCGGGCTTGAACCTCTCGCGCATCCGCTCCAGCAAGGAGTTGCTGCGCTCCTCCGGTGGCACCGCCTCCGGTCCGGTGTCCTTCATGCGTGGCGCCGACGCCTCAGCGGGAACCATCAAGTCCGGTGGCGC
>CAJXNV010000146.1 GCA_913057155.1 uncultured Actinomycetes bacterium | reverse complement strand
AGTAGGCGGAGTCGGACGTCGCCGGACATGCACGACAGCCGCGCAGCTAGTGCCGCGTCGGTTTCGGTGTCGGTCACGCTGAATTCGATGGGAGTGCCGGTCAGCTGAGCTGCAGCCTTCAGCAAAGTGACGTCGTCGTTGTCCATGGAAGCTACCCGGGCGATGACCAGATCGAGGGGTCGATAGCGCAGCACGTTGCTCTCACAGGCCAGGCCGGTGGGGTCGTGTTCTAGCGAGAAGTACGTCCGCCAAGCATGCTGGTAGTCCGCTATTGCCCTTTCGATGTCCGCAGACTGCCCTTTCGAGGTTGGAATACTGCCCTTTCGCGACCAGGTGCCGTAGGAGTGCAGATGGTCCGGGCCGCCGGGCTTGGTGCCGGAGCCAACCGAACTGCGCTTCCAACCACCGAACGGCTGACGGCGGACGATCGCGCCGGTGATGTGCCGGTTGATGTAGGCGTTTCCGCACTGCACGTTCTCGCGCCAGTAGGCGATCTCCTTGGGATCCAGTGATTCGATGCCACCGGTGAGCCCGTAGATCGGTGCGTTCTGCAGCTCGACCGCGTGCGCGAGGTCGTCGGCTCGCATCAGTCCCAAGACCGGGCCGAAGCACTCGGTGAGGTGGAACCACGATCCTGGCTTCACGTCGCGACGCACACCGGGTGTCCACGTCGTCTCGTCGAGTTGCTTCGGCTCGACGAGCCAGGACTCACCGGGTTCGAGTGTGGTGAGAGCGCGCTCGAGTGGGCCGCGTGCAGGGGCGATCAGCGGACCCATGATCGTCGCGAGGTCGCTCGCCGGCCCGACCTTCAAGCTGCGCACCGCGTCGGCGAGGCGTACGTGGAAGGAAGGATCGTCGTAGACGCTGGCCTCGATGATCGCCAGGCTGGCCGCCGAACACTTCTGTCCGGCATGACCGAAAGCGCTCTTCACCAGGTCCTTGATCGCTTGGTCGATGTCCGCCGCAGCCGTGATGACCATGGCGTTCTTGCCGCTGGTCTCGGCGTTCATCCGGATATCCGGCTTCCAGGAGGTGAAGAGATCGGCGGTCTCCAGGCTGCCGGTGAGCATCACGAGTTCGACGCCCTCGTGGGTGATCAAGCGTTGGCCGACCTCGTTGTCCGGAGTGCAGGCCAGTTGCACCAAGTCCTCAGGGACGCCCGCGCGATGCAGTGAATCGACGAGCAGCGCGCCGACCTCGCGAGCCTCAGGAGCCGGCTTCAAGATCGCTGCGCCACCGGCAGCGATCGCGTGCACGAGTCCGCTCAACGGGATCGCATAGGGGAAGTTCCAGGGTCCGGCGACCACCGTCACCTGATGCGGCTGCCAGGTGAGACCCTGCTTCTCGTACTCCTCGTGCGCGAGCGTCAGGTGCGCTGCGTACTGCACGAAGTCGATGCCTTCGCTTATCTCCGGATCCGACTCGCGGACGGTCTTGCCCATGACATGCGCTTCCGCCGCGATCGCCTCACCGCGGCGCTCCTCGAGCACTTCAGCGACCTGGGCCAACACCATGCGACGCGCCGCCCAGGTGGTGTCCGCCCATTGCGCCTGCGCTTGCTGCGCACGCTGCACCATCGCATCCACTTCCTCGACCGTCTCCACGAGTGGCGGTGGAGTCGAGACGTAGTCGTCGAGATGCCGCTGCAGCCAGCGGCGATTCATCGGCACGGTGAAATCGGTGTCCGGGACGTTATGGAAGGAACCATCCACGGCGAACCTTGCGACGGGCTGGGTTCGATCCTGGTCGCGGCGAGTGTCGGCGGTGACTTCGTGTCGCTGCGCCACCGAATCACGGAAGCGCCTGGCCTGCTCATGCCATTCCGGGCTCCCTGGCGTGATGTCGAACAGTGCGCTCAGGAAGTTCTCCGGGGAGGAGTTCTCGTCGAGCCGGCGGGAGAGGTATGCGATCGAGGCATCACGCTCGGACTGCTCGACGATCGGTGAATACAGCAGCAGGCCGCCGGCATCGTTGCGCACCGCGCGGGACTGCGGGAGCGCCATACCCTCGAGCATCTCGATCTCGATGCGATCGTGCGCCCCGAGTTCATCGCGCAAGGTCAGCGCCCAGGCGACTTCGAACAGGTTGTGGCTGGCGACACCGATGCGCAGCGCACCCGGTGTCGCATGGACAAGGGCGTACTCCAGCATCGCCTTGTAGTTCGCGTCCACATCGGCTTTCGACGGGTAGGGCGCTGGTTGCCAGTCGTGGAGTTCGGCCTCGACGGCCTCCATCGCGAGGTTGGCGCCCTTGACTAGGCGGATCTTGATGCCGGTTCCGGTACGTGCGTATCGAGTGTTCGCCCATTCGATCAGAGTCTGCAATGCAGCGCGGGAATCCGGGATGTAGGCCTGCAGCACGATGCCGGCCTCCAAATCGTCGAACTCCTCTCGATCCAGGACGGCCATGAAGGAACGCAGGCTCAATTCCAGATCCCGGTATTCCTCCATGTCCAGGTTCACGAAGGTCCGCGGTGAGGCGTCGCGTGCCGTTCGATACAAGTCGATCAACTGTCCCTCGATGCGTGCGAGGGAATCGGCTTCGGCGAGGACGTCGAGGTTGGCGCAGATAGCGGAGATCTTCACGGAAACGTAGTCGACATCTGGTCGCCGAATCCGCGCCAATACCTTCGCGGTGCGGGCACGGGCCTCGTCGTCGCCGAGGATCGCCTCACCGAGGATGTTCACGTTCACGCGAAAGCCCTGATCGGTGCGGCGATCGACGTACTTGCTGAAGGTCGGTTCCTCTGCGGCGAGGATGACGTCGGCAGTGTCCTTGCCGATTCGCCAGTCGACCGCTTGCTCGGTCACCCACGGCATCGCTGGCGCGACCTTGCCCAAGGTGGCCAAGCCGAGCCGATCGATGCCACCGAGTGATGCGGGGACTCCACTCGCGGTGAGATCGTGCAAACGCTCGGCTGCGCGCTTTCGATCTCGGATGCGCAGGACCTGATCGGTGAGGTCGAGAAGCAGGTCGCGACCGGCGTCGTCGGCGAGTAGCCGGGCTAGACGCTTGGAGGAGGCGGCCTCGGACCGGGAGGTATCGGCCAAGGACGCCTCCAACAGCGCCAGAGCGCGGGCTTCGGCCTTCGCCATCAGGAGGTCGTCGGATGGCAGTTCGTCGATGCCGGTGCCGGATCTATCGAGACTCGGTGCGCTCATAGGGCAAGGCTGACGGGCGCGCGACGGCCTGTCTTGTGCCACAGTGACCCGGTGCGTGTCGAATTAATACAAAGGGCTGCTGGTGTGCGGCGGAGCCTTAACCCCGCCGCACACCTGCGCTCAGTCGATTCCGACGAGGAACAGTCCGAGCCCCGCTGCAAGCAGGAACAAGGACCCGCTGATGGCCAGGGCGAATATGCCCAGGCCCACGGGTGAACCCCAGCCATGCCAGCGTTCTTGATAGTCGAACTGACGAGGTCCGGATCGATCCTTGGATTGTTCGTTCATCACGCCTTCTCGTTGTCGTGGGGACATGGATCACAACACCATCACCATCAACAACCGACTCCTAGGAGTCGTTCACACTCTAACGCGATGAGGGAAACGAGACTATGAACGATTCCTTGCGAGTCTTCACCGAACTCGTCGAAGGCATCCCCCAGGTGATGGCCTCCGCGAAGGGGACCGACGGACGGTACGTATTCGTCAACGCCGGCTTCTGCGACCGTGTCGGCTTAAGTGCCGATCGGATCATCGGACGTACGGTCGAAGACTTCTTCGCCACCGAAATGGCCGAGTCCTATGCCGCTCAGGATGCACAGGTCATCGCGACCGGCAAGCCGCTGCGTGGTCACTTGGAGCTGATCGTGCGTGCAGATGGATCGCTCGGTTGGTACGTCACGAATAAGTCGGCATTGAAGGATGAGGATGACGTTGTCGGCGTCGCGGTGTTGTCGATCGATTTGCAGTCCCAGGTCAATAGCGCGCACGCGGGTTTAGCCGAAGTGATCGCGGCTGTTCGCCGTGA
>CAJXNV010000145.1 GCA_913057155.1 uncultured Actinomycetes bacterium | reverse complement strand
ATGGACGAGATCGCCGATGCCGCGGGAGTCTCCAAACCGGTGCTCTATCAGCACTTCCCCAGCAAACTCGAGTTGTACCTCGCGCTTTTGGACGGTGGCATCGCCGAACTACTGAGTTCGGCCGACGAGGCGCTTCAGAGCACCACCGACAACAAGGAACGTGTCCGGGCGACCATGCGCGCCTACTTCTCCTTCGTCGCCGACCAAGGCAGCGCGTACCGGCTGGTATTCGAAAGCGACGTCATGAACGAATCAGCCGTGCGCGAACGCGTCGACCGAGCCCACGAAGCGATCGCAGCGAAGATCGCCGATGTCATCTCCACCGATACCGGTTTGCGTCCCGAGCAAGCGATGCTCCTCGGATCGGGCTTGCAGGGCCTGGCCCAGGTGGCGGCTATGAGGTGGCTGTACTCCGCCGAGCCGCGCACACCTTTGGACGAGGCTGCCGATCTCGTCTCCGCGCTGGCCTGGCGGGGCATCCGGAGTTTCCCGCTTTCCCATCCGCCCGCGGAGTAACGAAGCACCGGTCGGATCGCGCCCGCCGACGCAAGCACGTAGTCTGCGGGCAGGCGCAGGCAAGTCGCTCGTCGTCGAAGTAGAAGAGGTGTGAACGTTGGAGATCAAGATCGGTGTCACCGATTCGCCACGGGAGATCGCCCTGGACAGCGAGGAATCGCACGAGTCCATCCAAAAGGCCGTGGAGAAGGCTGTCAGCGACGGAGCCCTGCTCTCATTGACCGACGATCGTGGCCGCACCGTGCTCGTACCGGCCGCGAAGATCGCCTACGTGGAGATCGGCCCCTCGGCTAGCCGCAAGGTCGGCTTCGGCTCGCTCGCCTAGCACTCGACTGGTGGCAGTCAGGCCGCCAGACCGAGTTCTTGCATCCGTCGGGAATGGTTCTCGGTGAGCCGAGCCAGCATGCGGCCGATCTCCGCGAGATCGACACCGGGCCGATCCGTGCCCCCCACGAGGAGCGTGCTCAACGCATCGCGCTCAGCGGCTACCCGTTGTGCCTGCGAGAGCGCCTCGCCCACCAAGCGTCGACCCCACAGCGCCAATCGCCCGGCCACCCGAGGATCGGCGTCGATGGCGGAGCGCACCCGATCGACGACGAACGCGGATTGGCCCAGGTCCTCGCAGGTGGAGATGACCAATTCCCGGCTCGCCGGATCCACGTACGCCGAGATCTCGCGGTAGAAGTCGAGGGCGATCCCATCGCCGACATAGGCCTTGACGAGTCCCTCGAGCCAATCGGCTGGCTTGGTGTGTGCGTGGAACTCGTCGATCGGCCGGCGGAACGGCTCCATCGCCTGCTCCGGATCGACTCCCAAGTCCGTGAGCCGATCGCGCAGCGCCAGGAAATGCCGGTACTCCGCGGTGGCCATGCCAGCCAGTGCCGCCTTGTCGGTGATGCGCGGGGCCATCGCGGCGTCGGCCGCTAGGCGCTCGAAGGCACCGAGTTCGCCGTAGGCCAGCACCCCGAAAAGATCCACCAGCGCAGCGCGGTACTGCGGATCGAGCAGGGCCGCATCGGTGGCCTCGAAGGGAGTGGATCCGTCGATCATGGTGCCGTCAGGGTACAGTTGAAGCGTTGCGGAACATCGGTTTCCGCCGTCGATCGTCGATCGATCCCCCCGGGTGGGCTGTGCGCGCACCCTCAACACAGGAGTTCCCCTGAGTAACACAAGCCAGACCGCACCCCAAGACACGGCCACGACCCCCACGATCGACTCCGAGGAGTCGACGCTGCAGGCCCCGACCTTCGCCGAACTCGGCGTCATCGCCCCGGTGGTCGATGCGTTGTCCGCCCACGGCATCATCACCGCGTTCCCCATCCAGGAGATGTGCCTGGGCATGGCCCTCGAGGGCCGGGACATCATCGGGCAAGCCAAGACCGGCACCGGCAAGACGCTCGGTTTCGGGCTCCCGCTCATCCAGCGCATCGCTGCACCGAACACCCCCCAGTACTCCGAGTTGCCCGAGGCGGCACAGGGCAAACCGCAGGGCTTGATCGTCTGCCCGACCCGCGAACTCGCATCCCAGGTCGCCACCGATATCGATCGGGCGGGCAAGAACCTAGGGATCCGGGTGCTGTCCGTCTACGGCGGGCGCGCCTACGAACCCCAGATCGATGCGCTGCATGCCGGAGTGGACGTAGTGGTCGGAACACCCGGTCGCATCATCGACCTCGCCCAGCGTGGGGATCTCGACCTGTCCTGCGTTCGCGAGCTCGTGCTCGACGAGGCCGACGAGATGTTGGACATGGGCTTCTTGCCCGATGTCGAACGGATCGTCGCGATGGTGCCGAGCAACCGGCAAACGATGCTGTTCTCGGCGACCATGCCCGGCCAGATCGTTTCCCTGGCTCGCCGGTACATGAATCAACCGACCCATATCCGTGCGGCGGATCCGGGGGATGAGACCGCCACAGTCGATGCCATCGAACAGCACGTGTGGCGCGCCCACCCGATGGACAAGATCGAACTCATCGCACGGGTGATGCAGGCCGAGGGTCGTGGCCTGTCGATGATCTTCACCCGCACCAAGCGCAAGGCGCAGAAGATCACCGACGAACTCACCGAGCGCGGGTTCGCCGTCGGCTCCGTCCACGGCGACCTCGGCCAAGGCGCCCGCGAACAAGCCCTCCGTGCCTTCCGGGCCGGCAAGGTCGACATCCTCGTCGCTACCGATGTCGCCGCACGCGGCATCGACGTCGACGGTGTCACCCACGTCATCAACTACGAATGTCCCGACGATGAGAAGACCTATTTGCACCGGATCGGTCGCACCGGTCGCGCCGGGGCTTCGGGTGTGGCCGTGACCCTCGTCGACTGGGAGGACGTCGCGCGCTGGCAGATGATCGATCGCGCGCTGAAGTTGCCCTTCAAGGACCCCATCGAGACGTACTCGACGAGCCCGCACGTCTACACCGGCCTCGGTATCCCCGAGGGTGCTACCGGTCGACTGCCCAAGGGCCAGCGCACCCGCGCGGGCCTCGATGCCGAGGAAGTCGAGGACATCGGCGAAACCGGCAAGCGTCCGCGTTCGGACAAGAAGCCGGACCAGCGTCGCCGTTCCGGCGATGGCAAGCCTCGACGGCGGAATTCGTCGGGTAAGGGCGAGTCGGGTAAGCGTGAATCCGGCAACCCTAAGTCAGGACGGGGCGAGTCAGGCAACGGCGCTGCGACGCCGTCCAAGCCGCGGCGCCGCCGGCGGAGAACCCGCGGCGGTCAGGAATCCAAGGCCTGAGCCACTCGACGGTAGGCGGCAGCACCCTCGGAACGGGGCGCGGTCGCCAAGATCGTGCGACCGACGGCCGGTGCTTCGGCGAAACGCACGCTGCGCGGGATCGCCTCGAACACCGGCACATCGAAGCGCGGTCCGAGATCGGCGAGGATCGCGCGGGCGTGCATCGTTCGCCCGTCGAACAAGGTCGGTATCAGCCCCGCCACCCGAAGCGTCGGGTTCGCCCAACGCTGCACTTCCTCGATGGCCTCCATCAATTGGCCGAGGCCACGGTGCGCGAGCGTTTCGCACTTCAAGGGAACGAGGACTTCATCGGCGGCGATGAGCGCGTTGATGGTCATCAACCCCAAGGACGGCGAACAGTCGACAACGATGTAGTCGTAAGCCTCGCGAAGCGGATCCAAGATCCGCTCGAGCATGCGCTCGCGACCCGCACCACCCGCGAAATCGTGATCGGCACTCGCCAAGTCGATCGTGGCCGGCAGCAGGTCCACCCCCTCTTCGGTGCGGATGATCGGCGGATCACCCTCACCGGACAGGTACGTCTTCGGTAGTCCGGCAGGGAGGTCCTCTGGATCGATTCCCAGTGAGAAGGTGGCACAGGCCTGGGCATCTAGATCCACCACCAAGACACGCTTGTCGGATTCCGCGAGTGCGGAGGCGACGGTGATGGCAGTGGTCGTCTTGGCGACGCCGCCCTTTTGATTGGCGACGGCAACGATCCGGCCCATGTGCCTATTGTG
>CAJXNV010000144.1 GCA_913057155.1 uncultured Actinomycetes bacterium | reverse complement strand
CCGAGATCCGCTTGCGCGAGGGCGGCTGCGTCGTTGACACCGTCGCCGACCATGGCGACGCGCTTTCCTCGGCCCTGGAGTTCGGCGACAGCGGCGAT
Organism: uncultured Actinomycetes bacterium; assembly: GCA_913057155.1. Taxonomy (GTDB): domain Bacteria; phylum Actinomycetota; class Actinomycetes; order S36-B12; family S36-B12; genus S36-B12. The sequence goes on along the minus strand of CAJXNV010000144.1, from coordinate 3,918 downwards.
CTTGTCCTCCGGGAGCACTTCGGCGATGACCGATTCGATGCCGAGTTGTCGAGCAACCGCTTCAGCGACTGCGGTGTTGTCTCCGGTGACCATGATCGGCTCTAGTCCGAGTGCCTTCATATCCCGCACGGCTGCGGCGCTCTCGGCCTTGACTGCGTCGGCGACCGCCACAGCCCCGAGGAAAGCGCCGTCCACGGAAGCACACACGACCGTTCGACCGAGGTTCTGCTGACGATCGATCCACTCGCGCGCTGCATCGGGAACGTGAACCGACCACTGCTCGGCGATCCAGGAAAGCCGACCCGCGACCACCGCGCGGCCATCAACCACTCCCTGCACCCCTTGACCCTGGGTGCTTAGGAAGGAATCGACCGCGTCGAATGAATCAGTCGAGGCGGCGATGGCTTGACCGATCGGATGCTCGGAAGCCGACTCCACTGCAGCGACCAGGGAGAGCACTTCCTCGGTGTCCGACGCAGTACCGGCGAGGACATCCACGACGGTCATCCGACCCTCGGTAAGCGTGCCGGTCTTGTCGAGCACGATGGATTCGACCCGACGGGTGGACTCCAGGATCTCCGGGCCACGGATGACGATTCCCATCTGCGCTCCGCGCCCGGTTCCCACCAGTAGCGCGGTCGGGGTGGCCAACCCGAGCGCACACGGGCAGGCGATGATCAACACGGCCACCGAGGCGGTGAAGGCGAAGGCAACCGAGCCGCCGAAGACGATCCAGCCGACGGCGGTGAGGATCGCCAGGACGATCACGATCGGCACGAAGACAGCCGAGACTCGATCGGCGAGCCGTTGCACGGGAGCCTTCTGCGCCTGGGCTTGTTCGACCATGGAGGCGATGCGGGCGAGTTGGGTGTCCGCGCCGACCTTCGTCGCACGCACGAGCAGCCGACCGGCGGTGTTGATGCCCGCACCGACGACCAGATCGCCCGGGCCGACTTCGACCGGGACCGGTTCGCCGGTCAACAGGCTCATATCGACCGCGGAGTGTCCGTCCACCACTTCACCGTCGGTCGCGACCTTCTCCCCTGGCCGCACGACGAATTCCTCGCCCACCTTCAGCGAGTCGATCGGGACGCGTTCCTCCTTGCCATCCCGTAGCACCACGACGTCCTTGGCACCCATCGACATCAACGCCGTCAACGCTCGGCTGCTGCGTTGCTTGGCTCGGGCTTCGAAGTAGCGGCCGAGCAGGATGAAGGTGGTGACGGCAGCTGCGACCTCGAGGTAGATCTCGTTCGAGCCTCCGCCTTGGGTAGGCAGCAGGTGGAAACTCATCCGCATGCCCGGCTCACCGGCACCGCCGAGGAAGAGTGTGTAGAGCGACCACAGGAAGGCCGCCCCGACACCCATCGAAACGAGGGTGTCCATGTTGGCGGCCCCGTGCCGGAGGTTGATCCACGCTGCTCGGTGGAATGGCAGAGCGCCCCACACCACTACCGGTGCGGCGAGGGTGAGGCTGAGCCACTGCCAGTAGTCGAACTGCAGTGGCGGCACCATCGCAAGTACGACGACCGGGACGGTGAGTACCGCGCTGATCGTCACCCGCCGACGCAGTTCGACGACTTCGTCGTCTTCTCGAGGTTCCACCGATTCGTCTTCGCCCGCTGGTTCCGTAGCGGTGTAGCCAGTGGCTTCGACGGTGGCTATGGCATCGGAGACGGAGAGCCCCTCCGGAAGGGTGACGTGCGCACGCTCGGTGGCGTAGTTGACCGTCGCGGACACCCCCGGCATGCGATTCAGCTTCTTCTCGACGCGGGCAGCGCAGGATGCACAGGTCATGCCACCGATATCGAGATCGACTTCGGTGCCGGCGTGCGTGGGTGTGGTCATGCGCTAGTCGATGAGTTCGTAGCCGGCTTCGTCGACCGCAGCGCTCACCGCTGCTCGATCGAGTTCGGCTGCACTGGTGACGGTCACGGGTGAGTCACCGCCCTCGATGAGTTCGATGCTCACCTCGCTGACGCCGTCGAGCTGCTCGATCTCCTCGGTCACGGCATTGACGCAGTGTCCGCAGGTCATCCCACGGACGGTGTATGTGGTGCTAGTCATCTTGCGCTCCCTTCGACTTCGCTTCTTCCTTAGCTTTTGACCAAACGCGCAACGGCGTCGGACGCTTCCTTCACTTTCACATCGGCGACCTCTCCACCCTCGAGCAGGGCGTCGGCCACACAGTGCCCGAGATGGTCTTCGAGCAGGAGCAATGCCACCGACTGCAAGGCCTTCGTGGTTGCGGAGACCTGGGTCAGGACGTCGATGCAGTAGGTGTCTTCCTCGACCATGCGCTGCAGCCCGCGAACTTGACCTTCGACCCGCTTGAGCCTGTTGACGAGTGCTTCCTTATCGGCTGAGTAACCCGGCATCCGTCCTCCCGATCTATATACCCCCCTAGGGTATCAGTCAGGAGCAGGAGAGGTCACCGTCGGGTAGCTCTCCGGCGAGCAGGTAGGCGTCGACCGCCTCGTCGACGCACGCCGATCCCTCTCGGTAGGCGGTGTGGTTGAACGCATCCCAGGTGATCAGGTGCCCGTCCTCGAGGCTGCGGGCGAGATCGACTCCCCACTCATAGGGGGTGGCCGGATCTCCCGTCGTGGACAGCACCAGGATCGGCGGGGCACCGCTGGCTCGAATCGGCTCGCTGCGTCCATCGAACTCACCGGCCACCGGCCAATCGGCGCACGCGAGGAGACCCCATGCCAGTGCCGGTCCGAAGGTCGGCGCCTGCGCCTGCCACTCATCGGCCAACCGCATCGCTTGACCTTCGTCGCCGTCGAAGGGCAGATCCGTACAACTGACGGCATAGAAGGCATCGGTGGAGTTGTCCAGATAGCGCCCATCGCTCGAGCGGTTGGTGCGCTCGTCGACCAGCGCCAATAGGGCCGATCCATCGCCTTGCTGGACGGCTTCACTCAACGCTGCGCGAAGGCGTGGGTAGTCCCCATCGGGGAAGTACAAGAAGGAGAGCACCGCGTAGGAGCCGAGTGACTGGGTTAGTTCCCGCCCGTTATCAGTTGGTAGTGGTGCCGAGTCGAGGGAATCGAGGAAAGCCCTGAGCTCGGTGAGCACCGCCTGCTGGTCGCCGGGGAAAGGACAATCGCCCGAGTCAGCGCAGTCCGCTGCGAAATCGCGGACCGAGTTCTCGAAGCCGACCGCCTGGCCGAAGGAGACCTCACGTTGATCCAGGCTGGTCGGCAGCACTCCATCGAGCACCATCCGACCTACGAAGGACGGGAACAACTGCGCGTACCGGGCTCCGATAGCAGTGCCGTAGGACTTGCCGAGATAGTTCAGGACAGGTTCGTCGAGGACAGCGCGCACGATGTCCATGTCACGGGCAACTGAGACGGTTCCCATGTGGCGCCACAGTTCCGGAGCGTTGCGTTCACACGATTCGGCGATGAGCTTGGAGTCCTCGACGAGTTCGCGACCTTCGTCGGGTGAATCGGGTGTGCCATCGGACGCGAATATCTCGTCTATCTGCGCATCGCTTAGGCAGCGCACCGGCTGGCTCTTGCCGACCCCGCGGGGATCGACACCCACGATGTCGAAGGACTCCCGGATCTCCGGCGACACGATGAAGTCCGCCGCCTTCGCGTAGTCGAAGGCGCTGCCCCCCGGTCCACCGGGATTCACGAACAAGGCACCGATGGACTCACCCGTGGCCGGAACCTTGGTCACCGCCAACTCGACGTCACCACCCGTGGGGTCGTCGTAGTCCAAGGGAACTCTCACCTTGGTGCATTCAGCCCCTCCGCACTCCCGCCAATCGAGTTCTTGGGCGTAGAACCCGGCGAGTGGATCGGCCTGCTCGACAGTCGGGCTCTCGGTCGGGGTGGGCGCGGGCGGTGTCGGGGGGACGGCTTCGGGTGCACTCGAGCAGCCAGCGATGAGCACGCCCGCGAT
>CAJXNV010000143.1 GCA_913057155.1 uncultured Actinomycetes bacterium | reverse complement strand
ATCGATCCCCGCACTGTCGAGCGCATCGCGGATAGCGACCACGCGTGCCTCATCCTGCGCTAGACCCGAACCCACTTTGACCTTGATGGTCCGGCATCCGAACTCCCAGATCGCCTCGCGCGCCATGGCACCGGCTTGCCGGGAGTCGACCGCCGGGATGATCGCGTTCGTCTCGATCGTGTCCCGACGCGGCTTGGGCCATGTCCCCCACGCCGCCTCGATCGCCGCATCGAGCCATCGCGCTGCTCGGGAATCGTCGTAGTCATCGAACGGCGCGAACTCCCCCCATCCGGAAGGACCTTTGAGCAAGACCCCTTCGCGGGATGTCAACCCACGGAACGGCACCCGAAGGGCGACTGCGAAGGGAACCGCTGCTGCGAGCAGTTCCTCCAGGCTCGGGCGCTGGTTCACGGTCGTCGTGGGAACTGCCCGAAGTCCGGTGCGCGTTTGTCCTTGTAGGCGTCGCGTCCCTCTTGCGCTTCCTCGGTCATGTAGAACAGCAAGGTCGCATCGCCTGCGAGTTGCTGCACACCCGCGAGGCCGTCGTCGGCGGCGTTGTGCGAGGCCTTGAGCATCCGCAGCGCGAGCGGGGAGAGCGCGAGCATGTCCTTGGCCCACCGCACGGTCTCGATCTCCAAGTCCTCGATCGGAACCACTGCGTTCGCAAGCCCCCAGTCGAAAGCCTGTTCGGCGCCGTACTGCCGGCAGGTGTACCAGACCTCACGCGAGCGCTTCTGCCCGATCGTGCGGGCAAGCAGCCCGGATCCGTAGCCACCGTCGAACGATCCCACCTTCGGCCCGGTCTGCCCGAAGCGCGCGTTGTCGGCCGCGATCGTCAGGTCGCACACCACGTGCAGTACGTGACCACCGCCGATGGCGTAGCCGGCCACCATCGCGATGACCGGCTTGGGGGTGCGACGGATCTGGATCTGCAGATCTAGGACGTTGAGCCGGCCGATGCCCTTGTCGGCTACGTCGTCATCGCCGATGTACCCGTCGTCCCCGCGGATCACCTGATCGCCGCCGGAGCAGAAGGCGAGATCACCCTGACCGGTGAGGACGATGACCCCGATCCGGTCGTCGTCTCGAGCGCGGTTCATCGCATCGGACAACTCGAACAGGGTCTGTGGGCGGAAGGCATTGCGTTTGTGCGGACGGTCGATGGTGATCTTCGCGATCCCGGATTCCTCGCCGGTGGAGATCTCATAGCGGATGTCCCGGTACTCGCCGATGGATTCCCACCCGCACCCCGGCCGCATCGAACTGTGGGCGGGGTCCTGCCAAGCCGGTGAATCCTCGGGCGCGACCGGCGGCAAGGGGTACATCGTGCGGGTATCCATGGCCGGAACGCTACCCGCAGCCCCTACGCTCGGCTCGATGTCTGCTTCCAGCTCGGTGTCGATCAATGCGGCGGGCGGGAATCCGCGAGTGCTCGAGATCCCACCCGGCCCCGCGGGCCTCGAGGTGTTGTGGCAGCCCCTCGCCGAGGCGCTCGCCGGCGGCCCGGCACTGGCCCCGATCCCGCGTCCCTCGCCGACTACTCCACAGCCGGTGGTCGATGCGATGGTCGCCGCGGCTCGGCCGGACGAACCGGTGGCCGCGGATACCGCGCTGGTCGTGGCGACCTCCGGTTCGACGGGTAACCCGCGCGGGGTGGAACTCTCCGGCGCCGCTGTGCAAGCCCTCACCGCCGAGGTGAACGCCCGCGCCGGCGGGAATCCCGCATGGGTACTGGCCATCCCGGCGACATCCATCGGCGGGCTGAACGTAGCGATCCGCGCGCATGCCGCCGGCCAGCCTCCGATCGCATTGGACAGCCTCGCCGGCGCCGCACCGTTCACCGCGGAGGTCTTCGCCCGCGGGGTCGAAGCGGCACGCGCCACCGATCGCCCCGTCGCCGTCTCGTTGGTTCCCGCGCAGTTGCCCCGACTGTTGGCAAGCGACATCGGCCGCGGCGCACTTCGGCAGTGTGCGCTGGTGCTCGTCGGTGGTGCCGCTTTGGCTCCGCAAGCGGCGCGCGATTGCGCCGCAGCCGATGTGCTCGTCACGACCACCTACGGCATGACCGAGACCAGCGGGGGGTGCATCTTCGCCGGACACCCTTTGGATGGCGTGGAGGTGCGGATCGGGGATGAGAAGGGCACCGACGATCGCGTCTACCTGCGCGGGCCCATGTTGGCTACGCGCTACCGCGACGATCGAGACGAACTCATCGTCGATGGCTGGCTGCGAACCAACGATCGCGGCCGATGGGCCGGCGGCCAGTTGCAGATCCTCGGTCGCTTGGACGACGTGGTCACGGTGCGTGGGGTGAACGTCGATGTCGTCGCGATCGAGGATCGCCTTCGCGATCATCCCGGCATCCAAGACGCCCTGGTGCTGGTAGTGCCGGACCCCGACACCGACAATCGCCTGCACGCTGCCTACATCGCAGGCGAGCAAGACGAGCAAAACGATGCAACCGACGCGGACCTGCGATCGTGGGTCGGCGATTTCCTCGGCAAGGAAGCCGTTCCGGTGACCTTGCAGCGCGTGGAATCCTTCTCGGCCACGGCGACCGGGAAGATCGACCGTCGCGCTACTGCACGCGACCTCGGTCTGGCCGAACACCTCGCCCAAGGTCCGGGGCGGGACCTGCTGTGAGCACCGCCTCGCCGTCCGCGTGGTTCGCAGGCGCCCGACCACGAACGCTGCCCGCCGCACTCGCACCGGTGGCGATCGGCACCGCGCTCGCCGGAACGGCCTGGGTACCCGGGCGCGCGCTGCTCGCACTGATCGTCGCGGTCGCGCTGCAGATCGGGGTCAACTACGCCAACGACTACAGCGACGGCATCAAGGGCACCGACGACTCCCGAGTAGGACCGGTCCGTCTAGTCGGCCAGGGACTCGCCAGCCCTGCGGCGGTGCGAGCAGCCGCGTTGGTGTGCTTCGCCATCGCAGCGATCGCCGGATTCATGCTGGTCGCACTGACCGGGCACTGGTGGCTACTCGCGGTGGGTGCCTCGGCTATCGCCGCCGCGTGGCTGTACACAGGTGGCCCGCGTCCCTACGGCTACGCCGGGCTCGGCGAGGTCTTCGTCCTCGTCTACTTCGGCTTCGTGCCGGTGCTCGGGACCTTGTACGTGCAGACCGATTCGATCGATTCGGCCGCGGTAGCCGCAGCCGCAGGGGTCGGTTCGTTGATCACCGCCATCCTGGTCGCGAACAACCTTCGTGACATCCCCTCCGATACCGAGGCGGGCAAGCGCACACTGGCCGTTCGGATCGGCGATCGTGCTACCCGGCGACTGTTCGTCGCACTGATCGTGATCGGTTTCCTCGCCGTGCCCATCGTCGCGGTGACCGCGACTGCGTGGGCCCTAGTTGGGCTGGCGGGCATCGGGTGGGCTATCGCCCCGATTCGCATCGTCGCCCGGGGTGCCACCGGACCCGCCCTGGTTCCCGCCCTGTCCGCCACCGGGATCCTGGTCGCGGCCTACGCCTTCTGGCTGTCCGCCGGCTTGGTCCTCGGGTCGATTCTCTAGCCAGTCCTCAGGTTCGTCCTCGTTCCGCGAGGCCTCGTCGATCCGCTGGTTGATGCGGCCGAAGAAGCCCCCGACCACATCACCCATGGCCGTGCGCTGCCGGTTGAGCAGGAAGATGCTGACTAGCCCCGAGACCACGATCGCCAGGACGACGGCCCACAGACCCCGCAGGGGGGTGAGCAGTTGCAGCAGCCACCACACACCCAGGAACAGGCCGACGCGCATCGCCGTGTAGACCACGACCGGGCCGATACCCCGGCGCTTGCCCACCTCGCTCACAGCACCACCGTACGCGCAGGGCGAAGCGTGCAGGACACGCTGATCGGCCCGACCGTGGTTACCATGGTGCGACCATGCTCCGCGTTGTCCTCGGCCTACTAGCAGTAGCGCTGTACATCTACTTCATCATCGATGTCGCGCGCACTCCCAAGGCCCAAGCCCGCACACTGCCGAAGTGGTTGTGGCTGGTCCTGGTGATCGTGTTGCCACTGCTCGGTGGCGTGATCTGGTTGCTGTTGGGCAAGACCTGGCCCGAGGGCGGGGGCTTTCGACGCAAGCGCGGTCCGGTCGCGCCCGATGA
>CAJXNV010000142.1 GCA_913057155.1 uncultured Actinomycetes bacterium | reverse complement strand
CTGCCCTTCGGGCGGTTCCACGGAGTCGACGCGGTGCTCGGTCCGGAGATGCGCTCCACCGGCGAGGTCATGGGGATCGACGATTCCTTCGGTGTCGCGTTCGCGAAATCGCAGCAGGCCGCGTACTCCGGCGGGCTGCCCATGCGCGGCAACGCCTTCGTATCGCTGGCCAATCGGGACAAGCGGGCCGCGGTCTTCCCGATCAAGCGGTTGGCCGACCTGGGCTTTTCCATCTACGCCACCGCCGGCACCGCGGATGTGTTGCGGCGCAACGGAGTCGATGCGCAGGTGCTGCGCAAGCAGCATGAGGGCCCGGCTGCGGATGGCACCCCGACCACCGTCGATGCCATCCTCGCCGGCGATATCGACCTGATCGTGAATACGCCCTACGGGGTGGGGCCCCGCGTCGATGGCTACGAGATCCGGGCCGCCGCGGTGATGAAGGGCATCCCGTGCGTCACGACGGTGCAAGGATTGAGCGCAGCGGTGCAGGGCATCGACGCACTGGCCGAGACCGAACCGGGAGTGCGTTCCCTGCAAGAGCACGCGGCCGAGATGCTGCGGATGAGGCACGGTGCTTCGCCGGAATCGGAAGGGGCGATGCCCTGATGGCCGAGCAAGTCAAGTCCGAGATCTTGGACAACCGTCGCGCTGGGGACTACCACGTGCTGTCCTTGACCGCGCCCGGCATCGCGGAGGTGGCCAAGCCCGGACACTTCATCACGTTGTCCATGGGCGGCGATGAAACCAGCATGGTGCTGCGTCGTGCCTTCGCGATCCACCAGGTGCAATCGCGCGGTGTCTACGGCGGCACCTTGGACATCGCGGTGTCGGTGCAAGGCCGCGGCACCGAATGGCTGGCCGGTCGCCGTCGCCACGATGTGGTCGATCTCGTCGGTCCGCTGGGCAAGCCGTTCGCGTTGCCGAAGCAGGGAGTGTCCTGCGTCCTGGTCGGCGGCGGGTACGGCAGCGCGCCGCTGTTCATGTTGGCGCAGGAATTGCGGGATCGCGGTTGCCGCGTGGACATGGTGATCGGTGCGGCCACCGAATCGCGGTTGTTCGGGGTGCTGGAGTTGAAACGGCTCGCCTCCGCGTTGACCATCACCACCGACGACGGCTCCGCCGGAGTCCAAGGCCGGGTGACCGACGTCCTCGACGACGCCTTGGATCGGGCCGGCGCGGATGTCGTCTACGCGTGCGGTCCCATGCCGATGCTCTCCGAAGTGGCCCGGATCGCCACCAAACGCCGGGTGTTCAGCCAATGCGCTGTGGAGGAGGCGATGGCCTGCGGTATCGGCGTATGCATGACCTGCGTGCTTCCGGTGATCGGCGACGACGGCATCACGCGGATGGTGCGTTCGTGCGTGGAGGGCCCGGTCTTCCGCGGCGACCGCGTGCGCTGGGCCGACGTGCACACCATCCCCGACGATGCGTGGGGTGCACCGGGAAACGATGATCGGGGAGTAGGTCGATGAGTCGAGCGTTGATCGCGCAAGGACCCCGGGGTTCCGACGGGGACAGCCCGGGTGCGCGGGTGGACATGGGGGTCGATCTGGCCGGCCTCGCGCTGCCCAGTCCCATCCTGACCGCGTCCGGATGCGCCGCGGCGGGCCGGGAGTTGGACACCTTCGTGGACATCACCACTCTCGGTGCGGTCGTCACCAAGAGCATCATGATGCGCCCGCGTGCCGGTCGGGCAACACCGCGGATGTCCGAGACGCCCAGCGGCATGCTGAACTCGATCGGGCTGCAAGGACCGGGCGTGGAGTCCTTCATCGAGAACGACCTTTCCTGGCTGGTGCAACGCGGAGCGCGCACCATCGTCTCGATCGCGGGGGAGAGCGTGGATGAGTACGCCAAGCTCGCCGCGAAGCTCAAGCGGGTGGAGGGGATCTCCGCCATCGAGGTGAACATCTCCTGCCCGAACGTCGCCGACCGCGGCCAGGTGTTCGCCTGCCGTCCGGAATCGGCGGCGCAGGTGATCCAGGCGGTTCGCCGCGGTAGCGATTCGCGAACACCGATATTCGCGAAGCTGTCCCCGGATGTCACCGACATCGTGGAGATCGCCGATTCGGTCATCAAGGCCGGCGCGACGGGCCTGTCCTTGATCAACACGCTGCTGGGCATGGTCATCGACACCACCACGATGCGTCCGGCGCTCGCCGGTGTGACCGGCGGGTTGTCGGGCCCGGCGATCCGACCGGTCGCGGTGCGGTGCGTGTGGCAGGTGCGGGCTGCCTTCCCGAAGGTGCCGATCATCGGCATGGGCGGCATCCGCAGCGGAGCCGATGCGATGGAGTTCATCCTCGCCGGAGCCGATGCCGTCTCGGTGGGCACCTCGGTGTTCAACGATCCCAGCGCCCCCGCGCGCATCCACCGGGAACTAGCCGACCTCGTGGCCGGTGGCGGGTTCACGCGGCTAGCCGACATCGTCGGTCGCGCCCACCGCGAACCCGAGCCCATCGTGCTCGACGAGCCGACCGAACTCGATGACTGGGACTTCATCACCGAGGAGCGCCCGTGACCTCAGGGGCGAGACGCGATTCGGCCTTCGCTCCGATAGCCGTCGCCCTCGATGCGCCCGATGAGGCCACCTTCGATGAATGGGTGCGCGCGGTCTCGCCGAGCGTGCGTTGCCTGAAGGTCGGATTGGAGGTGTTCTGCCGCCAAGGCCCGCAGGCGTTGGAACGCGCCAGGCACCAGGCCGCGAGCGTCGGGCGGGATGACATCGAGATCTTCTGCGATGTGAAGTTGCACGACATCCCCGCCACCGTCGGCAAGGCCGCCACCGCCTTGGCGCCGCTGGCCCCCACCTACCTGACCGTGCACGCGGCCGGTGGCCCGGAGATGGTCGCCGCTGCAGTCGAAGCCCTGCCGACTACCCGCGTGACCGCGGTGACGGTGTTGACGAGTTTGGATGCCGAGCAACTCGGCGCGCTCGGCATCACCGGCTCACCGCAGGAGATCGTGCTGCGCTGGGCCCGATCCGCCATCGAGGCCGGCGCCTTGGCGCTGGTGTGCTCCCCGCAGGAGGTTTCCATCCTGCGCGCACACGTCCCGGCGGACATCACCTTGATCACCCCCGGGGTGCGGCCGGCGGATTCGGCGGCCGACGATCAACGCCGCACCGCCACCCCCGAACGAGCCCTCGCCGACGGCGCCGACCTGCTGGTCATCGGCCGGCCCATCACCGGCCAGGACGACCCGGCAGCCGCGGCCCGCGCCCTCGCAACGACTCTGCTCTCATAACCGACCCCTCATGACCGGTCCCGGATGAACGCGCCACCCGAACGCACCACCGAGCAGCGCGCCCGAGCTCGGGAACGAGCCCTCGATGCCCGCCGACAGCGCGCCGAAGCCCGGGCGGCGTTGAGCCAGGGCCGCTTGTCGCTGGCCGAGTTGTTGGAGCGCTGCCAGGAAGACGAGCACTACGGCGGTATGCGGGTGCGCGATGCCTTGACCGCGCTGCCGGGCATCGGCGAAGTGCGCTCCCTTGAGATCATGGAGGACGTGGGCATCTCACCGACGCGACGATTGCGCGGCCTCGGCTCTCGGCAGCAGGTCGAGTTGCTCGAGCGCGTGGCACCCATCGAACAACGACGAGCACGCGCATGAGCGCCCCGCTGATCGTGGTGAGCGGTCCCTCCGGTGTGGGCAAGAGCACCGTGGTCGCCGAAGCGTTGCGCATGAACCCCGACATCTGGCTGTCGGTCTCGGCCACCACCCGGCCGCCGCGGCCCGGGGAAGTCGAGGGCGAGAACTACTTCTTCTGCGACGACGAAACCTTCGCCGCCATGCGCGAAGCCGGGGAGTTGCTGGAGTGGGCGCAATTCGCCGGCAACAGCTACGGCACCCCGGCCGGTCCGGTCGCCGCCAGCCGGGCCGCCGGTCGACCGGTGCTGCTGGAGATCGAGGTGCAAGGGGCCCGCCAGGTGCGCAAGGCCGTCCCGGATGCCACCTTGGTGTTCTTGGCCCCGCCCAGCGAGGCCGTCCTGCGCGAGCGGCTCATCCGGCGGGCCACCGAGGACAGGGAAGCGCTCGAGCGCCGGCTGAGCGCGGCCCACGAGGAACTCCAGGCCGCCGGGGAGTTCGACCACGTCCTGGTCAATGCCGACGTCTCGCAGTGCGCCCGCGCCTTGCT
>CAJXNV010000141.1 GCA_913057155.1 uncultured Actinomycetes bacterium | reverse complement strand
GCCATCGAGCAGGTAGACCCCGGAGCTCGCGTGCGAGAACTCGGTTCGAGATTCGGAGGTGGCCCCGCCGCTGCGGTGGTAGCGGCGCTGCCACAGTGCTCATCGCAGTTCGTCGGCGTGGTGGCCGTCGATATGCCGCTGGTTCGTGCGGCCCTGACCGTCGTCGTCGATTCCCTCGACCCGGCGAACCTGGAGGTTGATGCCTGGATACCCGTCACGGCGCAAGGTCGTCGGCAGTGGCTGTCCGCGCTCTACCGGCGCGAGTCCTTGCAACGCGTTGCGTCCGATGAGGATTTCCGCGATCGCCCATTCCATGAACTGGTGGGGGAGTTGTCCGTAGTAGAGGTGACCGTGCCCGCGGACGTTAGCCTTTCGGACGTAGACACTCCGGCGGACCTCGAGCGGGCAATCGCGCAGGTCGAGGAGTCCGAGCGCGCGAGGTGACAGGGGAATGGACGAGCAGCAGGCACAGCGGGTCGCCCGTTGGATCGAGGTAGTCACCGCCGAGCTCGGCGTCCCGGCACCCGGTGAGTTGGACGGCATCCTCGATGTCGCCAAGGACGCCGCGCATTCGGTCGAGCGGCCGGCGGCACCGGTCAGCACCTATCTGATGGGCTACGCGGTCGCGCAGGGCGCCGATCCACGCGAGGTGGTGGCGGCGATCGCGCGGCTCGCCCGGGAGTTCGATGTCTGACCTGTCCTGGCAGCAGGCCCGCACCCTCGCGGGGTCGGTTGTCGGCTCGGGTGCGCTCGAGCAGATCGCACTCGCCGATGCGCAGGGGCGGACGTTGGCCGAATCGGTGGCCGCGCGCGTGGATCTGCCCGGCTTCGCCACCGCCGCGATGGACGGCTGGGTGACCGCCGGTCCAGGTCCCTGGCAGGTCACGGGAACGATCGATACCGGCACCCCCGCGCTGGGTGCCCTGCGAAGCGGGGAGGCGATGCGGATCGCGACCGGCGGTGCGATCCCCGACGGCGGTGATGCCGTCATCCCGTGGGAGATCGCCACGCTCGATGGCTCCGTGGTGACCGCCCGCATACCCGACAAGGTGCACATCCGACCGCAGGGCGAGGAGTGCCGCGTGGGCGACGTACTCGCCGATGGGGGAGACGTGGTGAACCCCGCGATGCTGGGCTCGTTGGCCGCGGCCGCCGTGGACGAGGTGTTGGTCTACCGGCCGCCGAGCTTCGTGGTGCTCGTCGTCGGCGATGAAGTCATCGATAGCGGGATCCCCACTACCGGGCAGGTGCGCGATGCGCTGGGAGTGCAATTGCCCGGCTGGATCGACGCCTACGGCGGGCGGCTCGTGCGGACGACCCGGGTAGCCGACGACGCGGACGCGTTGTCCGCTTCCTTGCGCGCGGCCGTCGAGCAAGCCGATGTGGTCATCGCCACCGGTGGAACGGCCCGAGGACACCGCGACTATCTGCGGTCCACGCTCGAGGGGCTCGGCGCGGACCTGGTGGTCGACGGGGTGGCGGTACGCCCGGGACACCCCATGACGTTGGCCACCGTGCAGGGCACCCCGATCGTCGGACTACCGGGCAATCCACTCAGCGCGCTGGTCGCGATGGTCACGCTGGTCGAACCGATCGTCGATGCTTGGCATGGGCGCTCCGATCGCGTGATGCCGCGCGTTCAGATGGCCGAATCCATCGCACCGCTGCACAAACCACTCACCCGGTTGATGGTCGGCCGTCGCGAACTAGGGGGCTTTCGCCAAGTCCAGCATGTGTCCTCGGCGATGTTGCGGGGAATCTCCCGCGCCGACGGCTGGGCGGTCGTCCCGCCCGAAGGAGCCGAGCAGGGGCAGAACCTGGAGTGGATTCCGGTGCCGTGGATGCGCAGGGTCAGCGACGACTCGTGACCAAGCGACCGGCGGCCTTTTGCAGCTTGGTGGAGCCGGTCAGTTCCTCGGCCATGAACTCGCGCAGCAGGTCGATCGCTTTGAGCACCTTCTTGCTGCGCAGCGAGTAGTAGACGCTGGATCCTTCACGGTCGGCTTGCACCACGCCACGCTCGCGCAGGATCGCCAAGTGCTGGCTGGTGTTGCTCTGCGAGAGGTCCAGTGAGGTGGCGAGTTCATTGACGGTGAGCGGGCCGTAGCGCAGTTCGTTGATGATCAACAGCCGCTTGGGATCCGCGATCGCCTTGCAGATGCGCGCGTGCAGATCGTGGATCTCCAACTCGGTCTGCTTGTCCATGGCGCTCGAGCCTATGCCATCAAACGGTGGTCGATGCTGCGCATTGGTTCTTGCCGATCTCCAACGTCTCGATCTCCTCGGCGGAAACCTGCTTGCCGGAGTTGACTTCACGGATGGTGTCGTAGAAGTCCGGAGCGCTGGGCAGCGTTCCGACGATCTCCTCGACGAACTTCACGAGATCGTCCTCGTTCAGCAGCGTCGATTCGAAGACCTTGCCCAGCGTGGTCTTCACCATGCCGTCTTCACCCATCTCCTCCGCGCTCGACCAATGGGCCGGCAGGACGGTGGTGGCCGGATCGAGCGGGCGTAGCTTCTCGTTCACGGTGTAGTACAGCTCGCGCGCGAGTTCGTCGGCCTTACCGGTGAGGTCCGGACGACCCACGCCGCGGACGAAGACGGTGTCGCCGGTCAGCAGCAGATGCCCGGGGATGTGCACGCAGGTGGTTCCGGGGGTATGCCCGGGCATCTTGATCGCGAAGGTGGCGACGGTGTGCCCACCGAGATCGATCTCGGTGCCGTCCGTCAGGGGTTCGTTCGGCCACGGGATGGAGCCGCCGGCGTCCTCCAGCGGCAGGTGGTAGGCCGCACCGACCTTCTCGGCGAGTTCGGGCCCACCGCTGACATGGTCGGCGTGGACGTGGGTGTCGATCACATGCGTGATGGTCATCCCCTCGCTCGCGGCGAGTTCGATGTAGGGGTCCGGGAAACGGGCCGGGTCGACCACGATGGCGTCCTTGCCCGGAACACCGATCAGGTAGGACAGACATGCCTTGGACGGCCGCAGGATCTGCCAGCCGACGACTCCCTCGGGCAGGCACGCCAAGGGCTCGGGCACCAGTAGTTCCGCCCACGCCGCAGTGCCGCCTTCCAGGTTGACGGCCTCGACACCTTCGTCGGCCAGCATGTCCAGCAGCAGTCCGCTGCCGTTGCCGTGGGCGCACACCACCACGGAGTCCGCGGGGACTTCCTTCACGAGGTCGTCGATCTCCTCGACGGCCATCCAGATAGGCAGGTTGCGGGTGGGTACCGGCTGGGTTCCTTCCACCTGCCAGGCCGCGAACTCGTCCTGGTTACGGACGTCGAGGATCATCGGGATCGTCCCCTCGGCGATACCGTCGTACAGCTCGCGCGGGGTGATGGTTCCTGGCATTGCTACCTCCTGCAGGCCCCCGGTAGGCGATCCGGGTGCATTGACATATGCGCAGACGCTAATACGCGAATACGGCCGGAGGGAAGCAATTCCCCGAAATTTGGGGGAATTGCGCCGAAAGCCTTGCTTAGGGGTGTCCGGACATCTAGCGTGCACCTAGAGCCCTAGGAGAAGCCATGAGCGAAAGCCCCATCAACACCGAACCCGAGTCCATGACGATCATCGCTTTCAGCGGTGACCTCGACAAACTCTGGCCGACGATGATCCTGTCCTCGACCGCCGCGGCGAACGGCATGGACGTCACCGTGTTCTACACCTTCTGGGGCTTGTTCCCGTTGGTCAAGGACGACGTACGCATCACCGGATACGACTCCATGACCAAGATGCTGGCCGGGATGAACGCACCGGGCATGAAGAAGGCAAAGCTGTCCAAGATGGACATGGGCGGGATGGGCCACTGGATGATGCGGAAGGTGGCTGCCAAGAACAACCTGCTCCCCCCCGAGGATCTGTTCGAGTTGTCCAAGGACATGGGCGTGAATATGTGGCCGTGTCAGATGACCATGGATCTCCTGGGAATCGAGCCGCATCAAATGGTCGACGGTCTCGGCGAGCCCGTCGGCGCGGCGACGGCATTGAAGAAGATGGCCAATTCGAACATCAGCTTGTTCATCTAGGAAGGTTGGAAGCAATGGAAGCAGCGGAAGCAGCGAAGACCACGGTCGATGCCAAGGGGCAGTCCTGCCCGATGCCGGTGTTGATGTCGGCGAAGGCGGCGAAGGAGCTCGCCCCGGGCGAGACCATGCTGATCGAAGCCACCGACAACGGCGCACGCTCGGATATCCCGGCGTGGGTGGATCAGACCGG
>CAJXNV010000140.1 GCA_913057155.1 uncultured Actinomycetes bacterium | reverse complement strand
TACCAACTCTGGCGCTTCGTCACCCCGGGGCTGCACACCCATGAGAAGCGTTGGGGCATCGCGTTCGTCGCGGTCGCGACTCCGTTGTTCCTCGGCGGAACGGTCCTGGCCTATCTGGTGTTGCCCGTCGGCCTGCAGATCCTGCTCGGCTTCACCCCGGAGAACGTCGAGAACATCGTGTCCGTGGACCGCTACCTGTCCTTCTTCCTGCGGACGGTCATCGTCTTCGGTGTCGGCTTCTTGACCCCGCTTTTCATCGTGGCACTCAACTTCGCGGGGATCTTGAGCGGTAAGCGCCTGGTTTCCTGGTGGCGCTGGATCATCTTCATCGTGTTCATCTTCGCGGCTATCGCAACGCCCACCGGCGATCCGATCAACTTGGCGCTGCTCGCCGGCCCGATCCTGTTGCTCGTGGCGGCAGCCGTCGGGATCGCGTTGCTGAACGATCGACGACGCGCCAAGCGTGGCTTGCTCGGCCCGGACTACAGCGAATGGGACGACGACGAAGTCTCCCCGCTGGACGATGACTCGTGATCCACATCATCGCCAACCCCCTCGCCGGGGGAGGTCGGGCGGTGCCCACCGCCAGTGCGCTGGCTCGGGTCATCGCTGACCGAGGCGGGGCCTGCCACCTGCACGTCCCTGCCGATCGGGCGGAGACACGGCGTATCGCCGAGCGTGTGGCGCCCACGGGGACAGTCGTCGCCTGCGGGGGCGATGGAACCGTCCACGATTGCCTGCAGGGCTTGATGGCCGCAACCACCAGCAACCCGACATTGGGCATCTGGCCGGTGGGAACCGGTAACGACATCATCCGAGGCGTACCCGGGCAGGTAGCAGCAGATGAGGTGAGTTTCGCGGAGTCGTTGATCGACGATCGAGCCCACACCGTCGATGTCGGCGCGATCCGACTGCAGCAGGCGGAATCACCCGCGGTGCACTATTTCCTTGGCGTGCTGTCCTGCGGCTTCGACTCCGATGTGAACGAGCGCGCCAATGCCATGCCGGCGCAGGTCGGGCGGGCTCGGTACCTACTCGGACTGGCGCGGGAACTGCCCATCATGCGACCACGCTGGTACGCGATCGACAGCGACGGCACCGATCGCAGCATGGCGGCGATGATCATCGCCGTCGGGAACGGTCCGGCCTACGGATCCGGGATGTACGTGTGCCCGGAAGCCGACATGAGCGACGGCCTATTCGACGTCACCGTCGTGATGGACGCCCCCAAGCACACCTTCGTCTCGGTGCTGCCGCAGGTGTACTCCGGGCGACATGTCGAGCACCGTTCCGTCGTCTCCTGGCGAAGTTCACGGCTACGGATCGACGCGCCCGACTCCCTGGTCTTCGCCGACGGGGAACGAATCGGTCCGTTGCCCGCCACCATCCAGATCGTGCCCGAAGCGCTGCGAGTGTTGGTGTGACCAGCCACCTAGTGTTGGCTCCGTGTCCCCATCGCCGGCGGAGCGCTACGCCCGCTCCCGAGAGCGAGCAGGTCAACCCTCGCTGACCGCCTTCACCCGCGAATACCCCTTCCAGCTCGACGACTTCCAGGTCCGGGCCTGTGCGGCCCTCGAGCAGGGCTCCGGGGTGCTGGTGGCGGCGCCGACGGGATCGGGCAAGACCGTCGTCGGGGAATTCGCCATCCACTTGGCTCTCGAACGCGGTGTCAAGTGCTTCTACACCACACCGATCAAGGCGCTGTCGAATCAGAAGTTCGCCGAGCTCAGCGAACGGCATGGATCGGACCGGGTAGGCCTACTCACCGGCGATAACTCCATCAACGGTGAGGCGCCGATCGTGGTGATGACCACCGAAGTGCTGCGCAACATGCTCTATGCAGGATCCCAGACACTGGACTCGCTCGGATTCGTCGTGATGGACGAAGTGCACTACCTGGCCGATCGTTTCCGTGGGGCCGTGTGGGAGGAAGTCATCATCCACCTGCCGCAGCGCGTCACCGTCGCGGCGTTGAGCGCGACCGTCTCGAACGCCGAGGAGTTCGGAGCGTGGCTTTCGACGGTGCGCGGTAGTACCACCATCATCGTGGAGGAGCACCGTCCCGTGCCGCTGTGGCAGCACGTCATGGCCGGCCGTCACTTGTACGACCTGTTCCTCGACGACGGCGAGGTCAACCCCGAGCTCCTAGCACTCGCGCGGCGCCGTTCGCAGGCGGCGTCGTTACGTCGACGAGGTCGCAACGGCAAGGCCGGACGCGGCAGGCGCGGCGAATCCCTGACGCCCTGGCGTAGCGAAGTGGTCGAGCGACTCGATGCCGAAGGCCTGCTGCCGGGCATCTACTTCCTGTTCTCGCGAGCCGGTTGCGACGACGCCGTGGAGCAATGCCTACGAGCCGGGATCCGACTCACGTCCGGACCGGAGCGTGAGTCGATCCGATCCACGGTGGCCGCAGGAACGATGGGGATCTCGGACGAAGACCTCGCCGCCTTGGGCTACGTGGACTGGGCGGAGGCCCTCGAGCGTGGCATCGCGGCGCACCACGCGGGCATGCTGCCGGCATTCAAGGAAGTCGTCGAGGACCTCTTCCAGCGGGGCTTGATCAAGGTCGTGTTCGCCACCGAAACCCTCGCCCTGGGGATCAACATGCCGGCGCGCTCGGTCGTGCTGGAGCGCTTGGTGAAGTGGAACGGGGAAGCACACGTCGATCTGACCGCGGGGGAGTACACCCAGTTGACCGGTCGCGCGGGTCGACGGGGGATCGATATCGAGGGTCATGCGGTGGTCTTGTGGGCCGACGACCTCGATCCCGAGGTCCTCGCCGGGTTGGCATCGACCCGCACCTATCCACTGCGATCGTCGTTTCGCGCCTCGTACAACATGGCGGTCAACTTGCTCGGGCGACTCGGTCGGGCACGCGCACGCGACGTACTGGAGACCAGTTTCGCGCAGTTCCAGGCCGATCAGTCCGTGGTCGGCCTCAGCTCGGAGGTGCGCAAACTCAAGGAAGCGCAAGCCGGCTACGCGGAATCGATGCGTTGCCATCTCGGTGACTTCACCGAGTACGCCGGCCTTCGCGAGCAGATCACCCAGCAGGAGAAGAGCGCCGTGCGGGTTGCCTCCGCTCGCCGCAAATCCAGCGCCGAGGAGTGCCTGGCGAAGATGCGTCCCGGTGACGTCTTCGTCATCCCCCGTGGCAAGCGCGCCGGACCGGCCGTGGTGATCTCCTCGGCTGATCGTCCGCATGATCCACGGCCGCAGGTGCTGACCCACGAGCGGCAGGTTCGACGAGTCTCGACGGTCGATGTCCCCTCTGCCGTTCCCACCCTGGGCCGGGTCAAAGTGCCGAAGAACTTCTCCGCGAAGGATTCGACCATGCGTCGTGATCTCGCGCGCAAGGCAGTGAACGTGGCCGAGAACGCCGACTACGAGGAACCAAGCACCGGTGCGGGGGCCGACGACGAGATCGGGGCTTTGCGTGCGCGGCTTCGGGCCCATCCCTGCCATGGTTGCCAAGATCGCGAAGCCCACGCCCGCTGGGCCGAACGCTACTTTCGCACCGAGCGGCAGATCGCCGATCTCGACAAGCGCATCGCGGCCCGCACGCACAGCATCGCCCGGCAATTCGACCGAGTGTGCGAGACCTTGGTCGATCTCGGATATCTCGAAGGCGAGGGTGACCATCTTCGGATCACAACCTCCGGACGGATGCTGGGCGGGCTGTACTCGGAATCCGATCTGCTGATCGCGCAATGCTTGAAGTCCAGGCAGTGGAGCGACCTGCAACCGCATGAACTGGCATCGGTCGTATCGTGCGTGGTCTACCAATCGCGGCGTAGCGAGGGCGACCTGCGACCGGCTGTCCCCGGTGGTGCGGTGGAAACGGCGATCGATGGACTTTTCCGCACATGGGCCAAACTCAGCGATGTCGAGCGCTCCCACAAACTCTCCGCCGGCCCCGAACCAGACGCCGGCCTCGCCTGGGCGATCTACCGCTGGGCGAAGGGTGCCTCCCTGCTGACCATCCTCACCAGTAACGATGTCAGCGCCGGTGACTTCGTGCGCTGGACGCGCCAGGTGATCGATGTGCTCGGCCAGATCCAGCAGGCCGCCGACGATCCCATGCTCACCGAGATGGCCGCGAGCGCCGCATCGGCCCTGGACCGGGGAGTCGTGGGCTACGCACCGGTGCTCGAGTAGGCGCGGGCGTCCACAGCGGGCGTTTCCCGCTTCCACAGGCCCAATCGCGGGCTTCCGGTGTCCCGGGGC
>CAJXNV010000139.1 GCA_913057155.1 uncultured Actinomycetes bacterium | reverse complement strand
TGGGATAACGCCAAGAAGTTCGTCGAGGACGGGCACTTCGGTGGCAAGAACTCCGAGGCCCACTCGGCGACGGTCATCGGCGACACCGTCGGCGATCCGTTCAAGGACACCGCCGGCCCGGCTATCAACCCGCTGATCAAGGTGATGAACCTCGTGGCCCTGCTCGTCGCTCCGGCCGTCGTCACCTTGAGCATCGGCGACGGTGCGAACCCGACCGTGCGTTGGGCGATCGCTATCGCCGCGGCTGCGATCGTCATCGTCGCCGTGGTCATCTCCAAGCGCCGGCCGATCGCGGTCGGCGACCACGCGGAGGCGAACGCCTAGACCGGACATTCCGCTATTCGGACGATCGCCCGGGTGCGTCATTCCCCGTAGGGGAATGCCCCGGGCGGTCGGCTGCTCGGGGGCGGTGCGCTGTTGACAATCGGTGGTGTCCTACCGTCAGACTCCGTTGCCCACCGCGACCGGTGGCAGCCGACAAGGAGGATGTGTAGGTGCCGGACAACACGTTGGTGATCGTCGAGTCACCAGCCAAGGCCAAGAAGATCGCCGGGTATCTCGGCGACGACTACACCGTGCTGGCCTCCGTCGGGCACGTCCGCGATCTGGCCGCGAAGGCATCGGAGATCCCCGCCGAGTACCGCAAGCAGCCCTGGGCGAAGCTCGCCGTCAACGTCGACGACGGCTTCGAGGCCTTCTACGTCATCCACGATTCCAAGAAGGCCACGATCAAGGAACTGAAGGCGGCGTTGAAGGACGCCGATGAACTCCTGCTGGCAACCGATGAGGATCGGGAGGGCGAGGCCATCTCCTGGCACCTGCTCGAGGTGCTCAAGCCGAAGGTGCCGGTCAAGCGGATGGTGTTCAACGAGATCACCCCGCAAGCCATCCGTGAAGCCGTCGAGAATCCCCGCGAACTCGATATGCGACTCGTCGATGCCCAGGAAACGCGCCGCGTAGTCGACCGCCTCTACGGCTACCCGGTCTCCGAGGTGCTGTGGAAGAAGGTGGGACGCGAAGCGAAATCCGCCGGTCGCGTGCAGTCCGTGGCCGTGCGTCTGGTCGTGGACAAGGAACGCGAACGAATCGCCTTCACGCCGGCGGAGTACTGGGGGATCGACGCCGATTTCCTGCCCGGTCCTTTCCCCGGCCGGTTGACCGGTATCGACGGCGCCCGCGTGGCGACGGGTTCGGACTTCGACGAGAACGGGACGCTCACCCGCGAAGGGGCCGTCCATCTGGATGAGACCGCAGCGCAGTCCCTGGTCACCGGGCTGGACGGCGTGGCTTTCACGGTCGAGTCCGTTACCCAAAAGCCCGCTTCCAAGAAGCCGAAGGCGCCTTTCATGACGTCCACGCTCCAGCAGGACGCCTCCGGTCGGTTGCGTTGGGGTGCGCAACGAACCATGCGGGTGGCGCAGTCGTTGTACGAGAACGGCTACATCACCTACATGCGCACCGACTCGACGACCCTGTCCGAGCAAGCCCTCACCGCGGCCCGCACCCAGGCCCGCGAGCTCTACGGCGCCGAGTACGTCCCCGACCAGCCGCGTCGCTACGACCGCAAGGTGAAGAACGCCCAGGAGGCGCACGAGGCGATCCGTCCTGCCGGGGATTCCTTCCGCACACCGGCGGACGTGGCTGGGGAACTGGTGGGCGATGAATTCGCCCTGTACGACCTCATCTGGAAGCGCACCGTCGCGTCGCAGATGGTGAATGCGCAAACCGCCACGACAACCGTCAAGCTGACTGCCGCGGCAAGCGATAGTCGGGAAGTCGAGTTCACCGCTTCGGGAACCGTCGTCACCTTCCCGGGTTTCATGGCCGCACTCAAGGACGTCAACAACGACGACAACGACCGCGAACTACCCGACCTCGCGGAGGGGCAGAGCGTCGCCGTGGAGTCATTGGTCGCCGAGGGTCACTCGACCAAGCCCCCGGCGCGCTACAACGAAGCATCGCTCGTGGCGAAGTTGGAGGAACTCGGCATCGGGCGCCCATCTACCTACGCCTCGATCATGTCGACGATCCTCGATCGAGGCTATGTCTGGAAGAAGGGCTCCGCTTTGGTGCCGAGCTTCACCGCTTTCGCGGTCATCCGGTTGCTGGAGGAGCACTTCTCGGCACTGATCGACTACGACTTCACCGCCAATATGGAGAACGTCCTGGACATGGTGGCGAGCGGTGAGATCGACCGGGTGCAGCAGCTCGAGGCCTTCTGGCGTGGTGGAACCAGCGTGAACGGAGAGTTCCCCGGCGTGAAGGTCCTGACCGAGGACCTGGGCTCGATCGACGCGCGGGGGATCGCGACGTTCCCGATCAAGGACAGCGATGCCCACTTGCGGGTCGGTCGATACGGCGCCTACGTGGAGCGCGGTGAGGACCGAGCGAACATTCCGATGGGTTTGGCGCCCGACGAACTCACCGCGGCCAAGGCTGAGGAGTTGCTCGCCGAGCCCTCCGGGGACCGTGAGTTGGGGACCAACCCGGAGACCGGACTCACCGTGGTCGTGAAGTCCGGACGCTATGGCCCGTACGTCAGTGAGCAACTGCCCGAGGATGCACCGAAGTCGGCCAAGCCCCGCACCCAGTCCTTGTTGACCGACATGAAGCCGAGCACCGTCACGCTCGACGATGCGCTCAAATTGTTGAGCCTGCCGCGCGTGGTGGGTGTCGATCCGAGCGATGGCGAGGAGATCAAGGCACAGAACGGGCGTTATGGGCCTTACCTCACCAAGGGCACCGACTCCCGTTCGCTGGAAAGCGAGGAGCAGATCTTCTCGGTCACGCTCGAGCAGGCGCTCGCGCTGTTCGCTCAGCCCAAGCAGCGGCGCGGCCGCGGTCAGGCAGCCGCTCCGTTGCGCGAGGTGGGCGCGGATCCGACCACCGGCAAGACGATCGTGGTCCGCGAAGGACGATTCGGCCCGTACGTGACGGACGGTGAAACCAATGCCACGCTCCGGGTTGTCGATGATCCGATGACGGTCAGCATCGAGCGCGCGAGTGATCTGCTCGCCGAACGCAAGGCACGCGGCCCCGCGAAGAAGACCGCGAAGAAGACGGCCAAGAAGGCCACGAAGGCTGCGAAGAAGACAACCAAGAAGACCGCGAAGAAGACGACCAAGAAGAAGGCGGGCGCGGGTTCGGGGAGTTCGAAGTAGCCATGGGTGGGACGTTCATCGCCTTCGAGGGTGGTGAAGGTGCAGGCAAGTCCACCCAGGAGGCGTTGCTCGCCCAGTGGTTGTCCGATAGCGGCTACCGGGTGGTACGCACCCGCGAGCCAGGCGGTACCCCGGCGGGCGAGGCCATCCGTGCGGTGCTGCTGGGAAATGAATACGCCGGACTCGACGAGCGTGCTGAAGCGCTGCTCTTCGCGGCGGCACGTGGCGAACACGCAGCGCGCGTCATCCGCCCGGCGTTGGCGGCGGGCGAGGTGGTGGTCTGCGATCGCTACATCGATTCCTCCGTGGCCTACCAGGGGGTCGGGCGCGATCTCGGCGCGCAGGAGGTGCGTGACTTGAGCCTGTGGGCGACCCGCGGCCTGCTCCCCGATGTCACCTTCGTGCTCGACGTCGATCCCGTGGTCGGATTGAGTCGAGTGCAAGACCCGGATCGTTTGGAGTCCGAACCCATCGAGTACCACCGCAAGGTCCGGCAGGCCTTCGTGGACATCGCCAAGGCCGATCCAGGCCGATACCTGGTGATCGATGCGAGCGGCACTCCCGAGGTCATCGCTTCGCGGATACGCGATCGTGTCGAGTCCATGCTCGGAGGTGGGTGATGAACCCGATTCCCGAGTTGTGGTCCTCCCTTGTCGGACAAGACGAGGCCGTGGCCACGCTCGCGGCCGCCGTGGAGGATGCCGATGCCATCACCCGAGGGGAATCGGGACCGGCTATGTCGCACGCTTGGCTGATCACCGGACCACCCGGGTCGGGACGATCGCTAGCTGCCACCACCTTCGCGACCGCTTTGGTGTGCCCGGAATCGGGATGCGGTCGCTGCCAAGCGTGTCGAACAGCCGAGCACGGCGGCCATCCGGACGTCCATGTGGAGATCCCCGAGGGCTCGGAGTTACTCATCGGCCACGTACACCCGCTCATCTCGATGGCTGCCCAGGCACCGATGAGCAGCATGTGGCGGGTGATCGTGATCGAGGACGCCGATCGCCTCAACGACCACGCGGCCAATCATCTGCTCAAGTCGCTCGAGGAACCCACTCCGCACACCGTGTGGATCCTGTGTGCCCCGAGCGTGGAGGACGT
>CAJXNV010000138.1 GCA_913057155.1 uncultured Actinomycetes bacterium | reverse complement strand
CCGTTCTCGGCGCTACGCACACCGAGGTGGATGTACGTGGAGTACGACGACGGCAGTCGGGCCCTGTACGACCAACTCACCGATCCCTACGAGTTGCGCAACATCGTGGATGCGATGCAGGCGCAGGATCCGGCTTTCGTCGCATCACTCAGCGACCAACTGGCCCAACTCGATGCCTGCGCCGGGCCGTCGTGCCGCGAAGCGGACGCGATCACCATCGCCGATCCGCTTCCGTAGACGTCGTCGTAGGCGTCGTCGTAGGCGTCGGCAACATAGACGCTAGACGAACCGCCCGATCAGCGCAGGGCCTTGTCCAGGTCCGTGATGAGGTCATCGACATCCTCGATGCCGACACTGAGCCGCACGAGATCCGCGGGCACCTCCAACGGGCTCCCGGCGGCCGAGGCATGGGTCATGCGCCCGGGGTGCTCGATGAGGGACTCCACGCCACCGAGTGATTCCCCGAGGGTGAACACCTCGGTGCGCGCGCATAGGTCTACCGCCGCCTGCTCACCGCCGGCAGCGCGGAACGAGACCATCCCGCCGAAATCGCGCATCTGACGCGCAGCGACCTCATGGCCGGGATGCGATTCCAGGCCCGGGTAGAGAACCTGGCTGACCGCGGAATGCCCTTCGAGGAATTCGACAACCGATTGGGCGTTCGCACTGTGTCGGTCCATCCGAACGCCGAGCGTCTTGATGCCGCGCAGCACCAGCCAGGAGTCCAGTGGGCCGGGCACCGCACCCATCGAGTTCTGGTGGAACGCCAACCGCTCCGCGAGCTCGAGATCGCGAACGACGAGGGCTCCGCCGATGACATCGCTATGGCCACCGAGGTACTTGGTGGTCGAGTGCACGACCACATCGGCGCCGAGCAGCAGTGGCTGCTGCAGATAGGAAGACGCGAAAGTGTTGTCCACGACCAGTAGCGCGTCGGCATCGTGGGCGATCTCGGCGATCGCCGCGATGTCGGCCACGTTCAACAGCGGGTTGGTGGGTGTCTCGATCCACACCAGCCGCGTGCGGCCGGGTTGGATGGCCGCAGCGATCGCGCTGGGATCGGTGACCGCGGCGGGCGTGTGTTCCACCCCCCACGGCTGGGCCACCTTCGCGAACAGCCGGTAGGTGCCACCGTAGGCGTCGTCGGGGATGACCGCGTGGGTGCCGGGCGCGAGGACGGCACGCATCAAGGTGTCCTCGGCGGCTAGTCCGGAGGCGAACGCCAGACCACGTGCATCGGCATCCCCCGGTGCCTCGAGCGCTGCCAGGCATTCCTGGAGTGCGGTGCGGGTCGGGTTGGCGCTACGCGAGTACTCGTACCCGCCGCGCAGACCCCCGACACCGTCCTGGGCGTAGGTGGAGACCTGATAGATCGGGGGGACGACGGCTCCGGTCAGCGGATCGGGCTCTTGGCCTGCATGTATCGCTCGGGTGTTGAAACCGTCCATGCGGTTTAGCCTAGGGGCATGTTCGGATTCTTCTCCACGCCACAGATGGTCGACGCCGATTCCGCCCTGCCGGGTCGAACGGAGCCGATCTTCACCGTCCCGAGTCAGCACGCGGTCTTCGGCACGCCGATGCATCCGACCGGAGACGACATCGAACGGATCTACCTGGCGATGGGCTGCTTCTGGGGAGCCGAGGAGATCTACTGGCGGCTACCGGGAGTGGTCGGCACCTCCGTCGGCTACATGGGTGGCATCACGCAGCACCCCACCTACGAGGAAGTGTGCACGGGGAAGACCGGTCACACCGAGACGGTCTTCGTCGCGTATCGACCCGCCGAGGTGTCCACCTTCGAGATCCTTAAGGTGTTCTGGGAGAACCACGACCCCACGCAGGGTTTTCGTCAGGGTAACGACGTCGGCACGCAGTACCGCAGCGCCATCTTCTTCACTACCGACGAACAGCGGGACCTCGCCGTCCTCACTCGGGACACTTACGCCACGGTCATCGCCGAGCGTGGCTACCCGGAGATCACCACCGAGATCGTGCCCGCCGCCGACTTCACCTACTACGCAGCCGAGGACTACCACCAGCAGTACCTGCACAAGGTGCCCCACGGATACCGGTGCCACGCGAACACCGGCCTGGCACTGCCCGCCCTCGCCGGCTGAGGTCCTGGGCCTAGAGCGCGGATTCCTCCCATTGCACGACCAACGGGTGGAAGTTAGCCTGGTCACACCGGATGCCCCGGGACAACGATCCATGAATCCCTGGGGGAACCATGTTGAACCAAGACGTCGGCCACGTCGAATTCGTCATCGCACCCGTCACTTCCACAGGTGGAGCCCGCGAATTCCGGCAGTCCATGGTGCCGCATCCGCTGGTCCACCAAGAGCTCGTGCACGAACCGCACTTCGGCATCTACAACGGCCGGTTGCGATCGATCAGTTACGCCAAGGGCGATGCGAACGACATCTACTGGCGGTTGCGTCGTCAGGTGATGCTGTCGCACACCGGCGAGTTGCCGACCGAGATCCGTGGCCCGGAGGCCGAGGCGATGCTCGATCGGGTTTTCACTCGAAGCGTCGCCAAGGTGCGCGTTGGACGTTGCAGTTACCAGATCGCCTGCTACCCCGATGGCGGGGTCGTGATGGACGGTGTCTTGATCCGCCTGGCGCAAGACCGCTTCTGGTACGTGCAAAGCGACGGTGAGTTCTACGGCTGGCTCCGCGCACAGGCCTCGGGTTTCGATGTCGAGGTCTTCCACCCGGACGTGTGGGTCAGTCAGGTGCAGGGGCCACGTTCCCTCGATGTCCTCGCGGCGGTAGCCGACGACGGTTTGCCCGAGCCCTTCAAGTACTTCGATGCAGCGCACATCACCATCGGCGGCGAACCGGTCCTGGTTACCCGCACCGGATTCACCAGTGAACTCGGCTGGGAGTTCTACCTCGAGCCGCATGTCGATATCCAGGCCATCGGCCAGCGCATCTGGGACGCCGGCCGCAGCTACGACATGGACACCACCCCGGCGGAGGTGACCAACGCCCGGCGTATCGAAGGTGGACTGCTGTTCGCCGGCACCGACTTCGACGACACCCTTACGCCCTTCGAAGCCGGATTCGAGGGCTTGGTCGATTTCGACAAGGGCGACTTCATCGGACGCGCCGCCCTCGAGGTGGCCGACCGTCGCTGCCGGACCTGGGGTCTGACCTGCCCGCTCAGCGCGCCACGCCACGGTCGCTCGCTAAGCCTGGCGGGAACGGAAATCGGCCGGGTAACTAGCAGCGCCTGGTCCCCCACCCTGCAGTGCGGAGTGGCCATCGTCCGACTCGACGATCCCGATATCGGCCCGGACGCCGAACTCGAGGTCATGTGCGTCGACGGCGTCGTGCGCACCGGGACGGTCTGCGAATTGCCGCTTTTCGACAAGGCCGGTGACATCCCGCGCGGTCGTGCCACCGATACGCCGGAATTCCCGGGGGTGATCGTGTGACGACCACGACCCTCTCCTCGGCGGACCTTTCCTCGGCGGTACGGGGCTTCTCGATCGAATCGGTGCCCCAGGACGCCGACCGTATCGAGGATTTCCGCGACCACGTACCGGCCGGCACCCGCGTCTACATCGCCTGGCCACCCAAGGCCACCCCGGAGGCGATGGTCGCGGCCGCGCGCAAGATCCGCGAGCAGGGCATGGTGCCGGTTCCGCACATCGCGGCCCGGCGGGTGCCTTCGGAGGACTTCCTGCGTGCATTCCTCACCGACTTGATCGACCAGGCACAGGTCACCGAGGTGCTGGTGATCGGTGGCGACCCCGCCACTGCGGAGGGTCCCTATCCGGACACCGCGTCACTGCTTCGCAGCGGCGTCCTCGGCGAACTCGGCATCGAGAAGGTCGGCGTCGCCGCCCACCCGGAGGGCCACCCGGTGATGAGCGAGGAACTCTCCCGGGAGGTACTGGCGCGGAACCTGGCCGCCGCCCGCGAGGGCGGACTATCCGTCGAGGCCGTCTCCCAATTCGTCCTGGACCCGCAGGCGATCGATTCGTGGCACGAGACCGTCTACACCTCGGTAGCCGACGGAGCCCCCTTGCAGATCGGTATCCCCGGCCTGGTCAGCGGCACCCGACTGTTGAAGATCGCCAATGCGTGCGGGATCGGCGAGAGCATCGGCTTGCTGCGCAAGAACGGTCTGCGTATCGCGAAGACCGCGATCGGCAATTCCAGCACGCAAACCCTCGTGGAGGGCCTAGCCCCGCTGGCGAGCCGCACCGATGACGTCGGCTTCCACTTCTATACGTTCGGCAACTTCGAACAGACCGCGGCGTGGGC
>CAJXNV010000137.1 GCA_913057155.1 uncultured Actinomycetes bacterium | reverse complement strand
GGTGGCACCGCCTCCGGTCCGGTGTCCTTCATGCGTGGCGCCGACGCCTCAGCGGGAACCATCAAGTCCGGTGGCGCTACCCGCCGGGCGGCCAAGATGGTCGTGCTCGACGTCGATCACCCGGACATCGAGGAGTTCATCGAGACCAAGGTGCGTGAAGAGGACAAGATCCGTGTCCTGCGCGATGCCGGCTACGACATGGACCTCGGTGGCACCGACATCACCTCGGTGCAGTACCAGAACGCCAACAACTCGGTGCGCGTATCCGATGACTTCATGCGCGCCTACGAGGCCGGCGAGGACTTCGGTCTGAAGGCCCGCACCGATGGCGAGGTCGTCGAGACCGTCAGCGCCCCGCGTCTTTTCCGCTCGATGGCCGAGGCGGCCTGGGCCTGCGCCGATCCGGGTATCCAGTACGACGACACCATCAACGACTGGCACACCAACCCCGAGACCGGTCGCATCAACGCCTCGAATCCCTGCTCGGAGTACATGAGCTTGGACAACTCCTCGTGCAACCTGGCGTCGCTGAACTTGATGAAGTTCCTCAAGGACGACGACACCTTCGATGCCGAGACGTTCGCGAAGTCCGTGGAGTTCGTCATCACCGCGATGGATATCTCGATCTCCTTCGCTGACTTCCCGACGACCGCCATCGGCGACACCACCCGTCGCTACCGCCAACTGGGCATCGGCTACGCCAACCTCGGTGCGCTGCTGATGGCCACCGGCCTGCCGTACGACTCCGACGCTGGTCGTTCCTTCGCCGCCGCGATCACCTCGCTGATGACCGGTACCGCGTACAAGCGCAGCGCCGAACTCGCCGGTGTGGTCGGTCCCTACGACGGCTACGCCCGCAACGAGTCCGCCCACAAGCGGGTTATGCGCAAGCACGCCGCGGCGAACGACAACGTCCGCGAGGTCACCTCGCTCGACGGCGACGTCCTCAAGCTCGCGGTCAAGAACTGGGAGGAGTGCTTGGCCACCGGCGAGAAGAACGGTTGGCGCAACGCTCAGGCGTCGGTGTTGGCTCCGACGGGCACCATCGGCTTCATGATGGATTGCGACACCACCGGTATCGAGCCGGACTTCTCGCTGGTGAAGTTCAAGAAGCTCGTCGGTGGCGGCTCGATGCAGATCGTCAACCAGACGATCCCGCGGGCGCTGCGCAAGCTCGGGTACACCGAGGAGACCATCGAGGCGATCGTCGAGTACATCGGTGAGAACGGCCATGTGGTCGATGCGCCCGGTCTGAAGGCCGAGCACTACGCCATCTTCGACACCGCGATGGGTGCTCGCTCCATCTCCCCGATGGGACACGTGCGGATGATGGCGGCGTGCCAGCCGTTCTTGTCCGGTGCGATCTCCAAGACGGTGAACATGCCCGAGTCGGCCACCGTCGAGGACGTCGAGGAGATCTACTACGAAGGCTGGAAGCAGGGCTTGAAGGCCCTGGCCATCTACCGCGACAACTGCAAGGTGGGCCAGCCGCTCTCGGATGGCAAGGCCGCGAAGGTCGATGCCGAGGTGGAGGCCGCCATCGAGGGAATCGGTCAACCGATCCGTCGCCGGCTGCCGAAGTCGCGTCCGAGCCGCACCACGAGCTTCTCGGTCGCCGGTGCGGAGGGCTACCTCACCGCCGGTAGCTACGAGGACGGCGAGCTCGGCGAGGTGTTCCTCAAGCTGGGCAAGCAGGGCTCGACCCTCGCCGGGGTGATGGACGCCTTCTCGATCGCTATCTCCATCGCGCTGCAGTACGGCGTGCCGCTGGAGGCCTTCGTCTCCAAGTTCGTCAACATGCGCTTCGAGCCGGCGGGCATGACCGACGATCCGGACATCCGGATGAGCCAGTCGATCATGGACTACATCTTCCGCCGGTTGGCGCTGGACTACTTGCCGCTGGAGAAGCGCGAAGCACTCGGCATCTTCACCGCCGATGAGCGTGCGGCGACGGTCGCTGCCAACTACGACACCCCGCAGGTCGACGCGGCACCCGCTGCCGACCTCGGTGTCGGGGAGTCAGCGGAGGCCGATGAGGCCCCCGCTGCACCTGCACCGCAGGTGAGCAACGCCCACTCCAGCGCCGAGTTGCTCGAGGAGATCACCGGCACCGCATCGGATGCCCCGCTGTGCATGACCTGCGGCATCAAGATGCGCCCGGCCGGCAGCTGCTACGTCTGTGAGGGATGCGGAAGCACCTCCGGCTGCAGCTAATTCCCACCTGTGCTCGACGTTGCTGGCGAGGGCTCGACTCCGATCGGAGTCGGGCCCTCGTGCTCGGGGTGGTCGCTTCTACACGGGTGAGCGGCGGTAGCGGGGAGCGACGAGACGTCGGGCCCCACTGATCACAGCTATGGTGAGCGCGTGACCAGGCTGCGCCACCCAGTGGCCGCTGTAGTCGTCACGGCCATCGCAGTCTTCTGGACTGTCCCGACCTTCGGTCTGCTTGTGACGTCGTTTCGTCCCCGGTGGGAAGTGCAGTATTCCGGCTGGTGGACGATCTTCCAGGATCCGGTTGTAACCCTGGAGAACTACCGTGTCGTGCTGACCGGCGGGGATGTGCTGCCCGATGGCGTCTCGCCGTACTTGTTCAATTCGCTGGCCATCGCAGTGCCGGCGACAGTATTTCCCATCATCCTCGGTGCGATGGTTGCGTATTCCATGACTGCCATGCGCTTTAGAGGGGCTACTGCACTGCTGGTGACCATTGTTGCCCTTCAGATCATCCCGCTACAGATGACGCTGCTGCCGCTCCTCGAGTTGTTCAACAGTGGTTGGTCCCTTGGCCCGATTCCGATCGTGCCGCACTTGGTTGATCCGCAAACCGGCAGGTCGCTCCTCGCTGGCCGCTACATCACGTTGTGGATTGTTCACACGATGTTTGCGCTACCTCTGTGCATCTTCCTCATGTACAACTTCGGCAGCAGGCTGTCGCGCGAAGTGATTGACGCTGCGCAAATCGACGGAGCTAGTCATTTTTTGATCTTCCGCCGGCTCTACTTACCCCTCATGAGTCCCGCATTGGCGACATTCGCGATCTTCCAGTTCCTGTGGGTTTGGAATGATCTGTTGATTGCCATCACGTTCGTGGGGAGTAGTCCACGAGTTGCTCCGATTACCGCGTACCTTGCCTCGCTCAAGGGTGGGTTCGGTCAGAACGAACACTTGCTGACCGCTGCGGCTTTCGTTGGGATGTTGATCCCATTGGTTATTTTCTTCACCCTGCAGCGGTACTACGCACGGGGTTTCCTTCCAGGTGCGTACGTACGTGACCGATCTACATAGAGGCTGCCGAGGGGACCTGACTCTTCGGGTCGGTGGGTCTGCCAGTCGCGGCGACAGCCACTTACGAGACGCCGGTAGCCACCAGACTGTGTCTAAGGGGCACACTTGATGCGCCGCTGTGCACACCACTCGGGTCGAGGAGGATCGTGAAGCTGCATGGATGAACTCAAATTGCTAGTCGAGTTGTATCGACCGATGTCCCGGCAAGGTCCTGGGTCGCACCGAACGCTCGAACGGGCGGTCGATCTTGCCGGCCTCGATTGTTCGAGGCGTCTGCGCATTGCTGACATCGGCTGCGGAACCGGAGCGGCTTCGATCGAACTCGCAGGTCGGCTCGACGCCGAGATCGTCGCCGTGGACTCCTTGTCACCGTTCCTGGATGAGTTGAACGAGCGAGCGCAGGCTGCAGGAGTCGATGGGGCGATCACCATGCTCGAAGCATCGATGGAGGATCTGCCGTTCGAGAACGGGCAGTTCGATGTGATCTGGTCCGAAGGAGCCGTCTACAACATGGGCTTCGCTGCGGGTGTGAGTGCGTGGCTCCGACTCTTGAAGCCGGAGGGAGTGCTGGTCGTCTCGGAGATCACCTGGCTCACGGCGGATCGCCCCGCGGAGATCGATGACTTCTGGACAGGCGAATACCCCGAAATCGATGTTGCCTCAGCCAAGATCGCCCAACTCGAAAACGCCGGCTACTCGCCCCGTGGCTACTTCACACTCCCCGAGCCGGACTGGGAGGAAGAGTTCTACGAACCCCTCGAGGTGCAATTAGCCGAGTTGGCCGATCGCCACCAGGAATCGGCGACGGTGTCGGAAATCGTGGAAAGCCAGCGGCGTGAGATCGCACTGCAGCGCAGGTATCGCGACTACGTGAGCTATGGGATGTACGTCGCCACCGCGGCGTAGCGGAATCGATGGAAGACGAAAGGGTGACGGTGAGCGACAGCAACCAAGCAGCCGCGCGGAGCGCATCGGCGAGTAGCCCCGCGGTGAGCAG
>CAJXNV010000136.1 GCA_913057155.1 uncultured Actinomycetes bacterium | reverse complement strand
CTCGGAACCAAGGGCTCCTACGTTCAAGCCGATGTCAGTGATCCCCAGGCGGCCCTCGACCTGGTCGAGAAGGTCGTCACGACCTACGGACGCGTCGACTGCGTTGCGAATGTCGCGGCGACGACCAGTCGCGGCAGCCTGGTCGACACCACTCCCGAACTGTTCGACGAACACATGAATGTCAACCTGCGCGGGCCCTTCTTCGTCATGCAAGGAGCCGTGAAGGACATGCAGCGTCGCAGCGCACCGGGCACGATCGTGAACATCATGAGTATCGCCTCGCATGGCG
Organism: uncultured Actinomycetes bacterium; assembly: GCA_913057155.1. GTDB lineage: Bacteria > Actinomycetota > Actinomycetes > S36-B12 > S36-B12 > S36-B12. The sequence continues at coordinate 4,054 of CAJXNV010000136.1, read as the reverse complement.
GACAGTCCTTCCTCGCGCCGTACGTCGCCAGCAAGGCGGGTCTAGGAGGCCTGACGAAGAACGCTGCCTACGCCCATCGCTTCGACAAGATCCGCATCAACGGTGTGAACATCGGATGGACGATCACAGATGGGGAGGAAGTGGTCCAGCGCACCGCGCACGGCGCCCAGGACGGTTGGCTCGAGGAGGCCAGCGCGAGACTGCCGATGGGCAAGCTAGGTCAGCCGGATGAGATCGCCGATTTCATCGTCTATCTGCTTTCGGACCGTTCCGGTGTGGTCACCGGATCGATCATCGACTGGGATCAGATCGTGATCGGCGGCCACGACTAGGGATAACCGGCGCGGGATTCGAGGCGCGTATCACGCCAAGTGCTCGTCGAGGAATTTCCCGACGCGCTTGATCGAGTTGGACCACGGGCTGTAGAAGTAGTGTCCCGCGCCTTTGTACTCCACGAGTTGGTTCTCCACCCCGGCCTCATCCAACGCCCGCTCGGTTGCTCGCGCCCAGGAGATGTCGCAGCTGTCGTCCTTCGTTCCATGGAAGCTCAAGATCGGCTCGGTGATGCGAAAGAAGTAGTTGCGCGATGACATGCGCTTCCACGTCTCAGGGTTCTCCTTCGGTTCCCCGTACTTCTTCAAGATCCGATCGCCGATGTCGTAGTCGTTTCGCTGCCACTTATTGAAGTTGTCGGCAGCATTCGTGCTCGTGGATGCGTAGGTGATGGCGGCATCGAATACACCCGGAGCGATCGTCAGCGCCTGGTAGGTGACACCGCCGCCCATGGAGCGACCGAGCACGGCCACCCGATCGTTGTCGATCCAGGGGATGTCGGAATCCCGAATGGCCAGGCCGGCGTTGATGACGTCCTCGGCGTAGCCCAGCCGCATATTGACATCGCTGCGGGGATCCTTATCCGAACAAGCGTGATTCCGGTAGTCGGTATGCAGGACTCCGTAGCCGTTGCGGGGCAGCCAGTCCTGCTCGCGCCGGAAGCCCTGACCGCTGACGTAGATCTTCGGATCGATGTAGCCATGGGCGAGAACCACCATCGGGAAGGGCCCCTTGCCCTTCGGTCGGATCAGGATCCCGCAGATCTTCAGGTCGCCGCTCTTGTAAGTGGCCTTGTAGCGGGTGTAGGCGCTGTTCTCGCTGAGTTTCTTGCGGACCTTCAGATTCCGGCCGTCGTACTCCCGGGTCATGGCCATCGGGATGGATGCCGAGTTGATGTTCCGCGCTGCGAGGGAGCCACCCTCGTCCGCGGCCGCGCTCGGCATCAGGGTGAGCGCCAAGGCGGCGGCGCTTATTACGGCGAAGATTCGGCGCATGCCTCGAGGGTACGTCAGTCCGTGGTCGATGCAAGGTCGATGGTCTCGGTGGAACCGGTGATCGCCTCCACCTTGATCGTCGGGCGCAGCCACAGCACGGGTGAGAACGATTGGTCGAATCCGTCCTTCGAGGGCAGCGCTCCGTTGCCCAAGATCTGCACGAGGTACTGCCCGCGCTGGAATTCGACATCGACGAGGGTGTACTTGGAGTCCTTCAGCCAGGCGGTGGCTGCCGATTGGACGCGTTGCTGCTCGATTGCACCGATCAGTGAGCGTGCCGTGAATGCAGCTAGAGCGATGACGAGCACCGTCAGGATCGTGATGACGATGGTGATGGGACGGCGTACGGTCTGCTGGCTGTGATCACCGGTACCGCGATAGCCGGCGATCGTGAAGACGACGAGTCCGCAGATGACGATCGCGATGGCGTTCGCGAGGAACAAGGTCAATGCTCCGAGGGTGGCGAGCAGATCGCCTTCGGAGAGCACGACACCGGCTACAGCGAGCGGTGGCACGAGGGAGATCGCGATGGCCACACCGGGGAGCACTCCACTTAGATCACTTCGCGAGACCGCGAAGGCACCGACGGTCCCGGTTGCGATGGCAACGAACAGATCGAGGAGATTGGGCGCAGTGCGGCTCGCGATCTGCGAGTTGTTCACCGGTGACAACTCATCCGGCACGGCAAGGGCGATCAGGAAACCGACTACGACGACGGCCAGGACCGCAAGGCCCAAGATGGAGGCCGAGCGACGGACCTGACCGATACGTGTTTGCACGATGGCCAGCGCCACACCTTGGATCGGCCAGGCCAGCGGCGCGACGATCATGGCGCCGATCACGGTTGCGGTGGAGTCGAGCAGGACGCCGCCGGTCGCGATGACGGCCGAGAGCACGAGCAGCGCCCCGAATCGGAACAGTCGATCCTTGCCGCTGTCCCGGGTGAGCAAGTAGACCTGGTTCTCGACGTCGGCAACGGGCGTGACCTTCTTGCCGTCGTCGAACAGCAGGCTGACGGGGCGGATATTCATCGGGCGCCGAGCAGGTGCTCGATAGCCAATTGGTCGAGGCGGCTGAAGTGCTTGGCACGCGCCCCGGCTTCCTCGACGTCGAACGCCTCGTAGGCGGCAGGATCCGAATGCAGATCGGACCAGTCCTCGCCTGGCGCCAGTGTCGGTTCCCCGAGTCGGTTCGAATTCGAAGCTTCCAGCGCTTCCTGGACGTCCGGGTCGGCCCGGAACGCCCGCGCCCTTTCCTTCAAGATGAGGTAGGTGCGCATGTTCGCCGCGGCCGATACCCAGACATCCTCCGACCCGTCGGTGCGGTAGGGCTTGTAGTCGAAGTGCCGGGGTCCGTCGTACCCCGCGCTCTCCAGAAGATCGACGAGGAAGAACGCACTCTTGACATCGCCGTGCCCGAAGACCAGATCCTGATCGAACTTCGGACCGTGCTGGCCGTTCAGGTCGATGTGGAACAACTTGTCCATCCACAGTGCTTGGGCCACACCCGCGACCATGTTCATGCCGGCCATCTGCTCGTGGCCGACCTCGGGGTTGATACCCACCATGTCGGCGTGCTCGAGAGTCGAGATGAAGGCAAGGGCGTGGCCGATGGTGGGCAGCAAGATGTCGCCGCGCGGCTCGTTCGGCTTCGGTTCGATGGCGAAGCGAAGCCCGTAGCCCTTGTCGATCACGTACTGGCACAACAGATCGATTCCCTCGGCGTAGCGGGCGAGGGCATCGCGCATGTCCTTGGCCGCATCGGTCTCGGCGCCTTCGCGCCCGCCCCAGAACACGTACGTCGAGGCACCGAGTTCGGCAGCGAGATCCAGATTGCGCATGATCTTGCGCAAGGCGAAGCGACGGATGTCCCGATCGGTGCTGGTGAAGGCGCCATCCTTGAATACCGGGTGGGAGAACGTGTTCGTGGTGGCCATCGGGACCACTAGGCCCGTTTCGGCCAACGCCTGCTTGAAACGCTCGATGGCCGCTGCGCGCTGCGACTCGTCGGAGCCGAAGGGGATGAGGTCGTCGTCGTGGAAGGTGATCCCCCAGGCCCCCAACTCCGCGAGGCGATGCACGGCCTCGACCGGGTCCAAGGGTGAACGGGTCGGATCGCCGAATGGGTCACGGGCCTGCCAGCCCACGGTCCACAGCCCGAAGCTGAACTTGTCGGCGGGTTTCGGCTCGAACATTCTCGCCCCCTTTCGTGTTTAGCCAACGGTAGTCCAGGGAATACCTCCCCCGTGGTCGGCGACGACGATCCGTAGATCGCGGGTCCGGTACCCGACCGCGAGAGGGAAACATGAAGCGCACGACGCGTATGGGAACCGGGGCTGCCGCCACCGTGGCGGTCCTGCTTGGTACGGGGGTCATCACGAGTGCACCGGCCAGTGCCCACGGGTACGTGGAGGGTCCACTCAGCAGGAGCGCGGCCTGCAATCTGGGTTTGAACACCGGATGCGGTTCGCTCATCTACGAGCCGCAGAGCCTCGAGGGTCCGAAGGGATTCCCCGCGGGTGGTCCAGCCGATGGGCAGATCGCCTCGGCGGGTGGGCTATTCGGCGGGCTGCTAGACGAGCAGCGTGCGGATCGTTGGTACAAGAACGACGTCACCACGGGACCGCTGCTGATGGATTGGAAGTACACCGCACCGCACTCCACCTCGAAGTGGCACTACTACATGACGAAGCAAGGCTGGGATCCGAATGCACCACTGGACCGCGG
>CAJXNV010000135.1 GCA_913057155.1 uncultured Actinomycetes bacterium | reverse complement strand
AGTGGAGGCTAGGGGACTCGAACCCCTGACTTCTGCCTTGCAAAGGCAGCGCTCTACCAGCTGAGCTAAGCCCCCGGGTGGGACGTCCCACGTGATGGCGGGACGCCGCAGAATAACCGAGGCTCGGGACCAGACTCGACGAACGGCTAACGAGCGGTTAGCGGAGGTCGGGGGCGGCCGTCGCCTCGGCCCACAGATCCTGCTCGGCCTGGCTGGCCATGTACTGGCGGTAGACGAGGTATCCGACGCCGCCGAGGATGGCGAGCAGCAGCAACTTCTTCATGGGGACTCCTTGATGGTTCGTAGCACCACTGTAGACGTCTCCATTGTGCCCCGGGAAAGTGAGAACAGGTAAGGCCGTCTGCCGACGGTGTCTAGCCGAACTTTCCGGTCACGTAGTTGGCGGTTCGCTCATCCTTCGGGTTGGAGAAGACCGTTCGTGTCTCGTCGATCTCGACGAGCACGCCGGTGCGGTTGCTGGTCTCGTCCATCGCCGCCACGGTGAAGAACGCGGTGAGATCCGATACGCGTGCCGCCTGTTGCATGTTGTGGGTCACGATGACGATCGTGTAGTCCTCTTTGAGTTCGAGCATCAGATCCTCGACCTTGCCGGTGGACACCGGGTCGAGGGCCGAGCACGGCTCGTCCATGAGGATCACATCGGGCTGCACAGCGATGGCGCGAGCGATGCACAAGCGCTGCTGTTGCCCGCCGGACATACCGAACGCGTTGTCCTTCAACCGGTCCTTGACCTCATCCCACAACGCCGCACGGCGGAGCGAGGACTCGACGATCTCGTCCAGGTCACCCTTCATGCCCAGGATCCGCGGGCCGAAGGCGATGTTGTCGTAGATCGACTTCGGGAACGGATTGGGCTTTTGGAAGACCATTCCGATGACCGTGCGGACCTGGACCGGATCGACGGTGGGGCCGTACATGTTCACCCCGTGGTAGAGAACATCGCCGGTAACGCGCGCCGTGGGAATGAGGTCGTTCATCCTGTTCAAGGACCGCAGCAGCGTTGACTTTCCGCATCCCGAGGGACCGATGAAGGCGGTGATCTCATTGTGCGGGATGTCGAGTGAGACGTCGCTGACGGCGAGCATGTCGCCGTAGTAGACATTCACATTCCGCAGCTCGAAGGTGTTGACGCCCGAGGCCTGGCGTGTGCGCTCCTCACCGAGGGCGTCGCTGACTCCCAGAGACGGTGAACTGCTTGCCTCTTCGTCGGTGGTCACGGTGTCTCCCGTCGTTGCTTTGGGCATTACCAGGTCCTCTCGAAACGGTTACGAAGATATATGGCCACCGAGTTGATGAGAATCAAAAGCACCAACATGATCACCACGCCGGCTGCTGCCAGGACCTGTAATTCCTCCTGGGGCCGTTTGGCGTAGCTGTAGATCATGGTCGGCAGGGTGCTGTATCCGCCTTCGAAGAACTGCGGATCGAAGGTGACGAAGGTGACCGCGCCGACGAGCAGCAGCGGCGCAGCCTCACCGATGGCGCGGGCCACCGCCAGGATGACCCCGGTGAGCACTCCCGGGAACGCGGCCGGCAGCACCTGCTTGGAAACTGCCTGCCACACGGTGGCACCTAATGCGAGGGAACCGTCGCGGATCGATGACGGCACTGCCCTGATCGCCTCGCGGGACGCCAGGATCACCGTCGGAAGGACCAGCAGCGCCAGGGTCAACGATCCTGCGGCCGCTACGAATCCCCAACTCAGCGGTCCTCGGACGATGAAGGCCAGGCCCAAGATGCCGAAGACGATCGAGGGGACACCGGCCAAGTTCTGGATGTTCAGGTCCACGAATCGGTTGAACGGGTTTCGCGGGTTCGCGAACTCCTCCAAGTAGATGGCGGCACCGACACCGAGCGGGACGATCAGCAGGATCACGCCACCGATCACGTACAAGGTGCCCAGGATCGCTGTGCGGTAGCCAGCGTTCTCCGGTGTCACCACGGATGGCACATTCGTGAACAGGTCGAGGCTGAGCCTCGGCCCACCGGCGATGAACGCCCAGGTGATCATCGCGGCGATGGAAACCAGCGCTGTGGTGAGCCCGAGCAGCAGGATCGAGTAGATGATGAGCCCGCGGACCTTCTTCTTGCGGTCCCCGGTCGAGAGCATCGCCTCCGTTACCTCCCGCGCACCCCCGACAGCAGTGCGGGTACGCGGTGGCATCGCGACTCGAGACGAGTAGCCGGAATCGTCGGCCATCAGTCGTAAACCTCCCGGAATCGACGAACGAGTCGGATGGCGATCACGTTCATCACCAAAGTCATGAGGAACAGCAAGGCACCGACGGCGAAGATGCTGTCGTAGGTGATGGTGCCTTGGGAGATGTCACCGGTGGCGGTGCTACCGATGTAGGCGGTCATCGTCTGGATTCCCTTGGTGGGATCGAAGCTCAAGACCGGGTTACCGGCGCCGGCGACGAGCAACACGACCATGGTCTCGCCGATGGCTCGGGAGATACCCAGTACGAAGGCAGCGATGACACCCGAGATGGCCGCCGGCAGGACCACCCGCAGTGCAACCTCGAATTTCGTGGCGCCCATGGCGTAGGCACCTTCGCGCAGGGACATCGGTACCGAACGCATGGCGTCGTCGGAGACCGAGCTGACCAACGGAATGATCAACAGCCCCACGGTGATACCGGCCACGCCGATGGAGAAGGGGCCCGTCCAGGGCAGGAACGGTGTCAGTTCGCGAATCAGCGGTGTGAGCACACTGAAGGCGAACAAACCGATAGCGACCGTCGGGATGCCCTCGAGCACCTCGAGGATCGGCTTGATCGCCTTGCGAACCTTGGTCGGGGCGTACTCGGACAAGTAGATGGCGGACGTCAGTCCGACCGGCACCGCCACGAGCATTGCGAACAGCACGACCATCAAGGTGCCGACCACGATCGGTAGGACGCCGAAGGATGGCTCCGCGAAGGCCGGTGCCCAGATAGTGCCGGTCAGGAACTCGACGATGGAGACCTGCTGGAAGAAGCCCACACTCGGTAGCAGCAGGGAGATGACGATCCCGGTCGTAACCACCACAGAAAGGGTGGCTGCCACCCAGAGCAGGGCCTTGATGATCCGTTCACCGATGCGCAGCCCAGGGGCCTCCAGCGAGCGGACGTTCGGCCCGCCGCCGGAGACCCCTGGGGTGATGACGCGTGAACTCATGCGTTCAGTATTTCGTGTTCTTCTTCAGTTATCTCAGGAACCGGAGAGAGCGGCGACCTTGGCCAGCTGCTCCTCGGTCTGCTCCGGGGACAGTCCAACCGCGCCGGCGACCGAGGCGATGTCAGCGGCGTTGTTGATGTAGAAGTTGAAGAACTCCACAGTCTCCGGCTTGGACAGAGCGGCATCGCTCGCGTAGACGTACAGTTCACGTCCCAGCGGGGTGTAGCTGCCGTTGAGCACGTTCTCCGGGGTCGGAGCAACGCAGCCGTCGCCACCGTCGATCTCCAGACCCTTCACGAGGTCCAAGGACTCCTGGTAGAAGGCGAAGGGCACGTAGCCCATGGCGCCGACGTCACCGCTGATGGCGGTCACCGCGGCGTTGTCGTCCTCACCGATCGAGGTGTAGTCGATCCGGATCGCACCCTCTTCACCGTTGACGATGTCGGTGAAGAAGTCGAAGGTGCCGGAGTCGGTACCAGGACCGTAGAGCGCGATCGGCGTGTCGGCGAAGTCAGCCGGGATATCGAGGCCGTCGACCTCACCCCAGGTGGCCACGGTGGAGTCCGGGCCCCAGATCTGGTTCGCCTGCTCGATGGTGATGCACTGCAGCGGGTTGTCCTGGTTGACCAGGAGCGTCAGTGCGTCGTTGGCGACGGTGATGTTGTCCGCCGTGATGCCGTTGGCCTCACAGTTCGCAACTTCCTCGTCCTTGATCTGGCGCGAGGCGTTGTTGCCATCGGTCTCGCCGTTGCAGAACTTCTCGAAACCTCCGCCGGTGCCGGAGACCGCGACGGTCACCTGGACACCCGGGTTCTCCTGCATGAACAGCTCTGCGGCGACCTCGCTAAGCGGGCCGACGGTGCTGGAGCCATCCAGGTTGATGGAGCCGGTCAATTCCGCGGCAGTCTCTTCCACGGTCTCCTCGACCGTTTCCTCGACGGTCTCCTCAGGAGCCTCTTCGGTGGTCTCCTCGGTAGTCGCGGCAGTGGTCTCCTCAGCGGAATCCGAGGACGAGTCACTGCCACCGCAGGCAGCGAGCACCAGGGACATGCCCAAGGCACCTGCCACAACGGCAAGCTTTCGTGTGGACGTCATGCGTCACCCTTTCGTGTTGGCAGCAGGCCTTGTGGGCCCGTGTGTGTGATACGGCGAGGACGCTAGGGAGCATGCGTAGACGCACGACGTATCGCAGTTGAACGAAGGGTTAACGAGCGATCTCAGTTCTACATACCCACGCTCAGTGTGATGGGTATCACGTTGGC
>CAJXNV010000134.1 GCA_913057155.1 uncultured Actinomycetes bacterium | reverse complement strand
TGCAGCGGCAGCGAGGCGATAACGGCCCCTTGCCGATCACTCCAGACCAGGTGCGCGCTCACGTCCGCGGCGAGGTCCCCGGCGAAATCGGTGGTCTCGATGGTGGTGGATACCCGCGAGCCCTTCACCGAGAAGTCGACGAACTCGTGGAAGTAGCGACGAGTCGAGAACGGCATATCCAGCAGTTGCAGGTGCGTGATGTCCAGCCACCAGGAGGCCGGCCTACCCAGGACCGTCGGCTGCGACGCGAGGGACTGCGGAGAGCGCCAGTACTCCCGCTCGCCGTCGCCGCCATCCTCGGTGGCCACGACGGTGTCCACCACCGACGCCCAACGTTCCCAGCGCATGGCCTGGCGCAACAGTTCCCGATCATCGATCAACAGTCCGTACAGCGCCACGCGCAGGGCCGGGCGCACGTGTTCGAAGGCGCGAGCATCGATACCGGCGATGTATTCGCGCAGCACTTCCACGATCGCGTTCGCGGCTTGCGGATCGGGGTGCTCACCGATCGTCGACAGGTACAAGTAGCCCTCGTGGCGCAGGAACTTGATGTCCTTGGCCAAGCGCAACTCATCGCTGGATTCGGCGAGTACCGCATCCATCCGACGGTTGATCTCGACCCGGTCCACAACATTGCGTTGTTGCATCCGGCCCTGCGTGATCGAGGCTTCCTCGGCCTTGCGATCGACGTTCCAGATGTAGACGACCGTTTGCAAGATTCCGATACGTTCCGCGGCGAGGAAGCACCGCAACGTGAACACCTGATCCTCGAACAGCAGCCCGGGTGGGAACTCGATCGAATGCCGGGCGAGGAACTCGCGGGAATAGATCTTGTTCACGCTGATGGTGTCGTAGAGCAGATCGGGCTCTTCGTCCAAGGAAGCAACCACCCGGTCGCTTCGATGCAACTCCGGGCGCCACAGTTTGTCCCGGTCCCTACCGACGTCGTGGCGCAGCGCTGTTCCGCAGACCACTTCGGCATCCCACGCCTCGGCAGCATCGAGCAGGTTGGCACAAGCGTGGATATCGAGTTCATCGTCCGAATCGCAGAACATCACCCACGGCGCTCGCGCGATCGCCAATCCGTCGTTCCGCGGTGCGCTGCAACCACCGGAGTTCTCGGCGCGCTGCAGGTAGCGGATGCGGGAATCGTGTTCGGCGACCGCAGTCACGATCTGCGAGGTGGCATCGGTCGAGGCGTCGTCCACCACGATGATCTCGATCGAATGCAACGTCTGGGCGCGGATGGAGTCCAGCGCACGGGTGATGCGGGCTGCATCGTTGTAGCTGATGAGGATGACGCTGACCAACGGCTCACTCATGCGACGCCCCTAGTGCTTGCGCCCGTTCGATCAACACGCGGGCACGCTCATCGAAGGAGTGTCGTTCGCCGATGCGGGCGGCGGCGGATCGGCGCTGGGCGTCGTCGCCGAAGACCTCGTCCACCGGCTGGGACAACAACTCCACGAGATGGTCTTCGCCGCTGAATACCACCACGGATGCACCGAAGGTCTCTTGGAGTCCGGTGGCGGGATCGGTGAGAACCCGCGCCCCGCTCGCGACGGCATCGAAGAGTCGGTTGGAAAGGAAGCCCTGCTCGGCCATGTCGCGATGGTGGTCGTTCAACACGATCTCGGCGCCAGCGTAGGCCGCTGGCAGATCCTCGTTCGCGAGGAATTCGGAGGTTACTCGCGATGGCTCTACGAAATCGGTCCACCCGACGCCGTAGAGCCGTAGGTCATCGGCGCGACCTGATCGCAGGGCACCGCGCACCGCGGGGCGGAACTCACCCCGGGTGGACCCGACGAACAGCACTTCGGTGGATTCGGCGAATCGCTCCGGTGGGGCGAAGCGGTTCGGATCGGTGGCCTGCAGCAAGGGCGTCACCGCGACGCCTTCGGGTGCCTGCCACTGCTCGCTCGCGGCGAAGACGGCGTCGTAGGAACGCAGTTCCTCAGCGCTCACCGCATCCGGGTGGGAGATCACCCACAGCATCCATACGTTGGAGCGATCAAGCGGCGGCAGTACGGCGCGCAACCCGCGCAGCACGAGTACCACGTCGTCCTCGGCGCGACGATCACCACTCGCCCCCGCGCGCGAGACCACGCGGGCACGTTGGCCGGCACGGCGCAGAGCAGCGGCCAGGTCCCGGGCGAACCAGGTATCGCCCCACTGCTCCCCGGCCTCACCCTTCGGCGCGGAAGTAACGATGGTCCACTGCAATGGCTCATGGCTGCGACCGGAAAGCAACCGCGTGACCCGCGAGGCCAGACTCATCGGCGCGTTCCCCCAGCGGCTCCGCCGCGCAGGAAGCCCACACCCCAAGCCCCGTGCATCGTGGCGAACACCACCGGTAACCGCAGCGCGGCGGGCACATCGCCGATGCGTGCCCCGGTCCACACCGAGGCGGCTACGTTCCCGGCCGCGTACACACCCAGCGGCGCGAGGCCGGCGAGGACGAGCGTGCCGCGCCCGCGTATCGCGCCGACCGCGGCGGCACCCAATCCAGCGGCGATGGTCGCGACGGTGACCGGCGCAGCCAGGTAGCGCACCGACAGCGTCGAGGGATGCCGTCGCGCCACTTCACGCCGCCAGCGGCCGTAGTCGTGATACTGCCGCGCCAGTGCCCGGATCGAGTGACGCGGCCGGTAGGTGACCTTCAGATCCGGGGTGAAGTAGACGACTCCCCCGGATTCACGTATCCGCAGGTTCAACTCCCAGTCCTGCGCGCGTTCCATGGACTCGTCGTATCCACCCACCCGCTGCAGCGCACTGCGCCGAAAGCAGCCCAGATAAACGGTGAGTGTCGGTCCCTCCGCGCCGCCGACGTGGAAGGAGGCATCGCCCACCCCGAATTTCGACGTCATCGCGGCGGCGACCGAACGCTCGAAGTCGCCGGTGCCTTCCGCGGCCATGATCCCGCCGACGTTGTCGGCTTCAGTGCGCTGGAGGACCTCCACGGCGGTGGAGACGTAGTCGCTCGGGATCATGGCGTGCCCATCGACCCGAACGACGACCTCCCCCGCCGAGGCGGCGATCGCCGCATTAAGCCCTGCGGGGGTGGCCCCGGTGGGATTGTCGACAACGCGGATGCGATCGGATTCCGCGGCGAGTTCGGCAGCCACCGCCGCCGTGTCGTCCTTGCTGGGGCCAACGGCCAAGGTCACGTCCAATTCACCCGCGTAGTCCTGGGCCCAGATCCGATCGACCGCTGCGCGCAGGTGCCGCTCCTCGTTCACCACCGGCATCACGACGCTCACGCTCGGCAATGGCTGGGATGCGGTCATGGCAAGCGACCTATTCGGTGCCCAGGGCCGGGGAACGCACCAGGCCCGGATATTCGGTGGTGGTCTTGGTCAAGAAGTGCTCATCGGCCACCGGCGAAGTGTTCGACGGTCCGTCGGCGGAATGGCGAACGTAGGTATAGCCCAGGCCGTGGGTGCGGTAGACCAAGCCACCGGCCTGCAGCACCCGCTCGAGCAGACCCTTGTCGACCGATCGCGCCAGCGTGCGCCATCCACCCACCTGCGCGAGGTCCCCCGCCGAGATGCAGATGGTGCCCCCGGCGACGAACCGCGCGAACCGCTCCGCCGGGTACGTGGGCCTAAAGACCGTGGTATCCGCGCCTTCCAGGTAGACCCAATCCAGCGCCTTGCCGACTACTTGCGCGCCGGAGTACATCCGCGCGAGCACCAGATCCCAAATGTGCGTCGCGGCGTAGTAGTCGTCGTCGTCCATCTTGGTGAGCAGTTCACCGTCGGCGCGCGCGCTCGCTGCGATGAGGGCATGGCCGAGAGTGTGTTCGGCGGGCATACCGATCAGCACCCACTCGCCTTCCCAGCCGTCTAGCAGGGTGCGTACGCGCGGTGCGTATTCGGCGACGACGCTGTCATCGCCATGCAGCACGAGCACCAATTGCAGGTGCGGATACTCCTGCCTGCGCACCATCGACAGGGCGTGATCGAGGCGCTCGGGACGATGCGTGGACAGCAGCACGCTGACGGTCGGCCACGCCACCACCGCAGGCTGCGGGGAGTATTCACGCAACGCATCGCGGCGACCATCGACCGACATCCGCTGCCAACCGAGGTGGTCATCGGGCGCCGGGAGTTCGTCGGCGGACTCCACGCCGATAACACCCACAGCGGCCAGTTGCGTGCGCAGCACCGGATCCAGTTTCGAGGCCTCGGTCACCGCGGAGATCGAACGCAGTGGCTTGATGTCACGCATGCCGATCCGAGTGCCGAACCGCTGCGTGATGGCGCTGGCGTCCACGACTTCCCCGACCGTGTCCGAGGCCCGACCGTGCGGGCGGTGGATCGTGGGGTCGAGTCGCACCTCGTGTTCGCCCCAGTGCTGACCGCCGTGTTGACCCTCGCGCACGGTAACTGCCCGTTCGGCCAACTCCGAGGAAACACCGGTCGCATCGCTCACCCCGGGCACGAGCAGTACGTCGGCGCG
>CAJXNV010000133.1 GCA_913057155.1 uncultured Actinomycetes bacterium | reverse complement strand
TGCAGTGCCTCGCGCAGCGACTCCGCGCTGGCGAAGGTGATCACCCCCGCGAAGGACATGAACCAACCGTGCTCTGCGCATATCCGGGCCATCGCGGCATCGCCGGAGAAACAGTGGAACACCACCCGCGAAGGTGCACCTTGATCGAGCAGCACCGAGATGACGTCCTCGTGGGAATCGCGATCGTGGATCACCAGGGTCTTGTCGAGTTCCTTCGCTAGTTCGATATGCCAGCGGAACGATTCGTGCTGGAAAGCCTGGCCCTCGGTGTCCGGGGTTCGGAAGTAATCCAAGCCGGTCTCACCAACGGCTAGCACCACATCTTCACGAGCGAGTTCGTCGATCCGCGCCCACGCGGCTTCGAGCGCGGCGCGTCCTTGTGTGACTCCGATGTGCGCGGCGTCGTTGGGGTGCAGCGCAACCCCCACCGCCACCTGCGGGTGCTGCTTCGCGAACGGCACGGACCATTCGGCGGACTCGACGTCGCAACCGATCTGCACCACCTTCGGCACGCCGACATCGGCCGCCCAGTGCAACAACTCCCGCGCATCGGGTGCGATGTCCCCATGCAAGGAGCGGTCGTGGACGTCGAGGTGGGTATGCGAATCGATCACCGGCCGCGGCAGCGCCTCGGGTGCCTGCGGCCATCCCTGGGGCCCGGCCATGCTCAGATCTCCGGGGATTCGTCCGGCAGCCGCGGGAACAACGCAGCACCCTTGGTGATGACCGCGCCGGCGGGTAGTTGCCCCCAACGTCCGGCATCGCCGAGCCGCTGGGCGGTCAGGGAACCGAGCGCGGACTCAGCACCGAGTTGCTCCCACAAGCTGGCCATCGCCTTGGGCATCACCGGGTTGTAGGCCACCGCGATCGCCCGCAGCGCCTCACACATCGTGTAAAGCACGGTGTCCAATCGCTGCGCCGATGATTCGTCCTTGGCCAGCACCCACGGCTCTACTTCGGTCACGTACTGGTTCACGAGTTCGACCACTGCACGCACTTCCCCGATCGCCGTGGCGAAGTCCAGTTCCGTGACGGCGGAATCGGCAGCGGGGATCGCCGCGGCCAACCGTTCGACCACGGCCATCTCCTGCTCGCCGAGCGGACCGGGTTCAGGAAGCGCGCCCGCGCGGTACTTGCCGACCATCGCGGTGGCGCGGGAGGCGAGGTTGCCCAGGCCATTCGCCAACTCCGCCGTGTAGCGCGCGCTCATGTCCTCCCAGGAGAACGAGCCGTCCTGGCCGAAGGAGATCGCGCGCATGAAGTAATAGCGGAATGCGTCGGATCCGAAGTGGTCGATGATCTGCTCGGGAGCGATACCGGTGAGTTTGGACTTGCTCATCTTCTCGCCACCGACCAACAACCAACCGTGCGCGAAGACCTGACCCGGTAATGGCTCCCCAGCGGCCATCAGCATCGCCGGCCAGTACACCGCGTGGAAGCGCAGGATGTCCTTGCCGACCAAGTGCACATCGGCCGGCCACGTGGTGGCGTACCGCTCGGCATCGGCCGAACCGGGCTCGGATCCGTAGCCCGTGGCCGTGGCGTAGTTCAGAAGTGCGTCGAACCACACGTAGACGACCTGCTCGGGATCCCAACTCAAGGGGATCCCCCAGTCCACCGAGGACCGGGACATCGAGATGTCCACCAAGCCACCGCGCAAGAACGCCATCACCTCGTTGTAGGCACTCTGCGGACGTACGGCTTCCGGATGCGCTTCGTAGTGCTCGATCAACCGGTCGGTGAAAGCCGAGAGTTGGAAGAACCAGTTCTCCTCGCGCAACTCCTCGGCGGGCTTGCCGTGCACCGGGCACACCAGTTGCCCTTCGAATTCGCCCGTGCCCTCCACCAGATCACCGGGGAGTTTGAACTCCTCGCAGCCCACGCAGTAGGGGCCCTCGTAGGGAGCCGAGTAGACGTATCCGTTCTCGCGCACCTGTTCCCAGAACCTCTGCACCCGCTGCACGTGACGGTCCTCGGTGGTGCGGATGAAATCGTCGTTGGCCGCATCGACGGTTTCCAGCACCGGGAGCCAGGATTCGGTGACCAGGCGATCGACCCACTGTTGCGGAGTGACGCCCCCGGCCTCGGCGGCCCGCTGCACCTTCGTTCCGTGCTCATCGACTCCGGTCAGGTACCAGACCTTCTCGCCGCGTTGCCGGTGCCAGCGGGTCAGCACATCGCCGGCGGTGGTGGTGTACGCGTGGCCGATGTGCGGTGCGTCGTTGACGTAGTAGATCGGCGTGGTGACGTAGTACGCCTTCTCGTTGGACAACGGATCGCCTTCGGCCATATGCCCGATCCTAGGTCTCGCGCCGGTCGGCGATCGACGCCTCGTACACCTGTCGCTTCGACAACCCGGCCGCCTCGGCCACCGACGCCGCCGCATCCTTACGCGAAAGCCCGCCGGCCATCGCCTCGCGCACCGCGCGCACCACGTCCTCCTCGCTGGTCAACCCCGCTGCATCGCGGACGTCCTGCTGGGAGGCACCGTCCACCACCACGGTGATCTCACCTCGCACCTCACCCTGCGCCCATGTCGCCAGTTCACCGAGTTCACCGCGCTTGACCTCTTCGTGCGTCTTGGTCAGCTCCCGGCACACCGCCGCCTGCCGCGTGGCACCGAATGCCCCGACCATGTCGGCCAAGCTCGCATCGAGTCGGTGCGGGGCTTCGAAGAACACCATCGTGCGCTCCTCGGTTGCCAGCGAGTCCAACCGACGACGACGCTCCCCCGCCTTCCGTGGCAAGAACCCCTCGAACGCGAACCGGGCGACCGGCAATCCGGACAGCACCAAGGCGGCGAGCGCAGCCGAGGGCCCGGGCAACGTGGTCACCGGCACGCCGGCCTCGTGCGCCTCGCGCACCAGCCGGAATCCCGGGTCGCTCACCGAAGGCATCCCGGCATCGGTGACCACCAGCACCTGCGCACCGTGCGCGGCCCGCTCGATCAGCTCCGGCACCCGGGCGGACTCATTTCCTTCGTAGAAGGACAGCACCTGCCCGGGCACTTCGATCTCCAGGCGGGAGACCAGCGCCCGCAGTTTGCGGGTGTCCTCCGCCGCCACCACATCGGCTTCCTGCAGCGCCCGCACCAACCGCATCGAGGCATCCCCCGCGTTACCGAGCGGCGTCGCCGCGAGCAGGATCCGCCCGCCGTCACCGGTGCTGCTGTGCGACCCACCCACCCGGTCATCTTGTCGCACCTACGATGCTGACGTGGCAGTCGTGACCTCCGCGCCCGATCGCGCGCTGGCCTCCCTGCCCGATCGACTTGCCCCGGCGATGCCCTCCCATGGCTGGCGCGGCTGGGCGGGACCCCTAGGTGCCGGCGCACTCGCCGCACTCACCCGACTGCCGAACCTAGGGCGACCGGATGCCGTCGTCTTCGATGAGACCTACTACGCCAAGGACGCCTGGTCCTTGCTGCGCTTCGGTGTGGAGATCGACGAAGTCGAGAACCACAAGGAACTGATGATGCAGGCCGGTGACAACTGGCGCACCGTCGAGGCATTCAGCGGGGAAGCGGCCTTCATCGTGCATCCGCCGGTCGGCAAATGGACCATCGCAGTCGGCGAGTACTTCTTCGGAGTCACCCCCTTCGGCTGGCGCATCGCGATCGCCATCTTGGCGATCATCGCGGTGGTCATCACCGCGCGCATCGTGCGCCGGCTCACCCGATCCGATGTGCTCGGCACGATCGCCGGCGGCCTGCTCGCCCTGGAAGGCATCCACATCGTGCTCGCCCGCACGGCCTTGCTCGATCTCGTGCTCGGCTTCTGGGTGCTCGTCGGGTTCGGACTGCTGCTACTCGACCGCGACCGAACCCGCGGCAAAGTCGCCGCACTCGTCAAACGCGACGGGGTCGACCGCATCGCGATGGGCCTCGGCCCGTACTTGGGTTGGCGTCCGTTGCGTATCGCCGCCATCGCAGCATTCGCCCTGGCTATCGGCACGAAATGGTCCGGGGCCTACTTCCTCGCCGCCTTCATGGTGCTGTCGATGTTCTGGGATGTCTCACTGCGCAAGGCGATCGGTGTGGACCATCCGTGGTCCGCCACCTTCGCCCGTGACCTACCGCTGGCCGCCGGCTCGACGCTCGTGGTCGGCATCGGTGTCTACCTACTCACCTGGACCGGATGGTTCGCCACCTCCACCGGCTGGAGCCGCAACTGGGCCGCGGACCAGGGACCATCGATCGTTCCCGATCCGATCAGGTCGCTATGGCACTACCACTCGGAGATGTGGAACTTCCACACCAATCTCGATGCCGAACACAGCTACCAGAGCAACGCCTGGTCCTGGCCGCTCATGGCCAGGCCCACGTCCTTCTACTACGAATCCCCCGAGGGTTGCGGGGCGGACAGTTGCTCGAGCACCGTGCTGGCGGTCGGCAACCCGATCATCTGGTGGGCGGCGCTGCTCGCGGTTCCCTACCAACTGTGGCGATGGATCGCCGCCCGCGATTGGCGCTCCGGTGCGGTGATCGTGGG
>CAJXNV010000132.1 GCA_913057155.1 uncultured Actinomycetes bacterium | reverse complement strand
TACGTTCAGTTGCTGCCCGGTAGCGATGAGGCGGAGGGTGAGTACCCGATCCTGACGAAGGACAGCAATGGGAACGAGGTGCCGATCGTTACGACTGCGGGGAACTACCAGTACCTCGGTCGGATCGACCTGACCTTCGATAAGGACGGCGAGCTCAAGTCGTGGAACGAGAAGACCTCCTATCCGCGCCGCGTGGTGATCGCCGACGATGTTTCGGCATCACTAGGCGTGACGGATGCCGTCCGGCCGAACTCAACGCTACGCCGCACGGTCGAAACCCGGCTGGAGAACGGATGCCTCGCGGAGCAGGATCAGCCCTTCGCGGCTTCCCAGATCGTGTTCAACACAGCCCGGGGGAACGCCGAGAACCCGGGTGTGCGGACCCAAGAGACGAATGGCGGCAACCTGGTTGCCGACGCCTTCATGAACGCCTACAACACCAGGCGAGCGGACGCCGGGCTTGAAGCGGCGAGCGCTTCGAACCCGGTTGTTGCCATGACGAACGGCGGTGGGATCCGGATCGACAACCTGCCCGCCGATGGCACGGCCGGTGCGATAAGCCGGGGCATGACTTTCGACCTGCTGCCGTTCGACAACCGCATGACGGTTATCCCCGACCTTTCGGCGGCGCAGTTGAAGGAGGTCTTCGAGCGTTCCTGCGCGATCTCCGAGCGTGGTGGGGGACAGTTCATGCAGATCAGCGGTCTGCAAGTCACCTGCTCACGCTCGGGAACAGCGCAAGAGGTCGGTAACCCGGAGGGCGACCGGTCCGCAGGTCCGGTGACGACGCCCGGCACGCGGGTTCAGTCCATCTCACTCGCCGACGGAACCGCGCTTGTCCGCGGCGGTGCGCCGGTGGCCGGAGCTCCGAGTGTGGACGTGGTGACGAACTCCTTCACCGCCGCTGGAGGGGACAACTACGGCACCTTCGAAGACGCGGGCGGCAAGACGACACTCGGGGTCAGCTACGAGCAGGCGCTTTACGACTACCTGCTCACCTTCCCGGAAGTCAGCAACCTGCCGACGGTGCCGACTTCGGATGCTCGATACGCGCCTGGCGTCAACCAGCGCTTCTTCTGGGTGTCCTAGCCGCTACGACGGGCGTCGCGTACCCTGACGAATATGAACGTCGGTCAGGGGCGCGGCGCCCGTCGCATTGCTTTGGCCGGCACCTTGCTCTTGGTTTCCGTGCTCGGGCACTCGGCCGCGGCCGGCTCGCTGCCGGCGCTGCCCGGACTCCTCGGCGCGCTCGCCGTCTCCACCGCTTTGGCCTTCGCGGTAGCCGATAGGCGCCGCTCGGCCCCGTGGCTCTTCGGCTATCTGCTGGCCGGGCAGGTACTCCTGCATACCGTGATGTCGGCCATGGGACACCACGCTTTCGCCCTGGTGCCTGATGCCTCGATGCTCATCGCGCACGTGGCAGCTGCCGGAATCGCGGCGGTGCTGTTCGCGAAATCCGAGACGATCGCACTCGCTTGGTGGCGAGCAGCGCATCGTTATCTGGGCGCCCCTGAGCTTCGTCTACCCGCCTTGTCGGTTGCGACGATCATTCCCGCTTGGCGGAAACCGGCTTTCTTCGACCCCGGCTCTGCTTTCTCCGTCGCTTCCTGGCGTGGCCCGCCAGTGCTTCTGTGACACGCCTGCTTTCACCTCACTAGTTCCTGCTGTGAGTGAAGTGGGCGTGCCGTGTTGTCGTGCCCATTCATTCATTCAGTTGAGAACAAGGAGTTAGTTGTGCGTATTCGAAACAGTGGCGTGCGCCTGTACGCCGCCGCGGCTGTCGGAGTGTTGACCGTCGCATTGGCAAGTCCCGTCCACGCCGATCCCGCTCCACGCGAGGGATCGGAGTGCTCGATGTCCGGTGCCACGCGATTCGCGAAGGGTCAGACTTTCCTCTGCGAGCGCGATGGCACCCAGTTGCGTTGGAGCGATGGCATCCGGCGGAGCGACTCCCCGCTGGAAGTGGAGGACGCCTGGGTCAAGGTGATGGATTCGGGGATGACCTCCGCTTTCGCCACCATCACCAACCCGACGGACGAGCCGATCCGCATCATCGCAGCGAGGTCCATCCGTTTCACCCCGGCCATGGAATTGCACGAAGTGCTCATGGAGGACGGGGCGATGCAGATGCAGCAGAAGCCAGGGGGTTTCGTGGTGCCTGCCGGTGAGACGATCGTCCTCGAGCCCGGTGGTGATCACCTGATGCTGATGAAGATCAAGCAGTCGATCACTGCCGGTGAGGAAGTGCCCATCCGACTGATCACAGCCGACGGTGGACGAGTGAAGTTCGAGGCCATGGGACGGGTATTCGCCGGGGCCAATGAGAGCTACGACGATCTCAGCGACGGCATGGATGACGGTGGCATGGACCACGGTGGCATGGACCACGGTGGCATGGGTATGCGCTGATGACCGACCACGATGAGGCGAAGGTTCGTCGAGTCTCTCGTCGTGGACTGCTGACCGCTGGCGGCGCCGCTTTTGCCGGTGCCGCCGGCGGGGTGGTCCTCGGCCGGGTGACCGCACCGGATGGCGCATCGGTGGTCGCGGAGCCGACCCCACGACCGGAATTGAGTCATGTCAGTCCGGCCGGTGCGAGTGCCCAGCAGACGATCGACTTCTACGGAGTGCACCAAGCCGGTGTCGATACTCCAGAGCAGACGTACGCGACGTTCCTGGGATTGAACCTGATCTCCGCGACGGCGCAGGATGCGGACAGCGTGTTGCGCATCGTCAGTGACGATGCTGCCCGGTTGATGGCTGGACGGCCCTCGCTCGGGGATACCGAACCCGAACTCGCGGAGATCCCAGCCCGACTGTCGGTCACGGTCGGGTTGGGTCACTCCCTTTTCGAGAAGACCGGTCGCACCGATCGGATTCCCGCCTACTTCCCCGCGATCCCGGCGTTCAGCACCGACGACCTGGACGATCGTTGGTCGAGTACCGACTTCTACCTGCAGATCGCCTCGGACGATCCACTCACGCTCGCGCACGCCCAGCGGATGATCGTGAAAGCCCTGTCCACCTTGACCACGGTGTCCTGGGTGCAACCGGGTTTCCGATCGCCGACTCCCGCGAACGAAGGCGGTCGTGCGAGCCGGAATCTGATGGGCCAGGTCGACGGCACCGTGAATCCGTTGCCGGGCAGCGCGCAGTTCGACACCGCGGTGTGGACCGGTGGCGATCCGGCCTGGGCTGCGGGTGGAACCGTCGTGATCGTTCGCCGGATCCGAATGCTGCTCGATGAGTGGGATCGCATGGATGTCGCCGCGAAGGAGATGGTGATCGGTCGTCGGCTCGATAACGGTGCGCCGCTGGGCGGCGAAGCGGAGGATGATCCGGTACGGCTGGATGTCCTCGATGAGTCCGGACTTCCGGTGATCCCCTCGAGTGCCCATGTACGGATCGCGCATGCCGAGAGCGACGAGGAGATGATCCTGCGCAGGCCCTACACCTACGACGCCGGTTTCATCGACGGGGTGCAGGACGCTGGCTTGATCTTCGCTGCGTACACCGCGGATCCGCGTCGTTCGTTCATCCCGATGCAGCAGCGGTTAGCGGACAAGGACGCTTTCAACCGCTGGAACACCACCATCGGTTCGGCGACCTACCTGATTCCACCCGGTTGCGCCGAAGGGGATTACATCGCATCCGGGCTCTTCGCCTGAGGAACCCGTGCACTCATCGCTAGCGCCACTCCGGCGATGACGACGATCACGCCGAGGACCTCGCGCGTGGAGGGCAGTTCCCGGAACAAGATCATCGAGTAGAGGATCGCGACGGGTGGGACGAGGTAGTAGTACAGGACGACTCGGGAGACGGGTAGGAGCTGCAGCAAGCGTGCAAGAAGCACATAGCCGCCGCAGGTCACGACGATCACCAGTACTGCCACGCCCAACCAGGCAGCCGCGGTCGCATCAGGACTCTCCCGGGAGACCGAGGGGATAGCCCAGGCGAACAAGAAGATGCCCGGCCACGTGCCGTGGAAGGTGACCGCGAGTGGGTTCTGTCGTTGTAGGAGGGGCTTGAGCAGTACCGAATAGGTGCCCAGGCTCAAGGCTGCGATGAGCAAGAGGACCACACCGCGACTGTCCGTTACTCCGGTGCTGGTGCCCAGTAGGTAGATGCCGCCGATCGAGATGAAGACCCCTACCCAGCGCAGCAAGGGAATGCGCTCTCGCAGCAAGAGGGCCGAGAGGCCCAGCGAGATGAGCGGCGCGGTGTTCACGAGCGTGGATGCCACACCCACCGACGTCAGGGCGATGGCCGAATTCAAGATCAACTGGAACAGCGAGATCCCCAATTGGCCGATCGCGGCCGAGATCACCAAGTCCCGCATGGGCATGCGAAGCGAGACACCGAGCACAGCGGCAAGCGCAGCGAGTGCGATGGTGGCTAGGACGGCACGGAGGAAGACGATCGAGACAGGCGAGAAGCTCTGCTCGGCGGCCTTGATCGCAGGGAAGGAGGATCCGAAGAAGGCGACCGTCA
>CAJXNV010000131.1 GCA_913057155.1 uncultured Actinomycetes bacterium | reverse complement strand
ACCGCCGTTTGCGAGTAACCGGTCAACGCCTTGTGCACGCTGGTGGTCACTACGTCGGCGCCTTGCGCATGTGCTCCGCGGGCGCCGAGGAAATCCAGATGAGCGCCCCACGCCTGATCGACGATGAGTACCGAATCCTGCGCGTGGCATAACTGCGCCAGGGCTGCGATGTCGGTCATCGTGCCGACGTAGGCCGGCGACGTGACGAACAGTGCGTAGACGCCGCTGAGATCGAGAGCACTCGGGTCGATTCCCACGGGGATACCGAAGTCCGGATGGATCTGCGGATGGATCCACCGTGGCCGGGCGCCGGACACCACCAGGCCGGCATGGGCGCTGCGGTGCGACGTGCGGTCGATGCACACCTCGACATCCGGTGCAACGACCGAAGCCAGCGCCGCGATATTGCCTTGGGTCGATCCACCGACCAAGAAGCGCGCGTGGTCTGCACCGATGGCATCGGCCCACAACTGCTCCGCCTTCTCCAGGAACCTCCCGGAGAAGAAGTTGTCATCCGCGCCTCCCTGCAAAGGCACGTCGTCCCTGATGATCTCGCGCAGGAGATCGGCGGCGAAAAGGTCCGCCTCGTCGGATGCGTAGCGCATCTTGTGGCCGGGGATCTGCATGGATCGACCCGGCCGAGACCGCGCAGCACGCCACGCATCGAACAAGGGGGCGTTCGTCACGGTCGCGACGCTACCCCTGGGAACCGAGTGCTTGCTGGCGCAGGTCCAACTCCCGCAGGCGGGTTCGCACCAGCGAATCCGGCAGCCCCTCCTCATCGCGCAGCCGCAGTAATTCCTCTTGCTCGGCGCGCACCATCGCTCGGGCCAGGGCGAACATCTGGGTGGTGACCATCTCCCGCGTGACCGACACATCCTGCTCACCGCGGGCCCGATCCAGCCGCGCGTTCGCGTCGTGCTGCAAGCGATCCACCACCTCCTGGGGGATGGGGTGTCCATCGACCTCGGCTTCCTCGATCGCAGCATCGAGCCGGTCGAGAGCGGCGCGGGCGAGGGCTACGTCGATGTCGCGTGTGATGACGGCGTCGTCGTCCCCACCTACCTTCAAGGCGCGAGCAAGCGGCGCCACCGTCAAAGCCAGCAACAAGCTGATCACGATGATCACGAACGTGGTGGCCAGGAGGACATCGCGATAGGGGAAAGCCTCACCCGCGGTGGTCGTGAGCGGCAGGGAGAAAGCCGCGAGTCCGGAGACCGGGCCGCGCGCACCGGCCCACGCCAGGATCGCGGACTCCCGTCCCAGGCCCTCGCGCCGCTGGTCGATACCGGTGCGTCGTGACCGGCGGCGATCGCGTGCGCGCTCGGCGAGCACCATGACGGCGACGAACAGCGCGCGGGTGACGATCAAGGTCACCAACACCAACGGAACCAAGATCACCACGAGGTTCCACTGCGCTGCATCCAGCCGCGCGATGGAGACCGGCAGTTCCAGGCCGATCAGCAAGAACGCGAACACCTGCAGGATGAAGGTGAGGTGCTTCCACACGGTGTTACCCGAGAGTCGCCCCGACCAGCCTGGATCGGAGTGCTGCGAGGTCGCGACCCACAGTGCGGCGACCACCACGGCCAAGATCCCCGAGCCCTCGAGCGCTTCGGCGACGAGATAGATCGAGAACGGCGCGATGACGATCAAGGAGTTCGCGGCCACCAGATCCCGGCTGCGCTTGAGGATCAAGGACATCCCCCAGCCGAACGCCGCACCGACGGCCAACCCGACGCTCACGGCGACGGCGAATAGGCCGGTCGCTTCGATCACGGTGACCGAACCGGCGATCGTCGCCGCCACGGCAACACGGAGCGCGGTCAATCCAGTGCCGTCGTTGACCAGGCTCTCGCCTTCCAGGATGGAAACCAGGCGACGCGGGATGGAAGCCCGTTTGGCGATGGTGCTGACCGCCACCGCATCGGTCGGCGCCAAGATCGCTCCCAGCGCCAAGGCGACGCTGATCGGGATCGCTACCGCGGCACTGACCACACCGCCGACGACGAAGGTGGCCGTGATCACCAAACCGATCGCGAGCGCCAGCACCGGTCGCGAGACCCTGCGTAGGTCGAGGTAGGAGGAGCCCATCGCCTCGCCGAAGACCAGCGGCGCGAGGATCACGATGAGGATGACTTCCGGATTCGGCGGTGCCGATGGTCCGATCGGGGCGATACCGACGATCGCTCCGAGCACGATGAGTGGCAGCGCGATTCCCCACCCGCGTTGCCGGATGAACACTGCGACGCCCAGAGCGATCACGCCGGTGATGGCGTAGGAAAGCAGCGCTTCATCCACGATGGGAAGACTAGAGGTGAGAGGTGAAGGTACTCAGCCGGATTCGATGCGACGTCGGCCCTCGAAAGCGCGCCCGAGCGTGACTTCGTCGGCGTATTCCAAATCGCCACCAACCGGCAACCCACTGGCCAACCGGGAGACGGAGACACCCAGCGGGGAGATGGTGCGAGCGAGGTAGGTGGCGGTCGCCTCCCCCTCCAGGTTCGGGTCGGTTGCCAAGATCACCTCGAGGATCGAACCATCGGACAACCGGCCGAGCAGTTCGCGGATGCGCAGATCCTCCGGACCCACGCCCTCGATCGGATTGATCGATCCACCGAGCACGTGGTAGCGCCCACGGAACTCGCGGGTGCGTTCGATAGCGACGACGTCCTTCGGCTCCTCCACCACGCACAGCACCGAGGCATCGCGTTTCGGGTCGGTGCAGATGCGGCACTGCTCGCTCTCGGCGATGTTGCCGCAGGTCTGGCAGAAGGACACCCGCTCTTTCACGTGGTGCAGCGCATCGACGAGCCGTTGGACGTCGGCTTGGTCCGCGGCAAGCAGGTGGAAGGCGATGCGTTGCGCACTCTTCGGACCCACACCCGGCAAACGACCGAGTTCGTCGATCAGTTCCTGGACCGCACCCTCGTACATCAATGCTCGATCTCACCGATTTGCACGCCACCGAGTTCCCGGACCACGAGGTCGACTCCGGTGACGTCGTCGACATTCGCATCGTCCGGGCTCGGTGCATCCGCTTCCCTGGCAGGTGCTTCGGTATTCGCCGATGCCGCGCCCGCGGGGGATGGGCCGTCGGAGGCGAGGACCACATCGAGGCGGGCGTCGACCTTGAGTACGTCCTTGATGGCGGTCTGCAGCACCTCACCGTGACCACTGCTGGCGACGTTCGCGACCTTCCCGGGGCTATCCAGGCCGACCGCGAGCGTGCCGTCAGCCCAGGACAACGGCCGTGAACCGCTGAAGGCCATCCAGGCGACGCGGCCGTATCCGGCGACCGCGTCCATCACCGCCGGCCACATGGAGACGAATCCCTCCAAGGTCACATCTGCGGTGTCGGCCGTGGAAGTGGTGACCTCCGGTTCCGGTTCACTCTGTGGTTCAGGCTCGGTAGCCGGGAGCTGCGCGGGACTCAGCTCATCGCCTACGGCTGTCGACGGCGCGACCTCGGACAACTTCGGCGGGGCGGGGGCCTTCGCGGGCTCTTCGGACGCCTTCGTGCTCGACTTCTTGGTCGACTTCTTGGTCGATTTCTTGGTAGGAGACGCCGGGGGCTCTTGGTCGGATGGCTCGGTGGTCGCGGTGGGCTTGGCGGTTGCACTGGCGGCCGAGCCGCCGGTCACCGGAAGTGCGGCCACCACGCGCTCGAGGTGCTCCAAGCGCGCGCGGGATCCGTCGTCGGAATCGTCGGCTGCCGGTACTAGAAGCCGAGCCGCCATCATCTCCAAGCGCAGCCGGGGTGCGGTGGCGCCCTTCAACTCACTCAAGGCGGCGTTGACCACGTCCGCGGTACGACTCGCTTCAGTCGGCCCGAGTGACTGCGCTTGTTGCACGATCCGTTCGACCTCGTCGTCGGGGGCGTCGATCAGTCCGCTGGTGGCGGCGTCGGGAACGCTTTGCACGACGATGACATCGCGCATTCGCTCCAGTAGGTCGGACACGAACCGACGCGGATCATGGCCGGCGTCCACCACCTGCTCGATCACCTGGAACAGCGCCGCGCCGTCTCGTGCGGATATCGCCTCCACCGTGGCGTCGAGCAACGCGGTGTCGGTCACGCCGAGTTGATCGGCGACCTCCCGGTAGGTGATGCCATCGGGGCCGGATCCGGCGATCACCTGGCCCAGGATGGAAAGCGAATCCCGCACGCTGCCCGCACCGGCTCGTGCCACCAGCGCGAGCGCGGCCGGTTCGGCAGGGACACCTTCTTGTTCGCAGATCGACGCGAGGTGCTGTTGCAGTTCCTTCGTGCCGACCAATCGGAATGCGTAGTTGTGCGTCCGCGAGCGGATCGTGGGCAGCACCTTGTCCGGATCGGTGGTGGCGAAGATGAACCGAACATGCTCCGGTGGCTCCTCGACGAGCTTCAACAAGGCGTTGAAGCCGGCCGTGGAAACCATGTGCGCCTCGTCGATGATGTAGACCTTGTAGCGCGAGGAAGCCGGTGCGAACATCGCGCGTTCGCGCAGTTCACGGGTGTCGTCCACTCCACCGTGACTGGCGGCGTCCAACTCGATGACGTCGAT
>CAJXNV010000130.1 GCA_913057155.1 uncultured Actinomycetes bacterium | reverse complement strand
CTCCAGTCCTGGATGAGCAACTCGATAGGCGCCCCGGCGCGGGGACCGAACATGCGGGTGAGTTGCTCGCGGATATCGGTCTCGATGCCGGCGTGCATCGACGCTGCTCGGGCGAAGCCGAACAACGCAGCTGGCTCGCCACCCGGCCCGGACATGTCGTGGATCTCCGCCAACGGTCCACGCCTACTCATCGCGGCACCGGCGAAACCTTCTGTTCGCCAGAAGGGCTCGTCGTAACGCGCGACCACCTTCACCGAATCACCCATCCACACCGGCGTGCGGGAAGCGATATCGACGAGTTCTTGCGGCAGCGACTTCGGGAGTTCGATCGCGTGCACCGCGAGCGCTGGCGGAAGTGCAATGACCACATGATCTGCTCGCCACTCGTCAGTTGTCGTGAAGACCGTCAGCTCATCGGTGATCCGCTGCACCGGCTGGTCGAGATGGATCACCCCGTCCGGCAGTTGATCAGCGAGGGCAGCAGCGAGGGTCGAGGTTCCTTGAACGATCCGATGAGCGGGAACGTCGATCGGATTACCCGGGTAACGCTGCACGCCGGTGAGATCGTCGATGATGGCGTCGCCGTCTCGATATTGATCGAATGTTTCGATGCCCAAACGACGTGCCAGGGCTTGCACTCGATGCTCACCCGGCCAGAACCATGAAGCACCGAGATCGAGAGGGGATCCCAACAACCGCCCACCCACGCGATCACGCGCCTCGAGGACAGTGACATCGTGACCCGCGCGAACCAACTGGTCGGCAACCGACAGGCCGCTGATTCCCGCGCCGATGACTACTGCCGAGACAGCCATTCACCAACCTGAACAGCGAAGTTCCTCAGGTCTTCATGGTGCTTGAGTCGCTCTTCGACGATCTGATCGTCGACATCCACGTACTCGTGCACGAGAACGTTTCGGAACCCAACTGCCGCAACCATCGCGGCTGCCGTCTTGGTTTCGATAATGCCCGCATCCCCGATTCGGCGCAGAGCGTCACCGTTATCGGCTGGCGTCCCCAATGACTCGGTAGTGCATAGGTGTTGAGCGATGTCGATGCACGCCTCGATGGTGGTGATGAACAGGTACTTCACGGCCAGCAACCAGGTTTCATCTTCGCGCTGAGCAGGAGTGGCCTGTCCACGGCGCGCTAGGGAAGCCAAGCCCTCATCGAGCGAGCGAAGGAGCCTGGTGACGCGAACTGCATCAACCACGGCTCAGCGTCTCCAGGAATTCCCGATGCGAGCGTTCGATGCGGTATCGCTCATCGAGGTAGATCTTGCGCGTGGTCGACTCCCAGCGGACGCGCGCCACCTCGTCATCTTCGAACAGTAACTTTCCGTCGAGTGCGATCTTGCCCTTCAACTCCAAGGGGGCGGAGTTGAGGACGAGAAGATCGACGCGGCTTGGCATCTCGACTTCGAAGCTCTCGGGGGCGGGGTCAGGGAAGAGTGCTGCGACGTCGAGGTCGGATTTCGGAGTGGCCTCGCCGCGAGCGACGCTGCCGAAGACGTAGGCAAAGAGAGCACCGCGCGCACGCAAGGCATCGATCACGTCCTGGCGCTGCTCCATGACGGAAGTCTGTCACGACGATGCGACGCCTCGAGTTCCCATGGCAGGCTCGTCTCGTGCAGATGACCGGGGTGGCCGACCAACCCCAACTGGCATTTCTCCCCTGGAACACGCCTCTGGAGACGTGGCCCGAGGACGTGGTCGTCGCCTTGCCCCGCGGCATCTCGAGACACATCGTGCGCTTCGTACGCATCGAGGGAATCGTCTACGCGATCAAGGAGGTCGAATTCGAACTCGCCGAACGGGAGTACCGACTGCTAACCGACCTGCACCGCCGGGAGATCCCGGCCGTGGAACCGGTTGCCGTGGTTTCCGACAGGTTCGACGCCGACGACGAAGCCCTACCGGCAGCACTGATCACCCGGCATCTGCAGTACTCACTCCCCTATCGCGCTCTCTTCTCCTCGACACTGCGCGCGGAGACCGCCGAACGCCTGCTCGACGCCCTCGCGGTGCTGCTCGTGCAACTGCATCTCGCCGGTTTCTCCTGGAACGACTGTTCGCTTTCCAACACGCTCTTCCGGCGAGATGCCGGCGCATTCGCGGCCTACCTCGTCGATGCGGAGACCGGTGAGTTGCACGATCACCTCACCGACGGACAACGCGAGTACGACCTCGAGACCGCCGCTACCAACGTGGCCGGGGAGTTGATGGATCTGCAGGCAGGCGAACGACTCCAAGACGACATCGATCCGATCGTGATCGGCGTGAGCCTGCGTACGCGCTATGACTCCCTGTGGCGAGAGATCACTTCGCCCATCACGTTCACCCGAGATGACCGTCATCCGCTGGAGACACGAATCCGTCGGCTCAACGAACTCGGCTTCGACTTCGCGGAATTGCAGACGGTCACCGATGCGACCGGCACCCA
This sequence comes from uncultured Actinomycetes bacterium, assembly GCA_913057155.1. Lineage (GTDB taxonomy): Bacteria > Actinomycetota > Actinomycetes > S36-B12 > S36-B12 > S36-B12. The sequence continues at coordinate 2,176 of CAJXNV010000130.1, read as the reverse complement.
GATGATCGTGCAACCGAAAGTGGTCGATTCCGGCCACCACTCCCGACGCCTTATCCGGCTCACCGGTTTGGATGTCGAGGAGAACCAGGCCCGCCGCCTGCTCAACGACTTGGACTCCTACCGGGTGAAGATCGGACTCGAGCCCGAGGACGAGGAGTTCGCCGCACACCGATGGGTCTCGGAGAGATTCGAGACGGCGATGGCCGTAGTGCCGGCCGATCTGCGCTCCCGCATGGAACCGGCCGAGATATTCCACGAGATCCTCGAGCACCGTTGGTACCTATCCGAGCAGGCTGGACACAGCGTGCCGTTCCTCGATGCCGTACGCAGTTACGTCGACACCGTGCTGGTGGCCAAGCCCGACGAGCGCAGTGTGATCGGCTCGCGCTCCGGCGATGTGGACGACGCGACAGCGGAATTGCGGATCGTCGTCCCGTTCGATGAGGACTAGCGCCGGGCGAATACCGCGTTCAGTGCGATGCCGGCCGCGACCGAGGCGTTCAACGACTCCTGATCACGCACCATCGGGATGCGAACACGGAAATCGCATGTCTCGCTAACCAAGCGTGACAACCCTGCGCCTTCGGAACCGATTACCAAGGCCACCTTGTCGGTGAGGACGTCGTCGTCGATGTCGGCGAAGGTGGTGTCCGTTTCCGCCTCCAGGCCGATCGACATCCAACCGGCGTCGTGTAATTCGGTGAGACTGGTCCGCAGATTGGTCACCCGCGCGACCGGTAGCCGGGAAAGGGCTCCTGCGGAGGCCTTCCACGCCGATGCCGTGACCCCGGCGGACCGCCTGGCCGGAAGAACGAGACCGCTGGCGCCGAAGGCCGCGGCTGAACGTGCGATGGCACCTACGTTGTGGGTGTCGGTGATGCCGTCGAGCATGACGAGCAGGTTCCCGGTGGCAACGTCGCCCAAGTCCGCGTACTCGTAGTCCTCGATGGCCAGAACCAACCCCTGGTGGTTGCCACCGTGCGCGAGATCATCGAGATCCGAGCGCGATCCTTCGAACACGGCGACCCCCGCCGCTTGGGCGAGGGCGAGGGACTCGCGCCAGCGTTCGTCGGGGTCGGCACGGACCTGCAGGTACAAAGCCGTGGCCGGTATGCCGGCACGCAACGCTTCGAGCACCGGATTGCGTCCGATCACCACGTCCCCGGGCACCGCCGCCTTGCGCGGCTTGGCGGCTTGCTGCTTGCGCGCGCGCTTGGCCGCGGGGTGGTGCGCCCGGTCACTGGCCTTGGGAGTGGGGCCCTTGCCCTTGAGCCCCGAGCGCCGCTGGCCGCCCGAGCCGGTGGTGGCGCCCTTCTTCTTCGCCGGGTCGCGCTTGGCTCCGCGGCGTTGGGAATTACCGGCCATCGCCCGACTCGCCCACGCTCCAGCGAGGCCCGGTGGGGGTGTCTTCGATGACGATGCCGGTCGCGGAGAGCTGATCGCGGATCGCATCGGCCGCCGCGTAGTCCTTGCGCTCCCGGGCTGCCTGCCGTTGGTCGAGGGCGACGCGCACGAGATCGTCGACTACGTCCACGAGTCGGTCACCCGTTCGCCCGACCATCCAGTTCTCGGCGAGCGGGTTCAGTCCGAGGGCGTCCAGCATCGATACGACCGACACCAGCTGCATTCGCACGGCCTCACGATCACCTGCCGCCAGTGCCGTGTTCCCGTCGCGAACCACCCCGTGGATCACCGCGATGGCTTGCGGGGTGTTGATGTCGTCGTCCATGGCCTCATCGAAAGCAGGTGCACGGGTGCTGCCATCGACCGGGACCTCCTCGATGCCGAGGAACTCGATCGCACGGACGATGAACCCTTCGATGCGTTGGAAACCCTGACCGGCATCGGTGACCATCTCATCGGAGAACTCCAACGTGGAGCGGTAGTGCGCACCGGCGAGGTAGTAGCGCAATTCGATCGGACGCACCCGCTGCACGACTTCGGAGACGAGCAGCGAGTTGCCGAGCGACTTGCTCATCTTCTCCCCGGCCGTGGTGACCCATGCGTTGTGCAGCCAATAGTTGGCGAAGCCGTCGCCGGCGCACTTCGACTGCGCGATCTCGTTCTCGTGGTGCGGGAACACCAGGTCGAGTCCACCACCGTGGATGTCGAAACTCTCGCCCAGGTATTTCCGGGCCATCGCCGAGCACTCGATATGCCAGCCCGGGCGACCGGG
>CAJXNV010000129.1 GCA_913057155.1 uncultured Actinomycetes bacterium | reverse complement strand
TGCGCGGTGTGCACTCGGTGGCACCCATCACCCCCAAGGGTCGGGTAGTGCACAGCCTCATCTCGCACGGCATCGCGCTGTATTGCGCGCATACCAACGCCGACCACGCACGCCCGGGCGTATCGGATGCCTTGGCCGCCGCGTGCGGATTGGGCGACACCGTCGCGATCGATCCCTGGGGCGAATCGGTTGGCACCGGCCGAGTCGGGCAATTGCCGCAGCCCGTCACTTTGGCGGAACTGGCTCAACGCCTGGTCTCAGCCGTTCCCACCACCGAGCACGGGATCCGCGTTGCCGGCGATCTCGAGCAGAGCGTGGAGACCGTCGCCGTTTGTGGTGGAGCAGGGGATTCGCTGCTGGAAGTGATCGGCGACCGCGCGGACGTCTACATCACCGGGGACCTACGCCACCACCGCGCGCAAGACCACCTGCTGGCCACCGGCAAAGCGCTGATCGACGTCCCGCATTGGGCTGCGGAGTGGCTGTGGCTACCGGATGCGGCATCAGCGCTCGCCAGCGACCTCGGCGCCGATACCGTGTCCACCTCGGTATCGAGGATCGATACATCGCCGTGGACCGCGCACTTCGGGAGGACGCCGTGAAAGCAGAGCCAAGCCAGCAACTCGCCTTGCTGGACATCCAGGCCTGCGACACCCGCCTCGCCCAACTGCAGCATCGAATCGACACTCTCCCGGAATCCACCGAACTTGCCCAGGTGCGCGAGCGCAAGGAGTATCTGCGCCGGGAGATCGTGGCCGCGGAGACGATCGTCTCCGATCTCGAGCGCGAACGCTTGAAGGCCGATGCCGACGTCGACCTCGTGCGCGAGCGCAGCCGCAAGGACCGCGAGCTACTCGATTCCGGCTCCATCACCGATCCCAAGCAACTGCAGAACCTCGAATCGGAGATCTCGTCGTTGGCCAAACGGCAAAACGATCTCGAGGACGTAGAACTCGAGATCATGGAACGCCTCGAGGGTGCCCAAGCCGCGGTCGTTCAGTTGACGAGCGATCGCGCCGAGGTCGAAGGCAACGAGGAGCGGCTGGCAGCCGTCGTCGCGCAGGCTCAGTCGGAGGTGGAAACCGAGCGTGCGGAGGTCATGGCCGACCGAGAGTCGCTCGTGTCCACGGTGTCCGAGGAGTTGCTGGCGCTGTACGAGAAGATCCGAGGCGACCACGCCGGTCTCGGCGCCGCCCGCTTGCATCGGGGTAGATGCGAGGGATGCCATCTGGAGTTGCCACCCACGGAGGTTTCGGCGATCAAGGCCGCCCCCGCCGACGAAGTGCTGCGGTGCGAGGAGTGCCGGTGCATCCTGGTGCGCACCGAGGAATCGGGCCTGTAGGTCGTGGCACCGGCTTCCTTCATCGTCCAGGCCGACGGGGGCTCGCGCGGCAATCCTGGACCGGCGGCTTTCGGAACCGTCGTCAGCGACGCCACCAACGGTGAAGTGCTCGCCGAATTCGGTGAGTTCTTCGAGCATGCGACCAACAACTTCGCGGAGTATCGCGGCGCTATCGCCGGCCTGGAGTACGTCCACGACCTCGACCCGGATGCCCGGGTGGAGGTTCGCTTGGACTCCAAGTTGGTCGTGGAACAGATGTCCGGCCGCTGGAAGATCAAGAACGACGACATCAGGAAGCTCGCACTGCGTGCGAGGGATGCGCACGACCCATCCCTCGTTACCTACACCTGGGTTCCGCGGGAGCAGAACGCTAAGGCGGACGCCATCGTCAATGAGGTGCTCGACAGTGCCCTGGGTGGTGGCTCACGGGAGCTCATGCGTGAGTGGTCGGCCGAAGACGTGGTCGGCGAGGCGCTGGAGGATGAATCGCGCACGGAGATCGCCGAGGCGGTAGCCGGGGAGGAGCCGCCGCGCACGATGATCGGGTGGGCTTCGGTCGGCGCGCCCACCACCTTCCTGCTGGCACGGCACGGAGCAACGGACTACTCGCTGGAGAAGCGCTTCAGTGGCAGCGGCGGTGTCGACCTCCCGCTCAATGAGCTCGGTCGCGCGCAAGGTGAAGCACTCGCAGCGGAGTTGGCCAGGCGCGACGAAGCCGCCGTGCTGGCCACCTCACCGCTGCTGCGCACGCGGCAAACAGCCGAGTTGATCGCGCAGGCAACCGGCCTGGACATAGAAGTGAGTGAGGAATTCGCCGAGTGCTCGTTCGGTGATTGGGACGGACATACCTTCGCGGAGGTTCGCGAGAAGTGGCCCGAGGAGATGGCCGATTGGCTGGCCAGCACATCGGTCGCACCACCTGGCGGGGAGTCCTTCGATGCGTGCGCCTCCCGCGTGCGTCGGGGGCTTCGCCGGCTACTGGATGCGCACCCGGGAAAGTCGGTCATCGTGGTGGCGCATGTAACGCCGATCAAGCTCATGGTCAGTGATGCCGTGGGCGCGCCCATCGACAGCGTCTACCGGATGGAACTGCCACCGTGCTCGATCAGCAAGGTGGCGTGGTTCCCGGACGGGAACTCCTCGATGTTCAGCTTCGCGGAGGCCGCGCATCTGCGCGACCTCCGCGGCCCTTCGGGCAGCTGACCGTCTAGCGCTGGCCCCACTTGCCCTTCTTGCCTTCGCCGTGCATGCCGCGCTCGCCTTTTCGCTCCTGCTTTTGCGCCTGCTTCGTTGCGATCGCGGCGTCTACGGCGTCGGCCTGCGCCTGGCTCAAGGTGCCGTCGGCCACCAGCGCGTCGAGCACCGCATCACGCTCAGCGGCCCGCTCGGCCTGCCTGGCTTCGCGATCAGCAGCCGATCCCGCGCGCATCGCGGACTTCAGGGCTTGCACATCTTCGCGGTCGATCGTGCCGTTCGCGATGAGTTCGCGCATCCCGCCCTTCTCGGCTGCGGAGATCGCATCGGCCTGCGCCTGCGTCAAGGTGCCGTCGGCAACCAGGTCGGCCAGGATCTCGGCCTTCTCGGCGGCCCGCTCCGCCTGACGGGCTTCCTTATCGCCGTCGTGGGCAGCCTGCATGGCCTCACGGATGGCGTCGACATCGCTTTCGGTCAAGGTGCCGTCTTCCACCAGCGAGGTCAGCGCACCGCCGCCCTTACCGTCCTTGCCGCGCTGCTTGCCTTCACCGTCATGGGCCGATGCGGCGACCGATCCACCGATCGCCAATGCGGCGACCGAGGCGATCGCAGCGCCGGTGATCGCGAACTTGCGGGTGCTGCTCATGCTGCTTCCTTCCGTCGAGGGTGACCGGGGGAATCTCGGTCATGGCAGCAGCCTGCGCTAGCGATATGCGACAGCCATTCGGGAAGTGTTCAGGTTTCGTAAACGATGATGTCCAATCCGAGCGGATCGCCGTCCTTCTTCGGTTCGCGGATCTCGCTGGGAAAGCCGAGTTCGGCCAGGTAACCCGGAACCTTGTCGATCGTCTTGGGCACCTTGCCGTGCTTCAAGACCTCCCGCGTCAAGCGCCCCTTGGTCGCCTTGTTGTGGTGGCTGACCACCGAACGCTTGCCGCCACGTTCGAGCAGCACACGCCCGATCAGCGAGCGATCGACCGCTTCCTCGGGGATCGGCCCGAGGGCTAGGTAAGCACCTGAGCGCAGGTCGATGATCGGGCCCTTGACCTCGGCCAACACGCCGGATATCGCCGGTTTCCAGACCGACGAAAGCGTGCCTAGGTCGGGAAGGGTGGTGTCCCCGCTGAGGCGGTAGGCGGGAATGCGATCGCTCGGGCGCAACAGACCGAACAGTGCCGATGCGATGGCGACGGTGGTGTCGGCACGTTTGCGGGCGACGCTCGGCAGCGAGGCGAAGTCCAGCGCTTCGTACAACACACCGGTGTAGATGTCGATCGCGGGTGCTGCCGGTGCTTTCGCCAGAGCCGCATTGACGCCCACGAGTTCCCGCTGCTTGGGGCCCAAGCCCAGCACCGAGACAGCGTGGTCGCTGCTACCGGAGCACAAGTCCACCAGAGCACGCATTACCTGTGCGCGCGTCTTCTTCAAGCTGGGATAGCCCAGGGCAGCGGGGGAGTACTTGGCTCCACTTTCCGGTGCGGTCTTGCCTTCGCTGGGTGGTAGCAAGATGAGCATGCGAGGCCCGAGCTAGCCGGCGACGGTGCGCACCGCGACCACGCGGTCGTTGCGGTTCGCGACACCGAGCAGGCCCGGATCGCCGTTCTCGCACTCATCCTCGCTGGCCCGGCATGGCCCCATCTCCACGCCGTAGTAGTGCAGACCCTGCACACCTAGGTAGGCGACCATCCCGAAGCTGCCGTCGGAGTTCAGCGTGGTGCACACCTGGTCGAGGGTCTCCCACGGCCAGGATCCGTCCTTCAGCGGACTGGGCTCGTAGCGAGTCAGGCACAAGGTGTTCTCTCCGTCGGTCCACGACGCCAAGTTGCGCTGGGCCCGCTTGCTGAGCGTTCCGGTGAAGGTCACCGGCTCCCCGGCTACCTCGCGGCGATCGCTGGCCTTCAGGCAGGCGTAGTTGCGCGGTTCGGCGGTGCACGCCTTCTTCTTGCGCTTGAGATCCTCATCGGCCAGGGCTCCGCCGGCACCGACGAGGACACCCGTGAAGGCGAGCGCGAGGGCGGACAGCAGCGAAACGAGGGAGACGGTGGGGCGTGGGCCGCGGCTATTCATGATGAGGAAAGTAGCAGCGGT
>CAJXNV010000128.1 GCA_913057155.1 uncultured Actinomycetes bacterium | reverse complement strand
GAGGTCAACGCCGCCGCCGACCCAACGCCTTCAGCGCGATGTAACCCACCACGATGGCGCCGGCGATGGCAACGCGCTGGGGGCGCACTCCCCCGTATTCGTCGGTGAACCAGGACTTCGCGGCACCGAGGCCCCGCTGGGCGAGCGCGGCCGGTGTGGTCTCCGCCTTCAAAGCGACCAACGAGGACACCAGTTCCTCGCGAGCGGCGACCACATTCGTCTGCAGATCGACGATGGACGAACTCTTCGTTTCCGGCTGCACCGACACATCGGTCATGATCGTCCTTCTTTCCTGCGCGTGATCGCCTCAGCCTACGACGTCACCGCCTCACGGGTGGTCCCGGTCGACGGTTCGCAGCTACTGGCGAACCACCGACGACGCCGGCACCGGCTCCACATGCGAGTCCAGCCCGGCTGATCGACGGCGCCTCGCCCGACCGGCGAAGGCGAACACGACCAGGAATATCGCGGCTCCGACCAGCACGATCATGGTTCCCGAAGGGACATCGGCGTAGTAGCTGACGTACATACCTACCAATCCGCTGACCGTGCCGATGCCGGTGCTCCACGCGAGCATCCGACCGAAGGAATCGGTGAGCATGCGGGCCACGACCGCGGGAATGACCAGCATCGCCGCGACCAAAGTGACGCCGATAACGGTGAGGGTCGCCAGGATCGATAGCGACAAGATCACCATCAGTTGGGCCTCGATGCGATTCACTCGGATGCCGGAGACATCGGCGACTTCCGGATCGAAGGTCGAGAACAACAATGCCCGGTAGCGCAGGAAGACGAACGCCACCGCGAGCAGCGAGACGAGTACCAACCACAGGATCTGCTCCGGGGAGATCCCCAGGATGCTGCCGAACAGCGCGCTCTCGAAGGAGGGACCGCTCGTCCCGAATCGAGCGAACAGCGCTACGCCCAACGCGAAGGAAGCCGTAGTGATGACGCCGATCGCAGCATCGGCACCGAGCCGGCTGCGCTTGGTGACCGTATTGATCGCCAATGCCGAGGCGATGCCCCACAGGCCCGCACCCAGCACATAGAACTGGGCGGCGAACAACTGCACCGCAGCGAAACCGCCGAAGATCGAGTGCGAGAGGCCGTGGCCGATGTAGCTCATGCCACGCAGGACGATGAATACCCCGATGAAGCCCAGCAGCGCCCCGGAAAGACCGGCGACGAGTAGGGCTTCCCGGAAGAATACGTAGCCGAACGGCTCGAGGATCTGGTCCATCACGGCTGCACCCGCATCACATGCTCAGGGCGCTCGTCGACGACCACACGCATTCCCAGGTGCTCGAGCACCTCCATCCGTGCTCCGAAGGTCTGCTCGAGCACCTCGGGTCGGATGACTTGTTCCGGTGTGCCATCTGCGATCACCCGATGGTTGACGCACACCAAGTGCGGCAGGTGCGCGGCCATCCCGTTGAGATCGTGCGTGGTCAGCACGATCGCCACACCATCGGCATGCAGATCAGCCAGCAGGTGCAGGACGTCGTGACGGGTCGAGACGTCCACACCGCTGGTGGGTTCATCCAGCAGCAACAACTGCGGGCGGCGGTAGAGGGCTCGAGCCAGGAACATCCGCTGCTGCTGTCCGCCGGAGAGCTGACGGATCTGCCGGTCGGCGAGTGCTTCGATCCCCAACCGCGCGAGCACCGCGTGGGCGCGATCGTTCTCCTCCGCACTCGCCCAGGGCCAGAGGCGTCGTTGTTCCCGCGCCGAGGAGCCGGACATCAGGACGCACTCGCGGACGGTGATCGGGAAGTCCCAATTCACGGTCTCGAGTTGGGGGACGTACGCGGTCCGCAGGCCCGGTTGGGTGGTGATCGTCCCGGACATCGGCTTCACGATGCCCAGCAGCAGACGAAGCAGCGTCGTCTTGCCCGACCCCGAGGGACCGACGATGCCGGAGAACTGGTCTTGATGGACGTGCAGGTCGACCGAATGCAGCACCGGAGCGTGGCCGTATCCGGCCTCGACATCGGTGAGTCGGATCAGCTCAGGACCGACCCCAGTTCCCGTCACTGGGGATAGTTTGCCGTATCCGGTACCGGGCTGGTGATGTCCACTGCCTCGATGTTCGGAGCCTCGCCACCGAGACCCTCGATCATGGTCGCGAAGTTGTACTGCATGAGCCCGAGCCAGGAGTGGTTCTCATCGCCCGGCGCTCCCGGCAGATCGTCATCACGCAGGGAGTCCTCGTAGCGAACTCCCGTCTCGTTGCCGATCTCCGCCAGCACGTCGGAGGGGAATACCTCCGAGCCGAAGATCGTAGGCACGCCCTCGGCGTTGATCTGCTCGATCAAGGTCACGACCTCCGAGGGGGTCGGGTCGGCGAAGTCGCTGGGCTGCAGCGCACCGACGACCTCCCAGCCGTAGTTGTCCGCGAAGTAGGCGTAGGCGTCGTGGTAGGTCACGAGCTTGAGTTGGCCCTCGGGAACGGTCTGCTGATCCTCGCGGATGGCGTCGGCCAGCTCGTTGACCTGCGCCTCGAAGGACTCGAAGTTGGTCTGGAACTGATCGGCGCACTCGGGTGCTTGCTCGGTCAAGGTCTCTCGGACGATGTCCGCGTACTCGATCGCGAAGCCCGGATCGGTCCACAGGTGCGGGTTCGGCTTGCCCTCTTCCTCGGGGAAGGAGAAGTCGTAGATGTACTCCTCCTCGGGCAGGGCGACGGTGCCGAGTTCGACGAGTACGGCGTCGTCACGCATGTTGGCCTCGGCCATCTCCAACGTGGGGTCCTCGAGCTGCAGGCCGTTGATGAACACGACATCCGCATCGCTGAGCAACGCGGCTACCGACGGGGCGGGCTCGAAGGTGTGCGAGTTGGTCCCCTCGGGAACGATGCCCTCGATATCGACGCAATCACCGCCCACGCGGGAGACGATCGAGGTGATGGGCGAGACGGTGGTCGCGACCAAGACGGGATCGGACGAGCCGGAGTCCCCTTCGGTGGTCTCGGTAGCGGTGGCCTCTGCCGTGGCCTCTTCGCTCGAGTCGTCGCTCGAACTGGAGCAGCCAGCGAGGACGAGGGCGCTTGCACCGGCAACGATCAGGACATTTCGGAGATTTGTTCGCACGGCAGGAGGGTAGGGCCAAAGTTAAGTAGTTGCAAATCCTTCGCAATAACTTGCCGCCTACACTCCTGCGCATGCCCAGACTCGCTCCCGGGGACCGCGCGCCGGCGTTCCGCCTCACGAGTGCACAAGGCGAGCAGATCGCCCTGAAGGACCTCGTCGGTAGCCCGGTCCTGCTCTACGCCTATCCCGCCGCCATGACCCCCGGATGCACCACCCAAGCATGCGATTTCCGCGACAACCTGGCGGTGTTCGCCGACGCGGGGTTCGTCGTCGTCGGTATCTCACCCGACCCACCGGAGAAACTCGCCGAATTCGCCGCAGCCGAGGAACTGCCCTTCACACTGCTGTCCGACCCCGAGCATCGGGTCATGGAGAAGTACGGCGCGTGGGGTGAGAAGAAGCTGTACGGGAAGGTCGTGACCGGAGTGATCCGCTCCACGTTCGTCATCTCCAGCACGGGCATGATCGAGCACGCCTTCTACAACGTGAAGGCGACCGGTCACGTCGCGAAATTGATCCGCGACCTCCGCCTCTAGCCCCCTCTCCCCGAGCTTCTCCCAGTTATTCCTGCAGGTGGCGTCGCAAGATGGGCACCTTTGCGACGCCACCTGCAGGAGTCGGTGCTGATCTAGGATGCGGGGAATCACGCGGAAGTGGTGGAACGGCAGACACGCTGGTTTTAGGTACCAGTGCCTTCGGGCGTGCGGGTTCAACTCCCGCCTTCCGCACCCGGTTATGCGCGCAAGGTGAGCGTGCAGCGCTGCTTGTTCGGACCCTTGATCCGGAGCTTCAACCGATCGTCGGAACGCGGAACCGATCGCCACACATCGAATTCACCCTCGCGATTCGTCTTACGCGTGATCCGGTGCAGCACCTCGCCGTCTGAATCCCTGATGACGATCCGCCAGCGCTCACCCCTACGCTGCGAATAGACCTCCACGTCGACCTCATGCTCGCGGGAATCCCGCTCCAGCTCGGCGGTCACCAAGGCGGCACCACAACGCTTCTGCTCTCGATCCAGGACCGTTGCCTGGGCAGGGCCTGCTGCTCCAACCAAGCCTGCGCCCGCTAGACCGGCTGCGGTCACCGTCGTTATCACTTTCCTTGCGAACGTCATGCCTAGAGAGTGGTCGAAAGATGTGAGAGCGCTGTGAGGACGACCTGAGGGTGGATTTCAGGAAACCCTTAGAAGTACCCCGAGCGCTTCTTCGCTTCCATGGATTCCTCTCGCTCACCGTCCACGAGTCGACCGGCGCGTTCGCTGAACCGGGTGGCCTCCATCTCCTGCACGAGAGCATCGATGTCGGCGGCCTCCGATTCGATGGCACCGGTGACCGGGTAGCAACCGAGCGTCCTGAAACGCACGACTCGATCCACTACTTGCTCGCCTTCGAGAAGCGGCATGCGGTCATCGTCGGGCACCAGGAGAGTCCCCCCTCGATCGACGGTCGGGCGCGACTGGGAGAAGTACAGGTCAACGACCGGAATCCGCTCACGGCGGATGTATCGCCAGACGTCCAACTCGGTCCAGTTGGACAACGGGAACACCCGCAT
>CAJXNV010000127.1 GCA_913057155.1 uncultured Actinomycetes bacterium | reverse complement strand
GACCGATCGGCGTGTCAGCCTGCACGGCCATCAGCCTGCCATGCGCCGTTCACCGGCATTGGATACCGTTCACATCCACCTGCAGAGAACATGGGAGCGGAAGGTGTCTGTGAGGTACCCGGCCATCGGCGATCCGGCCGCCGACCTTTCCTGGCAGCGCCGCAACCGCGATCTCCACGACCTACGCGACCTCGCCGAACGAGCACACGGCAATCCGGTCGATCTGGTGGTGGTCGGTGGTGGCATCACCGGTGCCGGTGTCGCCCTCGATGCCGCCACGCGGGGAATGAGCGTGGTCCTGCTCGAACGCGACGATCTGGCTTTCGGTACCTCCCGTTGGTCCAGCAAACTCGTCCACGGCGGTTTGCGCTACTTAGCGACCGGGCACGTCGATGTCGCGTGGGAATCGGCTGTGGAACGCGGCCACCTGATGACCACCATCGCCCCGCACCTGGTCCGCGCGTTGCCGCAGGTGGTTCCGGTGATGGACGACATGTCGCTGGGATCGGCGCTGTTGACCCGCGCCGGATTCGCCGCCGGCGACGCCCTGCGCATCGGGGCCCGCACGCCCGATGCCACGTTGCCGCCGGCCCACTGGATCAACGCCGCGAAGGTAAGCGGGCTCGCTCCCGCGATCGACACCACGCGGATGCGCGGCGGCATCATGGCCTGGGACGGCCAACTAGTCGACGATGCTCGTCTGGTCGTCGCGGTGGCCCGCACCGCCGCGGCCTTCGGAGCCCGCATCCTGACCCGCACCGAGGCCACGACGATCACCGGCACCGGCGTGGAGGTACGCGACACCACCACCGATGAGCGTTTCTCGCTTGCGGCGAAGAACGTCATCGCCGCTACCGGTGTGTGGGCCGGGGAACTCGACGAGCGGGTGACGGTGCATCCCTCGCGGGGCACCCACGTGGTCCTCGATGCGGCCCGTCTCGGTAACCCGCTGGCCGCGTTGACCATCCCCGTTCCGGAGATGTCCGGTCGCTACTGCTTCTTGCTGCCGCGACCCGATGGCACGGTGTTGGCCGGGATCACCGACGTAGGTGTCGACCACATCGACGCGGTGCCGCCCGCACCCGAGTCGGATATCGAATGGATCATCGCGCAGGTGAACAGGGTCCTGGCTACTGCCGTGGATCGCTCCGATGTCCTCGGTGCGTTCACCGGGCTGCGGCCACTGGTGACCTTGGGCTCGGCCGGGGACGGCGATCCAGCGAACACTTCGGACATCTCCCGCAAGCACCTGGTCTCGCGTGCACCGGAAGGCCACATCACCATCACCGGCGGGAAACTCACGACCTACCGACGCATGGCGCAGGACGCGGTGAACATGATCACCGACACCCCCTGCATCACCACCGAGGTCGCTCTCCTCGGCGCCGCACCCGATCTGCCTCGACGTTCGCCGGGTTTCTTCGCCGCCGACCCCCTCGAGATGCGTTACGGCGCCGAGGCCGCTCGAGTTCGCGCACTCGCGGACTTGTTCGAAGATCCGCAGCAAGCACTCCAACCGGTTGCCGCTCACACCTCGGTGGCGCCGGTGGACATCGCCCATGCCTTCTTGCACGAGGGCGCCAAGGATGCCGGCGACGTCATCGAACGGCGCCTGCGCTTGGATGCGGTCGATGCCGACCTTCCCGCCGCTCGCGCCGCCGTCGAGGAAGTACTCGAGCGGCTCGACGCACTACACACACGCGGCCACGCAGGCACCGTCCCTGCGGGTGCGAACTGAACACTGACGACTCCGACGACTCCGACGGCTCCGACAGCAACGACGGCTCCGCGGATTCGCTACGCCCGATAACCGTCAATGCCATCGGCATCGGTGTCGCCACCGGGGCCTACGGCTTGTCCTTCGGGGCTATCGCGGGGGCCAGCGGCTTGGATGTGTGGCAGACCCAGGCCTTGAGCTTGGGCATGTTCACCGGCGCCTCGCAGTTCGCGCTCGTCGGGGTGCTCGGCGCCGGTGGCGGTGCGCTCGCGGCGGTGTTGACCGCCCTGCTGCTCGGTGCCCGCAACTCCCTATACGCACTGAGCCTGCGGCCCTTCCTGACCTCGAATGCGCCGGCGCCGTGGTGGCAACTGCTCGTGCGCGCCCAGCTCACGATCGACGAATCCACCGCGATGGCGATCCGGTACCCGGCGGGTTCACGTCGGGCACGACATGCCTTCTGGTCCACGGGTGTCGCGATCTTCGTGCTGTGGAATCTCGGCACGCTCATCGGCGCGCTCGGTGCCGCGGCCCTCGATGATCCACGCACCCTCGGTCTCGATGCCGCAGTGCCGGCTGGATTCATCGCGCTGCTGTGGCCGCGGTTGCGTGATCGCAGCACCATCGCACTCGCACTGGTCAGCGCAGCCGTGGCGACGGCGCTGGTGCCCTTCTTGCAACCGGGCCTGCCGGTGCTGTCCGCCGCACTGGTCGCGCTCGTAGCCGAACGAGTCCTCGCGCGGAGGGCCGCATGATCTGGCCGGCGATCATCATCGGTTCCCTGGGCGCCTACTTGCTCAAGCTCTCCGGTTACGTCATCCCCGAGCGGGTGCTGGACAACGAACGGCTGCGGCGCTTGACGGCCCTGCTTCCGGTGGCCTTGCTCGCCGCGCTGGTGGCTGTGCAGACCTTCTCCACCGGTACGCAGCTGCAACTCGACGCCCGCATAGCAGGGCTCGCGGCCGCGATCGTGGCGCTGGCCCTGCGCGCACCGTTCCTGGTCGTGGTCATCGTTGCCGCGATCACCGCGGCAGTGCTACGCGCCACCGGCCTGGCCCCCTAAGGCTCGTGCCGTGCGGATTCACCGCCGCGTATCGGATTCGAACAACGACGCCGCGTGGCGCATCGCGGCTCGGGCGCGCTTGCGGTCACGGGAATCGTCGTAGGCCACCGCTAGCCGGAACCACGCACGCCAGTCGTCGCCGGCTTCGGCTGCCTCGCGCGCGTAGCGCTCGAAGTTCTCATCGGCGTCCGCTTTGGTGGGGCGACCGGACGGCGTGAGTTCCCCGCGGTACTCCGGCAGTCCGCCTTCGGCGGCGAGGATGCGCCCCATCTGCCGGGTGCGCCAACCGAACCACACTTCCCGCAGGATCATCGCCATCCCGAGCACCGGAACCACCACGATGGCCACGGCGAACACGATCTGCAGCAGATCCCCGGAGGTCAGCAGCACCCACGATCGACCCAACGCCAGCACCGCGTAACCGGCGCTGGCCACCACCATCGCGGCGGTGAGGGCCCAGACCGCGCGCAGGTTCACGGCAGATCGAGATATTCGGCGAGGCCGACCACCACTCCGGGGCGATCACCCACGGCGCGCACGGCCAGCAGCACCCCGGGCATGAAGCACGAACGATCCAGCGAATCGTGCCGGATGGTGAGTGTCTCCCCCGGTCCGCCGAGCAGTACCTCCTGGTGAGCGACCAGTCCGCGCAGCCGCACCGAGTGCACGGGTACGCCCTCGACGTCCGCTCCGCGCGCACCGGGTAGTCCACCGGCGGTCGCATCCGGCGCCACGGGCATCCCCGAACGAGCCGCCGCGATCGCCGCTGCCGTGTGCCCGGCGGTACCCGACGGGGCATCGACCTTGTCCGGGTGGTGCAGTTCGATCACCTCGACGGACTCGAAGTAGCTAGCTGCCAGCGCCGACAGGTGCATCATCAACACCGCACCGATGCTGAAGTTCGGGGCGATCAGCACCCCCACGCCAGGTGAAGCCGCACACCACTCGCGCACCCGCTCAAGGCGCGAATCGTCGAATCCGGTGGTGCCCACCACGCAGTGCATACCGCGGGCGATCGCGAACTCCAGGTTGTCCATCACCGCATCGGGTGTCGAGAAGTCGACGATCACCTGCGCCTGCGCACTGACTAGGGCCTCGAGCGAGTCCCCCAGGTCGATCGCGGCGACCAGGTCCAGATCGGGCGCATCGTCCACCGCCTGCACGACGGTGGCGCCCATCTTGCCGCGCGCACCGATGACGCCGACCTTGATCGGGGCGTTCGAGCTCATGCCGGCAACCCTAGAGGGGTTCAACCCACGGCGTTGAAGGTGTGCGTCTCATCGAAGGGGCCGATCGCCGCGAGGGTGAACGGCCCTACCAGCAGTTCGCGGGCGACATCGTGGACCGCATCGGCATCGACCGCCTCCACCCGCGCCAAGACGGTGTCCATGTCCTCGACCGGCTCATCGTGCAATTCCGATTTCGCGATCCGTGACATGCGCGAACCGGGATCCTCCTGACCGAGGACCATCGCGCCCTTGACCTGACCCTTGGCCCGATCGAGTTCATCGGCGCTCAGTCCCGATCGCGCGACCGACTCCAACTCGCTGAGTGAGACATCGAGCACGGTGTCGGCTTTGCTGGGCAGGCAGCCTGCGTACAGACCGAACACTCCGGCATCGGCGAAGGCCTGGGCGTAGGTGAAGACCGAGTAGGCCAGGCCACGCTTCTCGCGGATCTCCTGGAACAAACGCGAACTCATGCCTCCGCCCAGGGCCGTGCTCAATACGGCGGCGGCGTACCGCCGGTCATCTCCGCGGATGAACCCCGGAGCGCCGAGCATCAAGTGCGCTTGTTCGGTGGGGCGCGAGACGATCCGCACCGGCGATCCCTTCCACCGGCGGGTCTTGGCGGCACGCGCCGGCGCGGGATCGACGCCGGCATCGAGCCGGTCGGCGAACAGTCGGCGGACATGCCGCACGACC
>CAJXNV010000126.1 GCA_913057155.1 uncultured Actinomycetes bacterium | reverse complement strand
ATGCGATCGAGGTCGTGGCCGGGGATTCCGATGCCTTGGTCCTTCACGGCGATCTCCACGATGCCGCTCGAGGTCTTCGAGGACACGGCCACCCGCGTGTTGTTGGGCGAGTAGACGATCGCGTTGGTGACCAGGTTCCGCAGTGCGGTCAGCAGCTGTCCCCGATCGCCGTACACCTCCGCCTCGCTTTGCTCACCACGCACCAGTTCGATGTCATGGCTCGTCGCCAACGTCCGGACTTCCTCGAACGCACGGTTGATGAGTTCATCGACGCTCACCACCTCGGCGCGCGTCATGGGATCGTCGGACTGCAGTCGCGACAGGTCGATCACATCCTGGATCAGCGAACTGAGCCGTGAGGCTTCCATCTGCATGCGCTCGGCGAAGTGCCGGACTTGTTCGGGGTCATCCGCCGCGGACAGCACCGTCTCAGCGAGCAAGGACAGTGCGCCGACGGGGGTCTTCAGCTCGTGGCTCACGTTCGCGACGAAGTCCCGGCGGACGGCATCGACTCGGCGTTCCTCCGCGAGATCGTCGATGAGCACCAAGATCGCACCGGTGCCCAGCGCCGCGGCCCGAACGCGCAACTCGAGCAATTCCCGGCCCAGCGGTGGTCGGCGCACCCGCATCTCCTGCTCGCGGGCGTTGCCGTCGTCGCTTACCCGCTCCACAAGGCGCGCGATGTCGCTGATCGTCAACGTGCTGCGGTTGACCAGTCCGAGGGCGAGTGCACGGGAGCTCGCACGCAACACCGCGCCATCGGGAGCGGTGACGATCGACGCGGACGGCAGGACCGAGAGCACCCGGATCACCTCGTCGGGGACCGCGGGGCGCAGAGCCGAGGCGCCGGCCGGTGCCGGTTGACCGGCGTCCGATCGTCGTCGTAGTGCCACGCAGGAAGGATAGGGGCGCGAATCGATCAGACCGCCGCACGCGGGCCCTCGCGGGCACATGATTGGCCGAGCGTTCACCTGGTGTTCCAAAGGTTCCCCGATTAGTCATCTTTTGTTCATGTTGTGGACGAAGCAGGCCCTTTCGTGGGCGTAGGCTTCGGGGATACCTCTATTCGTCGACGTCAGGAATGGGCGATGCGCGCGGCCTACTACGAGCAACTCGATCGGGTAAACGACGATTTGGTCGAGATGACCCGATTGGTCGGTTCGGCGATGAATCGAGCGACCCAGGCCCTGCTCGACGCCGATCTCCCGCTAGCCGAGGCGGTCATCGATTTCGATGCCAAGGTCGACACCCTCGCCAGCGACGTCGAAGAGCGCTGCTACGAACTCGTGGCCTTGCAACAGCCGGTCGCAACGGACCTGCGGGTGGTGATCGGTGCGCTACGCATCTCCAGTTCCCTGGAGCGCATGGGGGACCTCGCCGAGCATGTTGCCAAGCAAGCACGCATGCGCTTTCCGAAGGTTGCCGTCCCGCAGGAACTACGCGCCACCTTCGCCGAGATGGGCGCCCTCGCCGAGGCGATCGTCTCGAAGACCGGCTCGGTGATCGCGACGAAGGACGTCGCCTTGTGCACCGACATCGCCCAGCACGATGAGCAGATGGACAGGTTGCACCGGGAACTGTTCACCATCGTGTTGTCCCCCTCGTGGAAGTACGGCGTGGAGGAGGCGATCGACGTCACCTTGCTATCGCGGTACTACGAGCGCTACGCCGACCACGCCGTTTCGGTCTCCCGCCGCGTGGTCACCATCGTGACCGGGGAGCCCTACGTGGCCGTTTCGCTGGAGGATCAGGCCAGCAGCTAGGCGCCACCGGCGTTACCGCCGTTACCGCAGAGCATCGCGGTGCGGGAGACTACGGGGATGGCCGCCGTTCGTCCCCTGCCCGCAAGCGGACAGCCCGGCCAGCCTGGACAAGCCAAGCAACCCCGTCGGGTAGCCATGCTGTCCATCCATACCTCTCCGCTGGACCAGCCGGGGACCGGTGATGCCGGTGGCATGAACGTGTACGTGGTGGAGACCGCACGTCGGCTGGCCGCTGCCGGAACCGAAGTGGAGATATTCACCCGCGGCACTTCCTCGCAGCTTCCCTCCAGCGTCGAACTGGCACCCGGAGTCCTGGTGCGCCACATCACCGCCGGGCCCTACGAAGGACTGGTGAAGAACGACCTGCCAGGGCAGTTGTGTGCGGTGACCGCCGGGGTGATGCGGGTGGAGGCCGCCCGCCCGGAAGGTTGGTTCGATCTCATCCACTCCCACTACTGGCTCAGCGGGCAGGTCGGATGGCTCGCCTCCGAGCGCTGGAGGGTTCCCCTCGTGCACTCGATGCACACGATGGCCAAGGTCAAGAACGCCGAGCTCGCCGAGGGCGACACCCCCGAACCGGACATCCGGATCATCGGCGAAGAGCAGGTGGTGGAGGCGGCGAGTCGGCTCACGGCGAATACCTCCGCCGAAGCCGGCGAACTCATCGATCTGTACGGCGCGGATCCCAGCAAGGTCGATGTCATCCACCCCGGGGTGGACTTGCAGACCTTCACTCCCGACGCCGACGCTGCCGCCCGCGCCCGCGTGGGATTCGCAGACGATGACATCGTGGTGCTGTTCGTCGGTCGCATTCAACCGTTGAAGGCCCCCGACATCCTGATCCGGGCGATCGCCGCGTTGCTGTCGAACCGTCCGGATCTTCGCTCACGCATGCGCGTCGTCGTATGCGGTGGCCCGTCGGGAACCGGACTGGACCGCCCCGATTCCCTGGTCGAACTCTCCACCGAACTCGGTATTCGCGACCGCATCGATTTCCGGGCTCCGAGTTCGCGAACCGACCTCGCCGATCTCTACCGGGCAGCCGATGTGACCGTCGTCCCCTCCTTCTCCGAATCATTCGGGCTCGTCGCCATCGAATCGCAAGCCTGCGCGACACCCGTGATCGCCGCGGCAGTCGGTGGATTGCCGACGGCTGTCGGTGCCGGCGGCATCTTGATCCCGGGGCATGATCCTGCGGACTTCGCTCGCGCGATCGAGCGGGTCGTCACCGATCCGGATCTGCGCGCGGACCTCTCGGCGAAAGCGCGTAAGCATGCACAGGACTTCGGTTGGGAAGCGACCACCGAGGGTCTTCTCGCCACGTACCGGGCTGCCCTCCTCGACCACCGCGCGAGCACGCTCGTCGCATCGCAGTAGTCCCATGAACGCTCGAGATACGGCCATGCAGGCGTTGCGATCCTTCCTCGACGAACATGAGCTCGACCACGAACCGATCGACGAACGCTCCATTGCGGTGGTAGTACCCGGCGAGCAGAAGTTGAAGACCACCACGTCTTTCGCTTTCGGCGATAGCACGATGACGGTGAACGCATTCGTGATCCGCCATCCGGATGAGAACGAAGCGGGCATGTACCGCTGGCTGCTGGAGCGCAACAAGCGCATGTACGGCCTGGCGTACAGCGTGGATCACTTAGGCGATGTCTACTTGACCGGTCGCTTCCCGCTCACTTCGATCGACGATTCGGAATTGGACAGGATCTTCGGTGCTATCAGCGAGTACTCCGACGGCGCATTCAACCTGCTGCTCGAACTCGGTTTCTCCTCGGCGATCCGCAAGGAATGGAAATGGCGCATCGAAGCGGGGCTGCCAACCGACAACCTCAGCGCCTTCACGCACCTTGCGCCGGATGACTCGAGGGAAGATCCCCTCACCTGATCGGGCAGGATGGGCGCATGAGCGACGCCCCCTACACATTGATCCTGCTGCGCCACGGCGAGAGTGAATGGAACGCCAAGAACCTGTTCACCGGCTGGGTGGATGTGGATCTCACCGACAAGGGTCGCGCGGAGGCCACCCGCGGCGGGGAATTGCTCGCAGAGGCCGGGCTGCTGCCCGACATCGTGCACACCTCGTTACTCACCCGCGCGATCCGCACGAGTTTGCTCGCACTCGAGGCGGCGGGGCGCATGTGGATTCCGGTGCGACGTAACTGGCGGTTGAACGAACGCCACTACGGCGCACTGCAAGGCAAGGACAAGAAGCAGACACTCGAGGAGTACGGGGAGGAACAGTTCATGCTGTGGCGGCGCAGTTACGACGTCCCCCCGCCACCGATCGACCCGAATGATCCGTTCGCCCAGACCGGTGACCCCCGCTACGCGGCGCTGCCGCCGGAGGCGATGCCGGCGACCGAGTGCCTGGCCGATGTGGTGCAGCGGTTGATGCCCTATTGGCAGGACGTGGTGGTCGCCGAGGACCTACGCGTCGGCCGGACCGTGCTGATCGCCGCCCACGGGAATTCACTGCGAGCACTGGTCAAGCACCTCGACGGCATCTCCGATACCGACATCGCCGCGCTGAACATCCCAACCGGCATTCCCCTGGTGTACCGCCTCGACGATCGGCTACGACCGCTGGTTCCCGGCGGTGAGTACCTCGATCCGGAAGCAGCCGCTACCGCAGCTGCGGCCGTAGCGGCGCAGGGCAAGGGCTGAAGCGTGGGCACCCACCATCACACCGAGCGGCTCGATCTGCTCGATTCCTCGGTGCGCGAGTGGGATGCCACAGTGCTCGATGTCGACGACGATCACGGCATCGTGCTCGACCGCTCGGCGTTCTACCCCGGTGGCGGTGGGCAACCGCCGGATCATGGGGTGTTGCTGTGGGGTGGGGTGCAGACGCGGATCGAGGGTGTGAGGCGCGGCGAGGACATCCGACTCATCCCCACCGAGGGCGATCCGGTGCCGCCGGTGGGAACCCAGGTGCGCGGTGCGATCGAAGATGAGCGACGCACCGCGTTGATGCGCACGCACTCCGGCTTGC
>CAJXNV010000125.1 GCA_913057155.1 uncultured Actinomycetes bacterium | reverse complement strand
GGCGAGTACCCCTACACCCGTGGCGTCTATCCCACGATGTACACCGGTCGCCCGTGGACCATGCGCCAGTACGCGGGGTTCGGCACCGCCCAGGAATCCAACGAGCGCTACAAGCAACTGCTCGAGGCCGGGACCATGGGGTTGTCGGTCGCCTTCGATCTGCCCACCCAGATGGGCTACGACTCCGACCACCCGCTCGCACACGGCGAGGTGGGCAAAGTGGGCGTGGCGATCGATTCGATCGAGGACATGCGGGTGCTCTTCGACGGTATCCCGCTCGATCAGGTCACCACCTCGATGACGATCAACTCCCCGGCGGCCATCTTGCTGCTGCTGTACCAATTGGTCGCCGAGGAGCAAGGCGCCAGCGTCGAGAAGCTCGGCGGGACGATCCAAAACGACGTCCTGAAGGAGTACATCGCCCGCGGGACCTACATCTACCCGCCCGCGCAGAGCCTGCGGCTGATCACCGACATCTTCACGTACTGCCGGGCCGAGATCCCGAAGTGGAACACCATCTCCATCTCCGGGTATCACATGGCCGAGGCCGGAGCCACTCCCGTGCAGGAGATCGCCTTCACGTTGGCCAACGGGATGGAGTACGTGCGCGCTGCCGTGGAGTCCGGACAGGACGTCGACGATTTCGCACCGCGCTTGGCGTTCTTCTTCGTCTCGCGGACCTCCATCATCGAGGAGGTCGCCAAGTTCCGCGCCGCGCGGCGCATGTGGGCCCGCATCATGAAGGAACGCTTCGGCGCCAAGAACCCCAAGTCCTGGATGCTGCGCTTCCACACGCAGACCGCCGGCGTGCAGCTCACCGCCCAGCAGCCCGAGGTGAACTTGGTGCGCGTGGCGGTCCAAGGGCTCGCGGCCGTGCTCGGCGGGACGCAGTCGCTGCACACCAACAGCTACGACGAAGCCATCGCGCTACCCAGCGAGAAGGCCGCCCGGCTCGCGCTGCGCACCCAGCAGGTGCTGGCCTACGAGACCGACGTGACCAAGACGGTCGATCCCTTCGCCGGCTCCTACGTGGTGGAATCGCTCACCGACGAGATCGAAGCAGCGGCGATGGCATTGATCGACCAAGTGCAGGAGATGGGCGGTGCGGTCACCGCGATCGAGGAGGGCTTCCAGAAGTCCGAGATCGAGAAGTCCGCCTACCAGGTGACCCAGCAGATCGATAGCGATGAACGCATCGTGGTCGGGGTCAACAAGTTCCGCGTCGAGGGCGATGAGCATTACGACCCCCTGCAGGTCGACATGTCCATCGAAGCCGAGCAAAAGGAGCGGCTAGCCAAGCTCAAGGCGGACAGGGACAACGACGACGTCCAGCGCCTGCTCGGGGTCATCCGGGAGACGGCGGCCGGCGATGGCAATCTTTTGTATCCGATGCGCGATGCGTTGAAGGCGAAGGCGACGGTGGGTGAGGTCTCCGATGCCCTGCGGGATGTGTGGGGGATGTATCAACCGAAGGATGCGTTCTAGGCCGAATCGATCTAGGCCGAGTCGTACTAGGCCTAGCTCGAGACCGCCAAGGACCGCTGGATCCGTTGCGCGCTTCGGGTGAGCGCGGAATCGAGTTCGTGTTCGGTGAGGGTCGGGGTCCGGCGATGCGCTACGGCCACCGCGCCCACCACCTGGGGCGTGATTACCGGTGCCGCGCGGCAATGCACGCCGATCGCGTACTCCTCGTCGTCGTGCACGATCGGGCCGGCGTGATGGATCTCGTCTTGCAGCCGTCGCGCGTCGGTGACGGTACGCCGGGTGAGGGAGTGCAGTGGATGGCGAGCGAGGTAGTCCTGTCGCTGCGCTTCGGGTAGTGCAGCCAGGATGCACTTGCCGAGCGCGGTCGCGTGCGCGGAATCGTGCATCCCCACCCATAGGTCGATCGAAGGGGCCTTGGGGGAGTCGACTATCTCCTCGACGGTGATCTCGCCGTCGCTGTACAGCGCGAAGTACACGGGGGCCCGCACCTCATCGCGCAACCCCTGCATCGCGGGACGGGCGCGCGCGAGGCTGGATGCCAAGTGATCGCTCGATGCCACCTGGGTCAGGGTCGGGCCGAGTACGTAGCTGCCGTCGTCGAGCCTGCGCAGGTAGCCCTCATGGGTCAGCGTGCGCAGTAGGTGGTACGTGGTCGAAGGGGTCAATCCGAGATCGCGCGCGAGTTCCTTCGCGTGCGCGCGGCCGTTTCGGGCGCTG
Organism: uncultured Actinomycetes bacterium; assembly: GCA_913057155.1. Classification (GTDB taxonomy): domain Bacteria; phylum Actinomycetota; class Actinomycetes; order S36-B12; family S36-B12; genus S36-B12. The sequence goes on along the minus strand of CAJXNV010000125.1, from coordinate 2,595 downwards.
ACGGCTTCGATCAAGTGCAGCGCGCGCTGCACGGACTGGATCAACGTCGGCGAACTGTCGCAGGCGACCATCGAACCTCGCAGGATCGAGCGGACCTTCCCCCGAGGTCTTGGACGTTAGTCCGCGTTGACCGGTCCGTGTGCCGCTATTTGAAATTTTTCCCCTTTCCGTGCCGATGCCGCGGGGGCAGGCTCATGGCTACCCACCGCGCGAACCGGCGGACAGCAGGTGGAGCGACAGGTGGATCTACAGGTGGAAGGAGCGACATGGTCGACAACGACACACGAGTGGATTTCTACCGGCAAATGGTGCGAATCCGGGCATACGAGGCGGCTTTGCAGGCGAACTACCACGCCGACAAGACGCCGCAGTGGGATATCGGAGCCGGGCTCATCCCCGGGGAAATGCACTTGGCCGCAGGGCAGGAGCCGGTGGCGGTCGGCCTGTGCGCGAACCTGGTGAAGGACGACGCCATCACCGGCCCGCACCGTCCGCACCATTTGGCGCTGGCGAAGGGCGTGGACATCAACAAGATGACCGCCGAGATCTACGGGCGCGATACAGGCCTGTGCCACGGCAAGGGCGGTCACATGCACCTGTTCGATCCCGAGCAGCACTTCTCGTGCTCGGGGATCATCGCCGAGGGCATGCCGGTTGCCGTCGGCCAGGCGCTCGCCTTCTCGCGCAAGGGAACCGACAACGTCGCTGTCGCGGTAGCCGGCGAGGGTGCGGCGAACCAGGGCGCCTTCCATGAGGCACTGAACCTCGCGGCCATGTGGAAGTTGCCCGTGGTGTTCATCATCGAAGACAACGATTGGGCGATCTCCGTCGCGCGCGACACCGCCACACCCATCAAGGACGGATCGCTGCGCGGAACCGCCTACGGCATGCCCTCGCAGCGGGTGGAAGGCAACGACGTCGAGATGATCTACGAAGCGTGCAAGACCGCGGTCGAGCGCGCACGCGCCGGTGGCGGCCCGACCCTGCTGGAGATCCACACCGTGCGCATGTGGGGCCACTTCGAGGGCGACGCCCAGGCCTATCGCGGTGATGAGTTGAACGAGGCGAACGAGCGGGACCCGATCCCCGCCTACGAGAAGCGGCTCCTTTCCGCGGGGCTGCTGACCGAGGATCAGGCCGCGCAGATCAAGGCGGAGGCCGAAGCGGAGGTACAGGCGGCGATCGACTTCGCCACCTCCAGCCCCGAACCCAAGCCCAGCGACGCCTACCTGCACGTATTCGCGTGACCGGGCACGAGACCAGAGAGGACTAACCGATGACTGCAACGATCGACGCCGGCACCCGCCGGGTCACCACCGCCAAGGCGATCTCCGAGGGCATCGCCCAGGAGATGCGCGCCAACCCCGATGTGTTCGTCATGGGCGAGGACGTCGGTCCCTACGGAGGCATCTTCGGATCCACCGGCGGGCTGTTCGAGGAGTTCGGCTCCACCCGCATCATCGACACCCCCATCTCCGAGACCGGCTTCATCGGAGCCGGCATCGGCGCAGCCGTGGAGGGCATGCGTCCGGTTGTGGAGTTGATGTTCGTGGACTTCTTCGGAGTCTGCTTCGACCAGATCTACAACCACATGGCCAAGATCCACTACGAGTCCGGCGGCAACGTCAAAGTGCCGATGGTGCTGATGACCGCGGTGGGTGGCGGCTACTCCGATGCCGCGCAGCACTCCCAGTGCCTGTGGGCCACCTTCGCGCACATGCCGGGCATGAAGGTCGTCGCGCCGTCGAATCCCTACGACGCCAAGGGCTTGATGATCTCGGCGATCCGGGACGACAACCCGGTGGTGTTCATGTTCCACAAGGGCGTGATGGGCCTGCCCTGGATGGCGAAGAACCCCCGATCAATCGGCCCGGTGCCCGAGGAGGAATACACCGTTCCGATCGGCAAGGCCGCTATCGCGCACGAGGGCTCGGATGTGACGGTGGTGAGCCTTTCCATCTCGGTTCAGCACTGCCTGGACGTGGCCGAGGAACTCGAGGGAACGACCAGCGTCGAGGTGATCGACCTGCGTTCGGTGGTCCCGCTCGATCGCGAGACCATCCTCGCTTCGGTCGCCAAGACCGGGAAGCTGGTCATCGTCGATGAGGACTACAAGTCCTTCGGGCTCAGCGGGGAGATCGTCGCCACCATCGCGGATAAGGACCCGAGTTTGCTCAAGGCTCCGGTCGAGCGGGTGTGCTACCCGGATGTCCCGGTGCCCTACGCCCGGGTGCTGGAATACGAGGCACTGCCCACGCGGGACAAGATCAAGGCCGCTATCGCGAAGGTGACTGCATGAGCGAGACCATCACGTTCCCGGAGATGTCGAACGATCCCGATGCCGAAGGGGTCGTGGCCACCTGGTTCGCCAACACCGGCGAAACCGTCAAGGCCGGCCAGGTCATCGCCGAGGTCATGGTGGACAAGGTCTCGGTCGATGTCGAGGCCCCGATCGCCGGAACCATCACCTGCCTCGTCGAGGAGGAAGGCACCGCGAAGCAGGGCCAGGAGATAGCCCGAATCGACTAGCGGTCGGCCCTTAACCTGGAATAGCGAAGTCGTTATTCCAGGTTAAGGGCCTAACCTGGAATAACG
>CAJXNV010000124.1 GCA_913057155.1 uncultured Actinomycetes bacterium | reverse complement strand
ATCCTTCGCCCCGCAACTCACGGTGCGCAAGGAGTCGGATCGGCCCCGGGTGCTGATCATGGTTTCGCAATACGACCATTGCCTCGTGGATCTGCTGTACCGGCAGGCGGCAGGCGAGATCCCCATGGACGTCCCGGTCATCGTGTCCAACCACCGGGTGTGCGAACCGATCGCGGAGCAGTACGGCATCCCGTTCCGGTACATACCCGTCGAGAAGGGTGCCAAGGAGCAGGCCGAGGACAGCCTTCGCGAAGTCATGGCCGAGTTCGACGTAGACGCCGTCGTCCTCGCGCGCTACATGCAGATCCTCAGCGATCGTCTGTGCACCGATTTGCAGGGCCGGGCGATCAACATCCACCACTCGTTCCTGCCCGGGTTCAAGGGCGCGCGTCCCTACCACCAGGCCTACGACCGCGGCGTCAAATTGATCGGCGCAACCGCCCATTTCGTGACCGCGGATCTCGATGAGGGCCCGATCATCGAGCAGGGCGTCGAGCGGGTCGAACACCACCACACCGCCGAGGAACTCGCGCGCATCGGCCGCGACATCGAACGGCTCGTACTCGCTCGGGCCGTCACGCTCTTCGCGGAGGATCGGGTGCTGCTCGAGGGACACCGTACGGTTGTCTTCAGCTAGGAGCAGACCGCTCCTGGGTTCGAAGGAAAGCTGAGGGCGATGGTTCGCACGTTGGTCGTCACCAACGATCTTCCCCCCAAGCCCGGTGGCATCCAGACCTTCGTGCACGAAGTGGTGCGCAGGCAGGATCCGTCGAGCATCGTCGTCCTGGGCCCCCGGGAAGATGGAAGCGCGGCTTTCGACGCTGTTGCGGGCTATGAGATCCATCGCTACGACGGCCCCATCGTCCCCACCCCGCGAGTCTTGCGGCGCATCCGCGAGGTCGCGGCGGTGACCGGAGCCGAACAGGTGATGTTCGGGTCGGGCATGCCCAACGCTCAGTTGATCCCGCTGCTGTCCCGCGCGGGACTGCCGACCTCCTTGGTCATCACGCATGGAAACGAGGCGGGTTGGGCGCAGCTGCCTGGCGGCAGGGCGTTGGTACGGCCATTGAACGGTGCCCGCCACGTGACCTACTTGGGTTCCTTCACCCATCAGATACTGAGTAGGTACATCGGTCCGCAGTCGCGTTTGTTCCGATTGCCGCCAGGGGTCGATACCGATGTGTTCCAACCAGGCAGTGGCGGCGACAGTGTGCGCCGTAAATGGCAAGTGGAGGACCGGTTCGTCATCGGAACGGTCACCCGCTTGGTCCCGCGCAAGGGAGTCGATGTCCTGATCCGCGCCTTGCCGTACGTCCAGCGAGTGCTACCTGACGCCGTGATCCTCGTTGCAGGAGATGGTCCTCGGCTGGCTGAGTTGCAGGAACTCGCTCGCGGGCTCGGTGTCGAAAACTCGGTCGTATTCACCGGTTCGGTCAGCGACGAAGAGTTGCCCGCGATCTACGACGCAATGGATGTCTTCGCATTACCGACGCATACTCGCAAACTCGGTGTGGACGTCGAGGGACTGGGCATCGTCTTCTTGGAGGCAGCCGCGACCGGTGTGCCGGTGCTGGTCGGGCGAAGCGGTGGCTCGGTCGATGCCGTCAAGCCGGGTGTCACGGGCGAACTGATCGAGCTCGATCCCGCTGCGATCGCGGCCGAAGTCGTGGGTTTGGCGAGGGACGAGACCAAGCGGATCGCCATGGGGCGTGCCGGCCGCGAGTGGATGGTCGCCGAATGGCAATGGAGCGATCGTGCGGCGAGCGTGAGCCGGCTACTGGAGGCACACTAGCCACGTGACCGCCGCAGCCGTTCAGGATGAACTCTCCGGCTTCGACGATCTGCGCCGCATCGTGGCCGAGGGTGGGGCACTCATCTTGACCGGCGCCGGCTGCTCGACGGCTTCGGGGATCCCCGACTACCGCGGACCCAATGGCGCTTTCACGCGAGGGCACCAACCGATGACCTACCAACAGTTCCTGCGGGATCCGGAAGGGCGTCGCCGCTATTGGGCGCGCGGCCACGTCGGATGGTCCCAATTCGCGCAGGCGCGCCCGAATCGGGCCCATCGCGCCATCGCCGCACTCGAGGAGCGGGGGCTGGTGTCCGGCGTCATCACCCAGAACGTGGATGGGTTGCATCAAGCCGCGGGGTCGCGTGAGGTCGTCGACCTGCATGGCCGCCTCGACCGCGTGGTCTGCCTGCAGTGCGATGCGGTCGAATCCCGAGACGACGTCCACAGGCGGCTGACCGAAGCCAATCCCGACTTGAAGGTCGATACCGACACCATCAACCCCGACGGGGACGTAGATCTCGATGATGCGATCCTCGCCAGCTTCACGATGGTGAACTGCTTGGAGTGCGGCGGTGACTTGAAGCCCGATGTCGTCTACTTCGGTGAGAGCGTGCCACCCGAGCGAGTCGAGATGGCCTATCGATGGGTGGAGCGGGCTCGATCCGTGGTGGTGATCGGATCCTCGCTCACCGTGTACTCCGGACGCCGCTTCGTCATCCGTGCGCACAAGGACGACAAGGCCGTCGCCATCGTCAATAACGGCCCCACGCGCGGAGACGAGTTCGCATCCGTGCGGATCGACGACGACGTCTGCGATGTCCTCGAGGCACTCCTGACATGACGAACACCGGGGCGATCTCTCCAGCCCCGGTGTTCGCTCGTCGGTGACGGCTCAGGCCCAGCGACCCTGGCCGTTCTTGCCCTGACCCTGGCCGTTCTTGCCCTGCTTGGCCTGCGCTCCCTGGCCGTTCCCGTCGCACTCGCCGGAGCCGTTCACGTCACCTTCGGCCAGTGAAGTGAAGGCGGCGAGGTGGCGCTGCGATCCGTTCAGCAGATTCGTCAGCACACGATCGATGTCGGCCGGCTGCCCGGCGTCGAGGGCCTCTTGCAGATCGGCGATGTCGATCTCCTCGATCGCGATGCCTACGGCGGCTGCAGCGTCGAGCGACTGACTGCCATCAGCGACCATGTCGTCGTACATCTCCTGGAAGACCGGATCGTCGAACTCCCCTACGGGATCGCCGACGGTCGGATCGGTGACGTCGTACGCATCGAGCAAAGTGCGCATCGCATCCTGATGGCGGGTCTCACTCGCCGCAATGCGATCGAAGGTGGGGACGTCGTACATGTCACCGAGGGTGACGTAGACGTCATGCGCGACCTTCTCCTCGGCCACCATCGCTTGGAGCAATTCCACCGTTGCAGGATCGGTGTCGGCCTGCACGGACGTGGCAACCAATAGCGAGCCGGGAAGTGCGATCGCAGCGGCGGCCAGTCCGGCCAGTGTGCGTCGTGTGGTGGTGTTCATGATGCCCTCCTCGTGAGTGGCCCCTTGCGGGCAACTCCTTTATCTCAAGGGCATGTGTTGCATCGGTTCGACGAATGTCAGGGCCGTGTAAGGCCGAACGAGATGTCCGCGAAAGGAGTACGAGCCGGGGCTTTCGGCTCTAGTGGGAAGGGACGAAGGACCGATCAGGAGGACAGTGCCGCGACGACCTTCTTGTTGCCGTCCTTGTACGTGGCGAGCAGTCCGACCCCACCGGTCAACTTCATCTCCTTATCGCCTTGACGCAGGTCGAGATGCTCGCTGGCACCGAACTTGCTGAGATCGACCTCGCAGGTACTGCGATCGAAGACGATGAGTTCCTCCCCCGGAGTCTCGCCGGTTGCGCCGAGTCGATACAGCCGGATGTGATCAGCTGTGACAGCGAGGAGCATGCGCAAACTGACACCTTGTCCGGCTGCGTGCGCCTCCCGCGCGGCCCTTATCCCCGCGGCCGCACCAACACCCTCGGCCACGGCGTTGTCCAGTAGCTCGTCGGCTGCTGCGGAGCCACCGATGGCTCCGAGGGCGTTGGCGAGGTGATCGTCCTGGACAGCGAAAACCCCCGCGGCGAGCACTTGTTCACCGGCGGGGGTAACGCGTTGAGCGATGTCGATCAGTTGCTGCGCATTGGCCATACACAGCAGGTTAGCGCTTGAGCAGCACCGGACCCGACACGCGAACCTTGCGGTTCTTGATGGGCTTGCACGAACCGGTCAGGTTGCAGACCTCGTTGAACCGCTTGTGGGTTCGGAAGGACTTCTTGCCCTTCGTCGGGTAGACGATCTGGAACCAGCCGTCCGGTCCGGTGAAGTTGCAGCGAACCTTCGTCTCCTTGTTGTTGGTCACGCACCGGCGGAAGCGGGTGCCGACGATCCATTCCTGCAACGTGGTCATCGCCATTGCTCCGGGGGTGCCGTTGTAGTACTGGATGCCCCACAGATCATTGAACGGCTCCCAGGTGTACATGTACACCCGCGAGATGCCTAGGCGCAGGGCGTCCAGATAGGCGACCGCGGTCCAGTTGGCTGCCTTGGCGCCCTCGATGTCCACATCCGGGTTCTGCGGGCCGGGGCCCTTCAGGCCGAAGTTGTTCTCGGTATCCCACACGGGCAACTTGGGTGCGTTCTCCCGCTTGAGTAGCCGGTTGAACTTCTCGGCCAACACGCCGCGATCCACCGGAGTTTCCAAACTTGCCGGGTAGGTGTGCACCGCGTAGGCGTCGATCGGCCAGCCGCGGGCCTTCAACGCGCGCAGGTGGGGGCGGTACCAGCGGTAGAACTTGTTGTTCTTCGCACCAAGGCGCGTACCGACGCTAGTGGCCACGACTTTGGCCGCAGGATCGATGCGCTTGACAACGTCGTAGGTGATCTTGGTCAGTTGCGCGAGTTGCTGCGGGGTGCCCTCGAAGAAGGTGAGCAGGTTGCCTTCGTTCCACGGCTGGTAGGAGGAGATACGCCCCTGGTAGCG
>CAJXNV010000123.1 GCA_913057155.1 uncultured Actinomycetes bacterium | reverse complement strand
TTGGACTCGACGACCGAGGAGGTAGTGGCCATTGGCTAGCTCTGTTGCTGGAATGTCCCGAAGATCGCCGGGTCGAGGTTCGGGCTCTCGACCATGAAGGATGTGCAGATCGCTCCGAGCAGGAACGCGATGCACAACCACACCATCCAGTAGCTCAGGATCTGCGGTTGGTAATGCACCGCTTGGGAAACCAGGCCCTTGTGAGTGCGAATGAGCATGCCCAACTGCAGGAAGATCAAGATCAGCAGATTGAAGATGTTGCTGGCGCACAGCAGCAGCACCGCCGATGCGTAGGCGCCGTCACCTGCAGCGAACGGGAAGGTACTGATCTGGATCCATTGCGCCACCAAGGCACCGACTGCGACAACGAGCGACGCCCCCGTACCGACCACCATGCCGGCGTGGTTGCCGCGCTTGAGTTCGCGGTAGCCGAACCACATCGCCAAGGTCGAGACGATCACCAGCCCGAGGATCGCCCAGAACGGCCACTCGACGGCGAAGGAGGCCTTCGGCGGTGATGAGGGCAGGCTTTCGTCGGTTTCCGATCCGGTGAGCGAGGCTCCGGGCGGGGCCCAGCCCCCGTTGACGTTCAGCGACCACAGGTAGGAGTAGGCGATGACGATGGCGATGGTGCCCGCGGCATCCATCACGATCAGCGTCCATAGGCCCGCCTTGGCGCGCCGCGCGATCGTGCTGATCGGCTCCCCGGTGGTGGGGAACTTCGGCTGCTCCTTACCCGACGACTTCGGCTGCTCGGGCTTTGCTTGAGCGGTGCTCATCGGGTCCCCACCTCTTCCGGGTGCAGATCTTGGTCGACTTCTTGCAGTTCCTTCTCATACGGATCCGGGACGCCGTAGTTGTAGGGCTTCTCGGTAACGACCGGCAGCACGGCGAAGTTCTCCAGCGGCACCGGCGTGGGGGTCTGCCATTCGAGGGACTTGGACCCGAACGGGTTGGACGGGGCCTTGTCGCCGCTGATCCACGACGAAACGACCGCACCGGCGAAGATCAACATGCCCAGGCCGATGATGTAAGCGCCGATCGTGGAGATCCAGTTCGGTGCGTTGAACAAGCTGTCGAACTGCAGCACCCGGCGCGGCATGCCCTGGAGGCCGGCCACGAACATCGCCATGAAGGTGATCTGGAAGCCGGTGAAAGCGGTCCAGAACCCGATGGACGCGGTGCGCTCGTCGAGCACTCGGCCGGTCATCTTCGGGAAGTAGAAGGCGAGCCCGGCCATCGCCCCGAACAGGCCGGCTCCCATCAGCATGTAGTGGAAGTGAGCGACTACGAACATCGTTCCGTGCATGTACTGGTCCACCGGCACATCCGATAGGTAGATGCCGGTAACACCGCCGATCATCTTGTTGAAGATGACCGCGTACACGGCCATGATCGGCAGTCGGGTCCACACGAGTCCGCGCCACATAGTGCCGATGACGACGAGGACCAGGAAGCCGACCGGGATCGAGATCATCTCCGTGGAGAGCATGAACGGGTAGTTGGCAGCCGGGGCCCATCCGGTCATGTACATGTGGTGTGCCCACACCAAACCGCTGAGAGCGACCACGCCCACGATTCCGGCAACTGCGAAGTTGAAGGAGAACAGCGGCTTGCGCATGAAGACCGGCATCAACTCGAAGAGCACCACGGTGCCCGGGATGATGATGACGTACACCTCGGGATGGCCGAGCAACCAGAACAGGTTCTCGTACAGCCACACGCTGCCGCCTTGGAGCGGGTTGAAGAACGAGGTGTTCCAGATGCGGTCGGTCAACGCCATGATCTGCGAGTACTGGAAGAAGGGGAAGGCGTACAGGCCCATCAGCGCTGCGCCGAAGATCCCGTAGACGAAGATCGGGGTGCGCGACCAGGTCATGCCCTTGGCCCGCATCGTCAGCGCGGTGACCATGAGGTTCACGCTGGCGACACCGGTCGAGATGGCGAAGACGATGATCGTCATCTGGTAGCCGAGCATCGCCGGTGGGCCTTGCGAGGCCAAGGGCTGGTACACCGACCAGCCGTCCTGGATACCACCGGTGAACAGGGTGCTGACCAAGCACAGCGCAGCAACGACCACTAGCCACAAGCTGAGCGCGTTGAGTCGTGGGAAGGCCATATCGCGTGCACCGATCATGATCGGCATGATGAAGTTCGCGATCGGTCCCATGACCGAGATGATCATCGCGATGATCATGGCGATGCCGTGGGTGCCGATCATCGAGTTGTAGAAGGCCGGGGAGAACACCTCGCTCCAGGTGACGCCGAGCTCGGTGCGGATGAGCATCGCCAAGAGCCCGCCGAAGCCGAGGATGAAGGCGAAGACGACGAGGTACTGGACCCCGACGACCTTATGGTCGGTGGTGAATTTGAAGTAGCGCTTGACGCCGAGGTCCTTACCGGCCATGTACTCGGCGTCGGCGTGAGTCAGGTCGCGACCGAATAGCCAGCGGATAGGGCCGACGAAGGCACCGATGCCGGCGGAGAAGCCGATGGTCCAGCCGACCAGGATCGCCAAGTAGACGATGTCCGGTGCCACCGGAGCGAAGGTGATGGTCGAGGCGCCCGCTGGCACGAGCGCGTTGGCGACGAAGCCGGCGATGGCGGCTAGGCCGATACCCCCGATGAGGGCCGTGCCCATGTTGAGCCGGCGCATGATGCCACCGGGCTTTCCGTACTGCTTCGGCTGCGGAACTTCGTCACCGAAAACGGTAGCGGTCTGGGTGATGGTCTCGGTGCTCATGCGGTTCGGCCTCCACCCATCTCGCGCATCACTGATTCGAAGGTTTCGCCTTCCACCACCTCGACGGATGTCTCCATGTAGGCGTGGTGCATGCCGCACAACTCAGCGCACCGCAGGTTGAAGGATCCGAGCTTGTTGGGGGTGACGCCGGTTTGCGTGATGGCTCCGGGGTTCGCGTCGATCTTGACGCCTAGCTCGACGAGCCAGAAGTTGTGGATGACGTCCTTGGAGGTGACGTTGAAGTACACAGGTCGATCCTTCGGCAGGTACAGCACCTCGGTCGTGACTCCGTCGTGCTGCGGGTATTCGAAGGTCCATACCCACTGCTGGCCGGTGACGTTCACGATCACCGACTGCTCATCCCCGGGCTGTTGATCAGCGGAGATCGTGCCATAGGAGTTGCTGGTTATCTGAGCGAGTTCGATGAGGCCCCAGACGACAAGGAAGAAGGCGAGCACGCTGGACATCGCGGTCCACAACACGACACCGACGGTGTTGGTGCGGATCGCCGGACTCTCGTCCTTAGGGATCTGATCACCCTTGTACTTGCGCCACTTGAGCAGGCTGTAGACGAGAACCGCGTAGACGAAGGCCACGATCGGCACCGAGACGAGCGTGAAGACGAAGACCGTCTGCTCGATGCCCTCCATGATCTCCGAGGCCGGCGCTCCGGTGGCCTGCATCGGGATGAGGATCAGCCAGGCGACGGGCAGCAGCAGGATCCCCAACAGGATCGTGAGGCCGACGATCCCCTTGGCGTAGGGACGCTTCAGCCAATTGCGGACCCGGTGCATCGAGGGGGGTCGGTTGGTCGGCTCCTCGGGCTCGTCCGGTGGGCCGGTGGGCCGGGTATCCATCGTCGTCATGCGACCACCTCGAATGTGCCGCCCATCCAGCCGCGAGTTTGCATAGCGCCGCCGAACTCCTGGTACATGTCCCCACAGGGGAACTGGCAGTTCCACACGTACTTACCCGGATCACCCGTGATGAAGGTGACTTCCACGCGCTGCGGCTTCTCGGCGTATCCGTACTTATCCATCTTGGCCTTCGAATCGTTGATGGGAAGCGGGACGTTCAAGAAGAATTCCGGCTCATTCGCCTCCGGGTACTGGTGCACGGTGAACGTGTGCGTGGCCTCGGTCGCCTTGATCTTGTCGACCGACTTACCGTTCCAGTTCATCGTTCCGTCCATGGTCCCGTGGACCTCGGCGAAGAAATCGTTGTAGATCTGGCCCATCGGACCCCCGTATTGCAGGAATGTGATGGTGACGGCTGAATTGGCCGGCACCTCGATGCTGCTCGAGGGCCAGAAGAACGGCTGCTCGGACAACAGATCGCTTTGCACCGCCGATGTGGTGCGCGGCCCCGGCACCTTCTCCGACGTACTCGGATAGATGGCCAGTTCCAACTGCGCGTGCGGGAGCTCGCCCTGCGGCGTTTGCATCGTGCCCGATACCTCGGCCGACAAGGTGGCCGGTTCGCGTTCGTTCCACCAACTGAACAGACCGACGCCTACCACGATGCCGACCCCCACCAGCACAGTCAGGACGGTCACCAGGACCCGCTTCACGCTTTCCCCTTCCCAGGGCAGACTGCCGCGACTACGATTTTCTGAACGGTATTCATTGAGCGCCGTACATGTCAACCGTAGCGATCACGTGTTCGCAAAACAGCCGATCGCGGAAAGAACTAGGTGAACGATCCGTGATCTTGTGAAGAAGAGAACAAGCGGTTAGAGATGCGGAAACCTATGCATATGGTGGGGGAATGAACGGCGTGACCCCGGCGAGTGGGGCGATCGATCTCGATCTGTTCGTGTTCGCGAACCTGCTCGCGCTGGTCGTGATCTACGTGTGGGCCGCCCGTCGCGCTTCCGGTGGCTGGTCGGCCGGACCGACTATCGCCTTCTTCGGAGCGATCGCCGCCCTGGCCCTCGCCTATCTCGGTCCCTTCGGCGCTTGGGCACACGACGCCTTCTGGGCACACATGGGCCAGCACCTGCTGGTCTTGATGATCGCCGGTCCGCTGCTGGTCCTGTCGTCACCGGTCCGCCTTACCTATGCGAACCTCGGGCGCGTCGGTCGTCAGCGACTGATCAAGGTCCTGCGCTC
>CAJXNV010000122.1 GCA_913057155.1 uncultured Actinomycetes bacterium | reverse complement strand
CGGCCCGTGCACCTGAAGACGCTCACCTTGAAGGGTTTCAAGTCCTTCGCCTCGGCCACCTCGCTGGAGTTCGAACCCGGCGTGACCTGCGTGGTCGGACCGAACGGCTCCGGTAAGTCCAACGTGGTCGATGCCCTGTCCTGGGTGATGGGCGAGCAAGGTGCCAAGAGCCTGCGCGGCGGGAAGATGGAGGACGTCATCTTCTCGGGAACCTCCGGGCGGGCGCCCCTGGGTCGAGCCGAGGTTGCGTTGACCATCGACAACACCGACGGCGCCTTGCCCATCGAGTTCTCCGAAGTGACCATCTCGCGAACGCTGTTCCGCAATGGCGGGTCGGAGTACGCCATCAACGGCGAGCAGTGCCGGTTGCTGGATATCCAGGAACTGCTCTCGGACTCCGGTATCGGCCGCGAGATGCACGTCATCGTCGGCCAGGGTCAACTCGACTCCATCTTGCACGCCACCCCCGAGGACCGCCGGGGCTTCATCGAAGAGGCAGCGGGGGTGCTCAAGCATCGCAAGCGCAAGGAGAAGGCCTTGCGCAAGCTCGATGCGATGGAAGCCAACCTCACCCGGTTGCAGGACCTAACTTCCGAACTACGACGCCAACTCAAGCCGCTCGGCAAGCAGGCCGAGGTCGCCCGGCGGGCTGTGGTCATCCAAACCGACGTGCGCGATTCCCGCCTTCGCCTGTTGGCGGACGATCTGTTGCAGGCGCGCACCGAGCTCGAGGCCGAGGTCGCCGACGAAACCGCGCTGCGCACCCGCCAACAGCAGGTCGAAGCAGCCATCGAGGAATCCACCGCGCGCGAAGCAGAGCTGGAATCCGCTCAGCAGGAGCAGGCCCCGCAGTTGGCCAAGGCCCAAGAAACCTGGTTCGCGTTGTCGGCCAGCCGCGAGCGCTTCCACGGCTTGGAGCAACTCGCTCGGGCCACCGTGCGCCACCTGCAGCCCGAGGACGAGGACACCCAGGTTCCCGGGCGCGACCCGGAGCAACTCGACGCCGAAGCCCGATCGCTGCGCGCATCGGAGTTCGAGCTCGGCCGCGAGGTCGAGGCGCTGCGCGACTCGCTGGCAACGGCCGAGGCGCAGCGGCATCGAGCCGAGGAAGCCTCCGAAGCCGAACAGCGACGAATCCAGGCACTGGAAGCCGCCGCGGCCGACCGTCGTGAAGGGCTGGCCACCTTGGAGGGCCAGGTCGCTTCCGCCGAATCCCGCCGCGATGCCCGCAGCACCGAGATCGCACGGCTCGAAGGCCAGATCGCCGAAGCGCGCACCCGAGCGGAGTCGGCGCAAAGCGAGTTCGCGAGCGTCGAGGTCGACATCGTGGGCTTGGATCAAGGCGAGGTCGGCCTGGACGAAGCGCATGAACGAGCGCAGGCGCAGCTGGCTGAAGCAGATGCCGTAGTCGAGGATCTGCGCGCGAACGAAGCGCGCATCGAACGTGAACGTGCCGCAGCGGAAGCGACCTGCCAGGCCCTCGAACTGGGCATGAAGCGCGCCGATGCCGGAGCCGCATTGCTGGATTCCGGACTCCCGGGCGTGGTCGGTGCGCTAGCCGAGCAACTGCACATCGACGGTGGCGCCGAGCACGCGGTTGCCGCGGTGCTCGGTGACATGGCCGACGCCGTGGTGGTGCGCGGCACGTCCACCGCCGTGGATGCGGTGGCGGTGTTGAAGGAATCGGCGGGCGGTCGTGCCGCGATGGTGGTCGTCGATGAGTCCATCGCATCTACCGAGGATCGACTCCCACCGCCGTCCGGGCGGTGGCTGCGCGACCTCGTGCGGTGCTCACCGGACATCCGCCCATCGGTCGATGCCCTGCTAGCCGGCGCGGTCATCGTCGCCGACGTCCAGCAAGCCGCCGAGGGGATGCGCGTCCGGCCGGAACTGACCTGGGTGAGCGAGGCCGGTGATGTCTTCTCCCGCGGGATCGTGCGCGGCGGCTCGGCCGTCAGCGATTCCCTGGTGGAACTGCAGGCCGCATACGAGCAAGCACGCGGCGAACTCGACCGACTCATCTCCGAAGGCGAAAGGCTGCGCTTCGACCTCGCTGCGGCCAAGGAGCGTCAAGCCCAGGCAGCCTCGAGCGTGGAGCGGGCACTGGCCAACTTGCACGAGTCCGACGCGCAGATGGCTGCGGTGGCCGAGAAACTCGGCCAACTCGGTCAATCGGCGCGCGCCGCGTCCGCCGAAGCCGAACGTCTGGAGCAGTCCCTGGAAGCCGCCCGGCAGGCACTCACCGGCGACGAAGCCGACCTCGCCGAACTGCGGGAGCGCCTGCGGGCAATGAACGAGGAACCGATCGCCGATCCGGGACCGGACCGCCGCGCCGAGTTGCTCGAAGCCGCGCAAAGCGCCCGCGCCGTCGAAGTCGACGCTCGGTTGTCCATGCGCACCGCGGAGGAGCGCGTGGCGGCCGTAGCCGAACGGGCAGCAGGCCTCGAGCGTGATGCCCAGGCCGAGCGCGCGGCGCGGCAGGCCGCGCAGGAACGACGCGAGCGCCGTGCGCGCGACCTCATCGTCGCCGAGGCGGTGGTGCGGGCGATCGGCACGGTGCGCGCCCGCATCGATCACTCCGTCGCCCACGCGCAGCGTCGTCGCACTGAACTCGATCGCGCGGCAACGCAGCGAGCCGAGCAACTCACCGCGGTACGCGAGGAGTTGCGCTCCTTGGGCACCGAACTCGACGGGCTACGCGACAGCGTGCATCGCGACGAACTCGCGCGCGCTGAGCAGCGCATGCGCATCGAGCAGATGGAAGCCAAGGCGATGGAGGAGTACGGCATCGAGGCCGAAGTGCTCATCGGTGAGTACGGCCCCGATCAACCGGTGCCGCCGTCGCCTCGCGCTCCGGGCGATGAGATTCCCGAAGGCGAACCCGAACCCGAGCCCTACCCCTATGTGCGCGCCGAGCAGGAGAAGCGGCTGAAGGAAGCCGAGCGTGGGCTGGCTCTGCTGGGCAAGGTCAACCCGCTCGCGCTGGAGGAGTACTCGGCGATGGAGGAGCGCCACCGCTTCTTGTCCGAGCAACTCGACGATCTCAAGCGAACCCGCGATGACCTGTTGGACATCGTCAAGGAAGTCGACGAGCGCGTGGAGCAGGTGTTCACCGAGGCCTACCGTGATGTGGAGCGCGAATTCGAAGGCGTGTTCTCCCGGTTGTTCCCCGGCGGTGAAGGTCGGTTGGTGCTCACTGATCCGGAGAACATGCTCACGACAGGAGTGGATGTCGAAGCCCGCCCGCCGGGCAAGCGCGTGAAGCGGTTGTCCTTGCTCTCCGGCGGCGAGCGCAGCCTCACCGCGGTGGCCTTCCTCGTGGCGCTTTTCAAGGCTCGCCCGAGCCCGTTCTACGTCCTCGACGAGGTCGAGGCCGCACTGGACGACGTCAACCTCGGCCGACTCATCGACATGATCGAGGAGTTGCGCGATTCCTCGCAGTTGATCGTCATCACGCACCAAAAGCGCACGATGGAGATCGCCGATGCCCTCTACGGCGTCTCGATGCGTGGCGACGGCGTGACCCAGGTGATCGGCCAGCGCATCCGCGAGGCGGTCAGCGCCTGACTAGAGCGCTCACCCCTCCCCGTTGCGGCGTCACTCCTCGGGGCGACACGCCGACGAAGCACCCCGACGCCTGACGCCGCAACGGGGTCGGGGGCGGAGTCAGCGCCTGAGAGGATAAGCGGCTATGGACTCCTTGACCTGGTACCTGGTTCTGGCCGTCGTCCTCCTCGGTGTCGCCATCGGCGCCGGCCTGGCCCTGGTTCGCGGTCGAGGGGGATCGTCCTCGCGCGGTTCCACCGGCACCAAGCCACGCCCGGGCATCGACTACGCGCCCGGAGTCGGCGACGACGACACCGTCCCCCGGGACACCCCGCGCCGGGACATCTCCGATGTCGGCACCACCGTGCTCGACGAGCCCGCCCAATCGCCTACCGAGGAGGCGGTGCTCGAGGAACCGGGTATCTGGGAAGTCGAGGTTCCCGAGCCCACCAAGGGTCGCCTGCATCGTCTCCGTGAGCGTCTCGCGCGCTCCAACAGCACGCTGGGCAAGGGCCTGCTGGCGCTGCTGTCCCGGGAGGACATCGACGCCGAGACCTGGGACGAGGTCGAGGAAGTGCTCCTGGCGGCCGACCTCGGGGTAGCTGCCACCGGTGAACTCATGGAACGGCTCCGCACTCGGATCCAGGTCGAGGGGGTGCGCGGTGCGGACGGTGTCCGCGAGGCGCTACGCAGCGAGCTGATCGCGCTGGTGGATCCGAGCATGGATCGCTCGCTGACCACCAAGGCGGCCGGTCGACCCGCGGTGCTGCTGGTCGTCGGCGTGAACGGAACCGGCAAGACCACGACCACGGGCAAGTTGGCCCGCGTGCTGATCGCCGATGACCGCACCGTGCTGCTCGGTGCCGCCGATACCTTCCGCGCCGCTGCCGCCGAGCAGCTGCAAACGTGGGGAGATCGCGTGGGGGCGGTGGTGGTCCGCGGGCCGGAGGGCGGTGACCCGGCGTCGGTGGCCTTCGAGGCGGTGGACGTCGCCCAGCGGGCAGGTGTCGACGCCGTGCTCGTCGACACTGCGGGCCGGCTACACACCAAGACCGGATTGATGGACGAACTCGGCAAGGTCAAGCGGGTGGTCGAGAAAAGCAGCGAGGTGGACGAGGTGCTACTCGTCATCGATGCGACGACCGGACAAAACGGCCTCGTCCAGGCGCGGGTCTTCGCCGAAGTGGTCGACGTAACCGGAATCGTCTTGACGAAACTCGACGGCACCGCCAAGGGTGGAATCGTCGTGTCGGTGCAGCGTGAACTCGGCGTTCCGGTGAAGTTGGTCGGTCTCGGCGAGGGTCCCGATGACCTCGCACCGTTCGA
>CAJXNV010000121.1 GCA_913057155.1 uncultured Actinomycetes bacterium | reverse complement strand
CGCTTGGCGCTTTCAGGTAGGTGGGTTACCTTTATTCCATGCAGACCAACAATCCTGTCCTGTCGCGCTACGAGAAGGCCGACGCCCCGGGATTCGCCTACAACGAGGGCCGTTCCGCCTTCGCCCAGGCCTCCGGCCAGGCACCCACGGCAACCCCGTCGAACGGCCAGCCGGCAACCCAGCCGGCGGGAGTGCCCCCGACCAACGACGACGGCGCCTTCGACACCGTCACCGCGGGCGGTGGCGTCCGCGTCACGCTGAACGATGTGGTCGTCAAGTCCGCGATCATGTTCGGCCTCGTGGTCGCGTTCGCCTTCGTGGGCTGGAACCTGATCACCGCCGTACCGGGCTTGATGCTGCCGATCTTCATCGGCGCCCTCGTCCTGGGCTTCGTCAACGCGCTGAAGAAGAACGTCTCACCGGCGCTGATGGTCGTCTTCGCCGTAGTCGAGGGCCTGATGCTCGGTGGCATCAGCAATTGGTACAACTCCTACGCCGTAGTCAACGGTTGGGACGGCATCGTCCTGCAGGCGGTCGTCGCCACGATGACCACGTTCGGCGTCATGCTCACGCTCTACCTGACCGGCGTCATCAAGGTCACCAAGCGCTTCACCCAGATCCTGATGGTGGCCGCGGTGTCCTACCTGGTGCTCGCGATGGCCTCGCTGGTCGCCAGCTTCATGGGAGTCGGCGGCGGCTGGGGCTTCTACGGAGTCGACGGCATCGGCATCCTCATCTCGCTCGCCGGAGTCGGCATCGCGTCCTTCTTCCTTGCGCTGGACTTCGAGGCGATCAAGCAGGGAGTGGCTGCCGGTCTGCCGGAGAAGGAGTCCTGGCGGATGGCCTTCGGCCTCCTGGTCACCTTGGTGTGGATCTACCTGGAGTTCCTGCGGCTGTTCGCGATCCTCTCCGGTCGCGAATAATTCACGGCAGCGAACGACGCAACTGCGTCAAGATCTCCGCAACCTCCGCAACGGCGGCGTCATCCGACGCCGCCGTTCGCATATCCAGGTAGTCGCGTACGGCAACCATTACCTGCGAGCCGAGTGCAGACACCCCGACTTTCGGCATGCTCGCATTCGACGGTCGTGCAGGATCGGGTGTCAGTTGGACGATTCGCTGCGCTGCATCGCGAACCCGCTCGATGAGGGCCTCGTCGATCCTGGCGATCGGCATGGTGGTCAATCGGTTCACGATGCGTTCGGCCTCGACCTCGATTTCGTCGGCGCTCATCGGTTCTTCCTGCGCAGGAAATCCCGTATCGCGGTGCGACCCGTCCCGCGGATCTCCGGTCCGTGGGTGAACGCGGCTGTCGAGTACTCCTGATCGGCGAGGATTCGTGCGGTGCTACGGGTCTGCTCGAAGGAAGTGCAGAACGCGGCGAACGGCCAGGTCATCCGGGCACGCATGTTGAAGATCGCATCTCCGGTGATCAGGACGCCCGAATCCGGGTGCAGCAGGCTCACGTGGCCGGGGGTGTGTCCGGGAGTGTGCAGAACCCGCAAGCCTCCGGCCACCTCGAGGAGTTGCCCGTCCTGCAGTTCGGTCACCGCGTGCACCGGCGAGAACCCGCCGGCTGGTAGCCGCCCGATCAACCTGCCGATTCCAGTGGTCGCATCTCGTGGCGGCATGGAACCCGACCGCAGATAGTCGGCATCCGCGGTGTGCGCCATCACCGATTCGGCTCCCGATCGCGCCGCGAATCGCGCAGCGCCGCCAGCATGATCGTTGTGCGCGTGCGTCAGCAGTATCCGCGTGACGTCCCGTGGATGCCTACCGATCGACTCCAGCCCGCGGACGATTCGAGCCGGCGCTCGCTTCAGGCCGCAGTCCACGAGTGTGACCTGTCCATCGGAATCGACGAGGGCGAAGGAGTTGATGAAATCGCCGAGGGTCGGGATCCGGTAGATGCCCGGACCGATCTCGATGGCCGGTGCTCCCACGCGCCCACTGTAGGCCGCATAGGCTTATCGAGTGCGCTACGCGGAATCGATAACCGATCTCATCGGCAATACCCCCTTGGTCAAGTTGAACAAGGTCACGCAGGGGATCGTGCCCGAATCCGGCCCCCTGGTCCTTGCGAAGGTCGAGTACGTGAACCCCGGCGGTTCGGTCAAGGACCGCATCGCGATGCGGATGATCGACGCGGCTGAAGAAGAGGGTCTGCTCAAGCCAGGCGGGACGATCGTCGAACCGACCAGCGGCAATACCGGCGTCGGGCTGGCGATGGTCGCCCAGCAGCGCGGCTACAAATGCATCTTCGTCTGCCCGGACAAGGTGAGCGAGGACAAGCGCAATGTTCTTCGTGCCTACGGAGCCGAGGTAGTGGTCTGTCCCACGGCCGTCGATCCGGAGGACCCGCGTTCGTACTACTCGGTCAGCGACCGACTTGCCCGGGAGACCCCCGGCGGTTGGAAGCCCGATCAGTACTCAAACCCCAACAACCCGCGCTCCCACTACGAGGTCACCGGACCGGAGATCTGGGAACAGACCGATGGGCGGATCACGCACTTCGTGGCGGGCGTGGGAACCGGCGGGACGATCAGCGGGACCGGCAAGTACCTGAAGGAAGTCAGCGATGGCAAGGTGCGCATCATCGGTGCCGATCCCGAAGGCTCGGTCTACTCCGGTGGGACGGGACGGCCCTACCTCGTCGAGGGGGTCGGCGAGGACTTCTGGCCGACCACCTACGACCAAGGCATCTGCGATGAGGTCATCGCGGTCTCGGACGCGGACTCCTTCGAGATGACCAGGCGGCTAGCTCGCGAGGAAGGGCTGTTGGTTGGCGGATCGTGCGGGATGGCGGCCGTGGCCGCCTTGCGGGTGGCCAGCCAAGCCGGACCCGATGACGTCGTCGTCGTCCTGCTCCCAGATTCCGGCCGCGGCTATCTCAGCAAGGTGTTCAACGACGAATGGCTCGCTTCCTACGGCTTCCTTCCGCCGAGCGAGGACCGCACCGTGGGCGATGTCCTGCGCGCCAAGTCCCAAGACATCCCGGCGCTCGTGCACACCCATCCCACCGAGTCCGTTGCCGACGCCATCGCCATCTTGCGTGAGTACGGGGTCTCGCAGATGCCGGTAGTGCGCGCCGAGCCGCCGGTGATGGCGGCCGAGGTGGTCGGCGCAGTAGTCGAGAAGGATCTGCTCGATGCACTGTTCACGGGCAAGGCCAAGCTCTCCGACCCTGTCGATACCCACATGTCGATGTCGCTACCGATCGTCGGGGCGGGGGAATCGGTGCAAGCTGCGATCGATGCGCTCACCACCAGCGACGGCCTAGTGGTCATCGAGGACGGCCGACCGCTCGGGGTCCTCACCCGGCAGGACCTGCTCGGCTACCTCGCCGATTGACGATCGGCTCGACGCTTAGCCCCTTGCGAGCGGCAAACCTTGCGTGCGGCCGCGCGAAACGTCCTAGGGTGGCCGGATGTCGGTCGATGATGTGAGCGTTGACGAGATCCTCCAACAGGAATGGGACCCCGCGGGCGTGCTGCGGGTGACCCTCGATGACAGCGCCCGCCGCAACGCGCTGTCCGAGCGGATGCTCGATGAATTGCAGGCAGTCCTGGATCGAGCGGAGAGCGACCCGAATATCCGGGTGGTCGTGCTGGCAGCGAGTGGCCCGGCGTTCAGCGCCGGTCACGATCTGAAGGAGATCACCCGCGCGCGCGAGCAGGAGGACTCGGGACGAGCCTTCTTCGAAGATTTGATGCAACGCTGCGCGAATGTCATGCAGTCGATCGTCAACAACGCCAAGCCGGTGATCGCCGAGGTGACCGGCGTGGCCACGGCGGCCGGGTGCCAATTGGTGGCGAGCTGCGACCTCGCCTACGCCGCTCCCACGGCCCGCTTCGCCACTCCCGGCGTGCACATCGGATTGTTCTGTTCGACCCCGATGGTCGCGTTGTCGCGCAATGTCTCCAACAAGGCGGCCATGGAGATGTTGCTCACCGGGGAGATGGTCGATGCACAGGAAGCGGCCCGGATCGGCCTCGTCAACAAGGTGGTGCCGGCCGAGAGTCTCACCGAGTTCACGATGGATGTAGCGCGCACGATCGCCTCCAAGTCCAGCATGACCTTGGCCACCGGCAAGCGAGCCTTCTACGCCCAGCGCGAGATGCCATTGGCAGATGCCTATGACTATGCATCCGCCGTCATGGTGGACAACATGCTGAAGTTGGATGCGGTCGAAGGAATCGGCGCCTTCATCGAGAAGCGCGCACCCACCTGGCAAGACCAGTAACGAGTAGGCAGAACGCGGCCGTGAAGGACCTCTTCGATACCGACTTGGATCGAAATCCAGCGAACTTCCAACCGCTCACACCGCTTGTCTTCCTGCAACGGGCGGCCGATGTGATGCCCGAGCACGTGGCCATCATCCATGGCGACCAGTCGATCACCTATCGCGATTTCTATCGCCGGTCACGTCGCCTTGCGTCGGCGCTTACCCGGTCCGGTATCCAGCGCGGAGACACCGTCTCGGTCCTGCTACCCAACATCCCCCCGATGCTCGAGGCGCACCACGGGGTGCCGATGTCCGGTGCGGTCCTGCATGCGATCAATACGAGGTTGGACGCGCAGACGATCGCCTTCCAGCTCGATCATGCGTTCTCCCGGGTGTTCATCGTCGATCGAGCCTTCCTCCCGCTTGCCGAGGCCGCGCTCGAAACCTGCGAGGCGACTCCCGAGTTGATCGCCTACGACGACCCTGAGTGGTCGGCAACGGCCGACTCCGATCTTCAAGGGCGGGCGGCTCCCTCGGGCCGCTGGCAGGACTACGAGGCGTTCCTCGCTTCCGGCGATCCCGATTTCGAATGGTTGATGCCCGAAGACGAATGGGACGCCATCGCGATCAGCTACACCTCCGGCACCACCGGTAACCCCAAGGGTGTGGTGACGCACCACCG
>CAJXNV010000120.1 GCA_913057155.1 uncultured Actinomycetes bacterium | reverse complement strand
GCATCGGGTTCGGCTGCTAGCGCCCTGGCCAAGGACACCCGCTGCGCCTGCCCACCGCTGAGCTGTTCGATGGATCGATCCCCGTAGCCCTCGAGGTCGACCCAGGTCAGCAGGCGATCGGCTTCGGCTCGCGCCGCCTCCCGGGCGACCCCCGCACGGCGCGGTCCGTAGGCGACGTTGTCCCGCACGTTCAGATGCGGGAACAGCAGTGCCTCCTGGAACACCATCCCGACGCGTCGCTCGTTGATCGGTAGCGTGGTGATGTCGCGACTACCGATCTCGACCCGGCCACCGAGTGCCGGCGTGAGTCCGGCGATGGTGGCCAGCAAGGTCGACTTGCCGCAGCCGCTGGGACCGACGATGGCAAGGACGCTGCCCGGGTCGATCGTGAAGGTGAAGGGATCGTGCAAGGGGGAGTCGTAGCCGATCACCAACTCGATCGCCCGCAGTGCGCCTGATTCGCTCTCGGTCATGTGCGCCGCCCACCGCGATCCACCGCTGCGACCAGCGTGGTCGTCATGATCACCAAGACGACGGCCAGGGCAGCGGCTACGCCGAACGAAGCTTCGCCGGGCCTGCCGAGTAGACGCGCGATCACCAACGGAACGGTAGGGCCATCGGCGCGTGCGAGGAACGATGCAGCACCGAACTCCCCGAGCGACACCGCGCAGGCGAGTCCGCCCGCGGCGACCATCACCGTGCGCATCGCCGGGCCGTAGCCGGTCCACCAGGCCCGCGTGGGACGAGCACCGAGGTTCGCCGCCACCGTGACCAGCCGCGGATCGGTCGCGCGCAACGTGGGCGTGGCAACGGCCACCACGAGCGGAACGGCGATGAGTGCGTGGGCGATCGGCACCAGCAGACCGGTGGCGCGTAGGTCCAGTGGTGGGCGGCCGTAGGCCAGGAGCGTGCCCAGTCCCAGGGTCGCAGCGGAGATACCCAAGGGCAGGGCGGTGGCGATCGCGAACGCTCTGCCGATGCGCCCGGTGAGGACCGAGACCGCGGCCAGGCCCCCGACCAACGCGGCGACCAGCCCGGTCGCCAACGCGAAGATGAGCGATCGGGCCATCGCCGAGAGCGGTGAGCCGATGCGCGTGCTTCCGGCATCGATGGTGTTCGGCCCGAACAGTCCGGACCACCAGGCGAGCGTCCACCCGCTGCTGGAGCGCAGCGACGCCCAGACCAGCGCCAACACCGGAGCCAGCACGATGACCGCCGCAACGACGGCCACCGCACCCACCGCCCATCGGGCGCGACCATGCGGGCGGATCGATCGCATCGGTCGGGCCGAACCACCGCGCTGCAGCGCGCGTTGTCGAGCCGCCCACACCAGCACCGAGCCGACCACCACGGCCTGGATCGCGGCACTTACCGCCGCGGCTTGGAAGTCCAGCAGGATCGACGTCTGCCGCAGCACCAGCGATTCCAGGGTGCGAGTCGAGGAGTCACCGATGAGCAGGACGACGCCCAGGGAGGTGAAGGAGAACACGAAGACGATCGCAGCCGCCGAGGCGATCGCCGGTCGTAGTGCTGAGAGCGTGACCGTGCGGAAGGCCGTCCAAGGCCCAGCACCCAGGCTGCGTGCGGTGAGTTCCATCCGTGGGTCGATCGTGACCCAGCGGGCACCGACGATCCGCACCACCACCGCGAGGTTCAAGTAGGCGTGCGCCAGCACCACGATCGCGAAGCCGGAGCCGAGCGATCCACCGAGCAGCGCGCGGAATGCCAGCGCCACCACCACGGTCGGCAGGACGAACGGCACCGTCGCCAAGGCCAGGGCCCAACGCCGCCCAGGGAATCGGTAACGGGTGAGCACGTTGGCCATCGGTAGGCCGATGGCAAGCGCCAACGCGGTGCTCACGAGCGCCTGCCCGGCGGCCAACCCCGCCACCCGCCACGGCAGCGGATCGAGCAGGTAACCGGCGGTGCCCGGGCTGATGATCTCCCTGCCGAGGGAAGCCAGCGGGATAGCCAGGAACGCCAGGAGGAACAGCGCGGGCACCACCCACGCCCACGACAGCCACCGGGGATGACTCGCCGGTGCTGCCAGGTGCGTGCTCGTGTCGATCCCTACCTACCCATGACCGAGCCCCACTCGGTCAACAGTCCTTCCACGTTCTCGGCTACGTAGTCGGCGGGCAACTGCTCGGGATCTTCCACCTGACCGGCGAACTCGGTGAACACCTCCGGCAACGGGATATCCGCACGCGCGGGGAACACGAACATGTTCAGCGGGATGTCCTCTTGCACCGGCACCGACAGCAGCCAGTCGACCACCTGCTGGGCGGCTTCCACGTTGTCGGATCCGGCGAGGATGCCGGCGTACTCGATTTGTCGGTAGCAGCCGTCGTCCATCGAGGAGGTCGAGACCGTCTCCGGTGGCTCACCCTCGGCGTAGACGATCTCCGCGGGCGGGCTCGTCGCGTAACTGACGACGATCGGGCGATCGCCTCCGCCACCGAAGGTGAAGTCCCCGTAGTAGGCATCGCTCCACGATCCGGCCACCGCGACGTCGTTGTCCTTCAACCGCTGCCAGTAGTCGGGCCATTCATCGCCGTAGCGGGCCACAGTGGACAGCAAGAACGCGAGTCCCGGCGAGGACGTGCCCGGATCCTGGACGACGAGCAGACCCGAGTAGGTCGGATCCGCGAGATCCTCGAGAGTGGTGGGCGGCGCGATCCCCTCTGCTTCGAACCAGGTGTCGTCGATGTTGATGCAGACGTCACCGAAGTCGATGGGGGTGACCAGGCCGTCGAAGGTCTGGTCGGCCAGATCCGGTCGAAGGGACTCGGCTTCGGGGGAGGTGTACGGCTCGAAGACGCCTTCATCGAGTGCGCGGGTGATGAGCGTGTTGTCCACCCCGAACATGACGTCGGCGGTGGGCGCGCCCGCGGCCAGGATC
Source organism: uncultured Actinomycetes bacterium (assembly GCA_913057155.1). Taxonomy (GTDB): domain Bacteria; phylum Actinomycetota; class Actinomycetes; order S36-B12; family S36-B12; genus S36-B12. The sequence continues at coordinate 2,124 of CAJXNV010000120.1, read as the reverse complement.
GCTCCGGCGACCATCGATCCGGCATCGCCGCCGGAGACCAGTTCGATGTCGATCCCGGAGGTGTCCTCGAATTCGGCGATGACGTCCTCGCTCAGCGCGAAGGAATCGTGGGTGAGCAGTTGAACCGTGACCGGGCCATCGGTGGTGGCTTCGGTTTCCGGTTCGGTCGCCGAATCCGAACTGCATGCGGCGAGCGCGAGTGCGCTCGCGGAAAGGACGACGGCGAATCGTGCGGGAATGCGTTTCATGAATCCTCCCTAGCGCTGGCATTACCCAGATCAGGTTCCGTTTGGGTCGGCAGCCGCGACTGCCCTCTCAGCCCGCCGTTTCGTGCGAGCTCCCCAGTTCTTGAGTTGTGCCCCCGACTATAGCCCGCGCCTGCAACGGGGGCGAGACTGCGCAATAGGGGTGAAGGTCAGCTCACCCGCGGCAGGTGCGCGAATGCCTCGGCCACTCCGTGGTTGACGATCGCACCGCCTGCCACATTGAGTCCGAGGGCGAAGGCCGGATCGCCGGCGAGTGCTTCCTGCCATCCGTGATCGAGCAGGCGTACTGCGTAGGGGAGTGTGACGTTGGTGAGCGCGTAGGTGCTGGTGTGCGGCACGGCTCCGGGCATGTTGGCGACGCAGTAGAAGACCGTGTCCGCCACCGGATAGGTCGGATCCTCGTGCGTGGTGGGTCGCGATGATTCGAAGCACCCGCCTTGGTCGATCGCGATGTCCACGAGCACCGCACCGGGCTTCATGCGGGCGACGAGTTCGTCCTTGACCAGGTGCGGCGCCCGTGCACCTGCGACCAGCACTGCGCCGATCACCAGGTCGGCTTCCAGGCATGCACGTTCGATCTCGAAGGTGTTGGAGGCGATGGTGTCGATCCGGCCGTGGAACGCTGCGTCGATCTGCCGCAGTTTCGCGATGTTGGTGTCCAGGATCTTCACGTTGCCTTGCATCCCGACCGCGATGGTCGCGGCGTTCACTCCGGCGACCCCACCTCCGATGACGACCACGTTCGCGCTCGGCACCCCCGAGGCGCCACCGAGCAGCACGCCGCGTCCGCCGGATGCCCGCAACAGCGCTTCGGCCCCGACCTGCGGAGCCAACCGGCCGGCGATCTCGGACATCGGTGCCAACAGCGGTAGCGAACCATCGGGTAGTTCCACCGTCTCGTAGGCGATCGCCGTCATGCCGCTATCGATCAACGCCTTGGTCAAGGGCTCGTCCGCCGCGAGGTGCAAGTACGTGAACAGCACCAGGTCCGATCGGAAGTACTGGTACTCCTGCGCGATCGGTTCCTTCACCTTCAACAGCACGTCCGCGCTCGACCAGACTTCCGCGGCGGAGGGCAGCATCGTCGCGCCGGCCGCTTGGTACTCGGCGTCGCTGATCCGCGAGCCCTCTCCGGCTCCTGCCTCGATCAACACCTCGTGGCCGTGCCGGGTGGCCTCGACCACCCCCGCGGGCGTGATGGCCACGCGGAACTCGTTGTTCTTGATCTCCCGGGGAACCCCTAGCCGCATGGCTGCCTCCTGCCGACGCCGAACGGGGAAAGCGGACAGGCCAAAGATCGGATAAAGCGATGAGATTGTCTAGTTCTATGGAATAGATAGTCGTACATTGACCAAATGACCGAACGAAATTCGCAGAACGCGGCCCAGGGGTCGTCGTCGCCGAACAATCTGCTGGCGTCGTTGGACGACGTGGACAAGCGGATCGTCGACGCCCTGGTGCGCGATGGCCGCCAGCCCAACAACGCCCTGGCGGCCCGGGTCGGTATCGCCCCCTCCACCTGCCTGGCGCGTACCCGATCACTAGCGGACCGCGGCATCATCCGTGGTTTCCGCGCCGACATCGACTATTCGCGGGCCGGTGCCGATCTGCAGGCGGTTATCTTCGTGCGCGTGCGCCCGGCCGCCCGACCCGGACTCATGGCGATGACCGAGCGCTTAGCGAACGAGCCCGGGGTGTTGAACGTTTTCTTCATCGCCGGTGCCTACGACTTCATCGTGCACATCGTCGCGCCGAACACCGAGGGCCTACGGACCTTCGTCGCCGGGAACCTGTCGACCGATACCGATATCGAATCGACGCAGACCAGCGTGGTCTTCGAGCACCTAGCCGGACAGGC
>CAJXNV010000119.1 GCA_913057155.1 uncultured Actinomycetes bacterium | reverse complement strand
CCCGCGTACTGGCGCATGGTCCACGGGCGACCGGTGTACATCGTGGGATAGACGCCACGGGTGTAGGGGTACTCGCCGGGCTCGGCCAGCTGGGTCGCTGGATCCCAGCCGTCCAGGGACGACGGCTCATAGACGGGTTCGAAGGGAAGTCCAGACTCGGTTTCGGCCATGGCCAAACCCTAGGGCGCGCGCTCGGTGGGGGCAGTCGGGCGCCGTCCACCGCGGATGGTGGGCTGTGAGCCGGAACACTCGACGAGCTCTTCGAACCCACCGGGCCGAGTAGGGAAAGCCGGGATACTCTTGCCTCGTACCGGGTAGTGGGATTGACCGCTCGCGCCCGAGTCGCTTGCAGGGATAACGGCCTAGTCGAGGAGGAGCTCCGGTGGCCACCACCACGCCCGTCGGGACGCTGTATCGCGGCGGTGAGGGCATGTGGACCTGGGTCCTGCATCGCATCACCGGCGTCGGCGTCTTCTTCTTCCTATTCGTGCACGTGCTGGACACCGCGTTGGTGCGGGTCTCGCCCGAGGCCTACGACATCGTCATCGCGACCTACAAGACCCCGATCGTCGCCCTGCTGGAGGTCGGCCTCGTCGGGGCCGTGCTGTTCCACGCACTCAACGGCCTGCGGGTGATCGCGGTGGACTTCTGGTCCAAGGGCCCGCGCTTCCAGCGTCAGATGACCTGGGGGATCGCCGCGGTTTGGCTCGTGGTGATGATTCCCGGCGCGTACTACATGTTGATGCATTCCATCGAGGCACTGTTCGGGAGCACCCCATGAGCGCGCCAAGTATCGAAACCCCCCGTTCGCTGAGCCGGCGCAACGCCCAGCGCAGCAACTTCGAGCTCTACTCGTGGTTGTTCATGCGGATATCGGGCATCGTCCTGGTGTTCCTGGTGCTCGGCCACCTGTTCATCATGAACTTCCTCGACGGCGGCGTGCAGCGCATCAACTTCGCCTTCGTGGCCGGTCGCTGGGCCAGCCCGTTCTGGCAGGTCTGGGACCTGACCATGCTGTGGCTGGCGATGCTGCACGGCACCAACGGCATGCGCACGATCATCAACGACTACGCCGAGCGCGACCAGACGCGCTTTTGGCTGAAGATGATCTTGTACGTGTCCTCGGCCTTCATCATCCTTCTCGGGACGCTCGTCATCTTCACCTTCGATCCGAACCTCGGTTAGTAGAGAGGCGTGTAGCGACATGCAGACCCACACCTTCGACGTCATCATCGTCGGCGCCGGCGGCGCCGGAATGCGTGCGGCACTGGAGTCCAGCACCCGCGCCCGCACGGCCGTTCTCACCAAGCTCTACCCCACCCGCTCGCACACCGGTGCGGCGCAAGGCGGCATGTGCGCGGCCCTGGCGAACGTGGAAGAGGACAACTGGGAGTGGCACACCTTCGACACCGTCAAGGGCGGCGACTACCTCGTCGACCAGGATGCCGCGGAGATCATGTGCCGCGAGGCCATCGACGCGGTGCTCGACCTGGAGAAGATGGGCCTGCCCTTCAACCGCACGCCCGAGGGCCGCATCGACCAGCGCCGGTTCGGCGGCCACACCCGCAACCACGGTGAAGCCGCGGTGCGCCGCTCCTGCTACGCCGCGGACCGCACCGGCCACATGATCTTGCAGACGCTCTACCAGAACTGCATCAAGGAGGGCGTGGAGTTCTTCAACGAGTTCTACGTGCTGGACCTGCTGCTGAACGAGGAGTCCGGCGAGCCGGTTGCCGCCGGGGTGGTGGCCTACGAACTCGCCACCGGTGAGATCCACCTGTTCCAGGCGAAGTCGATCGTGTTCGCCACCGGCGGCTACGGCAAGGTCTGGAAGACCACCTCCAACGCCCACACCCTCACCGGCGACGGCATGGGCATCGTGTGGCGCAAGGGCCTGCCGCTGGAGGACATGGAGTTCTACCAGTTCCACCCCACGGGCCTGGCCGGTCTGGGCGTCCTGCTCACCGAGGGTGCCCGCGGCGAAGGCGGCATCTTGCGCAACGCCTCCGGCGAGCGGTTCATGGAGCGCTACGCCCCCACCATCAAGGACCTCGCGCCGCGCGACATGGTCGCTCGAGCCATGGTCCAGGAGGTGCGCGAGGGTCGCGGCGCGGGACCGAACAAGGACTACGTCTACCTCGACCTCACCCACCTGCCCGCCGAGCAGGTCGAGACGAAACTCCCCGACATCACCGAGTTCGCCCGCACCTACCTCGGCGTGGATCCGATCACCGAACTCGTGCCGGTGTTCCCCACCGCGCACTACGCCATGGGCGGTGTCCCGACCAACGTCGAGACCGAAGTGCTGCGCGACAACGAGCACGTGGTGCCCGGCCTGTACGCCGCCGGTGAGGTCGCGTGCGTGTCGGTGCACGGTGCGAACCGCTTGGGCACCAACTCGCTGCTGGACATCAACGTCTTCGGCCGGCGCGCTGGGATCGCGGCAGCTGAGTACGCGAACTCCGTCGAGCACGTCGACCTGCCCGGTGATCCGCAAGGCGCCACCATCGCGCTGGTCGAGCGGCTGCGCAGCGGCACCGGCAGCGAGCGGGTGGCGGCGATCCGCAAGGACATGCAGGACACCATGGACATGAACGCCCAGGTGTACCGCACCGAAGCGACCTTGAAGCAGGCCCTCGGCGATGTGCAGGAACTCAAGCGCCGCTTCGCGAACGTGTCGATCCAGGACAAGGGCACCCGCTACAACACCGACCTCATCGAGGCCATCGAGCTCGGCTTCCTGCTCGACCTCGCCGAGGTGACGGTCGTCAGCGCGCTGGAGCGCAAGGAGTCCCGCGGCGGTCACGCCCGCGAGGACTACCCCAACCGCGACGACGTCAACTTCATGCGGCACACCATGGCCTACAAGTCGACCGACATCAGCGGTGAGGAGTACGTGCGCTTGGATTACAAGCCCGTGGTCACCACCCGCTACGAACCGATGGAGCGCAAGTACTGATGGCAGCAGTTGTCGAGGAGACGGTCGTCCCGGAGACCGAGGTCCCGGTCGCGACCGATGTCACCTTCCGTATCCGCCGGTTCCTACCCGACGTCGACGAAGACGCCCACTGGGAGGACTACACCGTCGCCCTGTTCCCCACCGACCGGGTGCTGACCGCGCTGGAGAAGATCAAGGGTGAACTCGACGGCACCTTGAGTTTCCGGCGCTCCTGCGGGCACGGGATCTGCGGATCGGACGCGATGCGGATCAACGGTCGCAACCGGTTGGCGTGCAAGACCCTGGTCAAGGATCTCGACATCAAGAAGCCGATCACGGTCGAACCCATCAAGGGATTGCCGGTCGAGAAGGACATGATCGTCGACATGGAGCCGTTCTTCGCGGCCTACCGCCAGGTGCTCCCGTTCTTGATCCCCGAGGGACACGAGCCGACCCGCGAACGACTGCAATCGGCCGAGGACCGCGCCCGCTTCGATGACACCACCAAGTGCATCCTGTGCGCCGCGTGCACCACTTCCTGCCCGGTCTACTGGACCGACGGGCAGTACTTCGGGCCGGCGGCGATGGTCGCGGCCCACCGGTTCATCTTCGATAGCCGCGATTCGGGCTTCGAGCAGCGCCTCGAGGTGCTCAACGACAAGGAAGGCGTCTGGCGCTGCCGCACCACCTTCAACTGCACCGATGCCTGCCCCCGCGGCATCCAGGTCACCAAGGCCATCCAAGAGGTCAAGCGGGCGCTCATCTTCCGCCGCGTCTAACCCGCGAACTTGCGCTGTGGGAGCGCGAACTTGCTGATCTGAGGCGCGAACTTGCGCTGTGGGAGCGCGAATTTGCTCTCAATCCACAAGGTTGCCGAGTGCCTCAGGGTTCTTGGGGTACGCGGGTAAACGACCGGCGACGACGTCCAACACCGCCTGGGTGGCCTGCTCGGTCATGGCCTCGATGGATCGGTGGCTGAGCCCGGCGATATGCGGGGACATGATGACCGTCGGTAGGTCCAGCAACGGGGAATCACCGATCGGCTCGCGGGCGAAGGTATCGATGCCCGCTCCACCGAGGTGGCCGCTTCGGATCGATTCGGCGAGCGCCACCTCATCGACGATCCCTCCACGGGAGACGTTGACGACCGCCGACCCCGGCTTCATGGACGCGAACGCCTCGGCATCGAGCAAGCCCTTGGTCCCCTCGGTCAACGGCGCATGGACGCTGACGACATCGCTGCGCGCAAGCAAGGTGGGCAGGTCGACGAGTTCGGTGCCTTCGGGAGCCACTGACAGGTAGGGGTCGTAGACGATGACGGTGGTGCCGAATGCGAGGAGTCGGCGGATGACCGCGCGACCGATCACTCCCGAACCCACGAGCCCGACGGTCGCCCCGTACAAGTCACTCGGCGTCAAGGCACCCGCCCGGTCCCAGCGTCCCTCGCGAATCGCCGCATCGTTCTCCACGAGCTTGCGTTGCAGCGCCAAGATCATCGCGAGGGCGTGATCGGCGACAGCCTCTTCATTCGCGCCCGGAGTGGTCGCGACGACCACCCCGGCCTCGGTTGCCGCTGCGATGTCGATGGAGTCCACGCCCACGCCGGTGCGCGCGATCACCCGCAGATTCGGGCAAGCCTCGAATACTGAGGCATCGAATGGATCCGTGCTCGCGATGACACCGACCGCATCGCCGAGGATCTCCGCGAGTTGGGCGGGAGTTCGATTACTGGTGCGCGGGTGCAGCCGAACCGTCAGGCCGGCCTCGGCCAACAAGGCTCCCGTCGTGGGACCGGAGACGTCGTAAACGGGCCAAGTGACAACTACATCGGAACTCATCGACTGATCCTGCCCTACTGGCCGATCAGTCATCGTCTCGAGAGGGTGCGGTCTGCGCTTCCCCGGCACCTTGGACCGATTGGTCGTAATCGATCACCGTGCCGGTCATCATCCCGGCGTCGTCACTGAGGACGAAGGCCAAGGTCTCGGCGATCTCCGCGGGCTTGATGAGCCGGCCGAAGGGTTGGCGCTCCTCCACTCGTGCCAGCCAGTCGTCCACGGCGTTGTGGTAGCGCCGCTGGGTGTCGTCTTCCCCCGG